>CALFML010000275.1 GCA_937879845.1 uncultured Myxococcales bacterium
AGGTCACCGACGCCATCGGCTCGATCGCCGAGACGGTGCAGCAGATCGCCACCGCGACCAGCGAGCAGGCGCGCGGCTCCGAGCAGATCCTGCGCGCCGCCGAGCGGATGAAGAACATCACCAAGCACGTCGAGCGCAGCTCGCAAGAGCAGACGCGCGGCGGCAAGCAGATCACCCGCTCCATCGAGTCGATCTCCGAGATGGTGTCGCACCTGCATCAAGCGCAGCGCGAGCAGACCAAGGGCGGCGATCAGATCCTCCAGTCGATCGAGTCGCTGCGCGAGATCGTCCGGCAGCAGGAGACGCGCCTTTCGGATCTTGGACGGCTCTTGGAAGCGCTCGGGCGGACGGCGGAGTTTATGCGCAGCATCGCCCGCGGCGGCGGCAACGCCACCATCAAGTCCCTGAACAGCAGCGACTCCGCCTCCGACGAAGACGGCGACAACTAAGCCCGCCCCCGCTGATTCCGCTCCAAAGACTCCACGCTAAATAGCCACCCAACTTGTCGCGCCCGGGTACCCCAAAGCGGGTGGCGCCGGAGGCGGGGACCCCGGCGCGCGAGCGACGGGGTGCCGCAGGCGACAGGCCCCGCGGCGCAGCCCGCAAAAGCCGCGTTTTCTGACTGCGTACCTAGGGGAAGACCAGAACCTTGTCTTCACCGAACTCGTTAAACAGTCCCCGCAGGTAGCGCAGCAGCCGATCGCGGCGCGCCAGCAGCGCGTCGAGCTCTTCGTCGTTGAGCAGCGGACCGCCCTTGTCCTGCGCCAGCGTTGCGCTAAGGCGCGGCTTGTCCAGATCGTGCAGCGCGACAAAGAAGCTGCGCGAGAACTTCTGCGCCCGCTTCAGGTAGCTCCAGCAGCGCTGATGGCCTTCGGGATCAGTCTGGAAGCCGAAGGCGTTGTCCATGAAGTAGAGCACCCGTCCGTCCGGCGAACCGAGCAGGTTGCCGCCGGAGAAGCGGTCGGAGTTGTTCTGCAGGACATCAAACAGAAGCAGCGTCGAGAGCTGCGCCAGGATCTCGACCTTGTCGTGCGGGATCGCCGTGCCTTGGCTGAGCCAGTCCGCCCAGTGCTCGATGCCCTCCGTGGTGTCGAGCTTCATATCGACGACGTTGGGAATCCAGTACATGAGCGCCCCGACCGTCTTGCCGCGGCCGTCGGCGCCGTCGAAGATCGTCTCATTTTCGACGCGGGTGCGCGTCCACTCGGAGTCGGGGGCGAGCTTGCCCAGCACCTCCTCGCGGGTGAGCGGGTGCATCGTCGAAGGGGCGATCTGGTGCAGCCCGAGCAGCCGGCCGATGCGGTAGGCGGCGACCTCTTTGCGCGGCACCGACTGGGGGTTAGACTGCACCGGCTTGAAGGCGGCGCGGCTGCCATCGGCGAAATCGACGCGGAAGGAAATCGAGCTGCCGCCGCGGTTAAAGTGCAGCGTCTTGACCGCGCTGTGCTGCATCCGCCCGAGCAAGAGCTCGTCCGCCATGCCGAGGAACGTCCCGGTGGCGCTGCTCGCGGCGGTCGCCGGATCGAGCTCGTCCGGGGCGTCCCAGCCCGGCACCGCGCCGAGCGCCGCTTTTGCCGTCAGCGCCGCGACCGGCCGCGGGGCCAGCACGCGCGCCGCCTCCAGCAAGCCGAACGCTGCGCCGGAAAACACCAGAACTTCTACGCAGAGCAGGGACCACAGCCGCACGGCGCGACCCTAGCACGCCTTGTTTCGCCCTGTCATCGCCGCGCCATTTCCTCCGGCGCCACGCGGGCATCGCCGCGGCCGCCGCCGCATCTCCCGAAGCTGGTGCCGCGCCATTTCCACCGGCGCCACGGGGCATCGCCGCGGCCGCCGCCGCATCCCCCGAAGTTGGCGCCGCGTCCGCCCGCCGCCCGGGCCGGTTCGCGGAAGCGAGGAGCCGAGCGGGTTGGCGCTTGCCTGGCCGGCGGACCTGCCGGCATGCTGCTTGTGAGGTCCCTATGCTCATCCCGGTCCGTTATCTGGTCGATAGGCTGCGGCAGCCACGCTCACGGGCGGATGAGACGCTGACCTTACGCCGCCGGCTGGCCAGCCAGGCCGCGACCTCACCCGTATCCGCCGCCGAGTCGGCCGCCGCGCACGAGCTACGCGAGCTGCGCCTGAAGCTGTCCGCGGCGATAGGCCCGGTCGATTCCTGCAAGACCTGCGCGATCGGCCACGCCCCGCCGCACGGCCACTTCGCCGGCGGCCACTGCTGCGGCCTGGCGACGCCCGATGCCTTTAACGACGATGAGCTCTCCGCCCTGCACCAGGCCGGCACCCGGCCGGCGGATCTGCGCCTGCCGCGCGGCGATCATGCCGGCTGCGCATTTCGCGGACCGCAGGGCTGCTCGCTGCGGACGCAAGATCGGCCAAACCTGTGCTTGCGCTACCTGTGCCCCGATCTGATGCGGGAGCTGCACCAGCGCGGCGATCTCGAAAACATCGAAGCGCTCGGCGCGCAGATGGAGGAGGTGTACCTGCGCTTTATCACCCTGCGGCGCGAGCGCCTCGATCGCGAAGAAGCGGCGCAGCTGCTTGCACCGTAACGCGGTCGCGGCGACCATGCGGCCATGGAAGGCAGCAGCCCAGAGCAAGCCGTGACGATCCGGCGAGCCGCCGAAGGGGATCTAGAGGCGTTGGCGGATATCTACGCCAGCAGCATGGCCGGATCGCCAGGCGATGAGCAGTGGTCGCAAGAGAGCGCGCGGGCGTTTCTCCGCATGTGGCTGCAGCGCCAGCCCAGCCTGTTCTTTGTCGCCGAAGTGGACGGCCGGCTCGTCGGCGGCACGGTCTGCGACCTCAAGCCCTACTTCGACGGACCGCGCATCACCGATGGGGAGATGTTCATCGCCCAGACTGTGCGCAACCTCGGCGTGGCGCGGGCGCTCATGTGCCGCCAGCTAGACGAGGCCTACTATCGCTTCGGCGTAAAGACCATCGAGTCGCTGGCCAACGGTGAATCTGAGGTGGTGATGAGCTGGTGCGCCCGCATGAGTTTTCAGCGCACCAACTGGATTCATATGGAAGTTCCCATCGTGCAGCTGCGCGAGCGGCTGGGACTCAAGAACGAGCCGCGGTGATCCTGCGCCGCGGCGGTGTTAACAGGGAGCGCTAAGGACGCAGCGGGAGCTCGCCGCCGGAGAGCTCGTGCAGGGTCTGAAGCCAAGGCGGCAGCGTGAGCTGGGCGCGCTCGGCATGCAGGACGCGGCGGCCGTGCTTGCCGGCGCGCTTGGCGGCGCGGGCATCGGCAAGCGGCGGCAGCAGGCCGAAGTTGATGTTCATCGGCACATAGGCCTCGCCGGGAGCGCGCGGGCTCGTGACATGGTGGTGCAGCGCCCCGAGCGCGGTGGTCGGCGGCGGCGGCGGTACCACAAGCCCGCGCGTCTTGCCGAAGACGAACAGGGCGCACAACAGCCCGATCGCCGTGGATTCGATGTAGCCCTCGACGCCGGTGATCTGGCCGGCCAGGTGGATCTGCGGCCGGTCGCGCAGGGCCAAGGTGGAGTCGAGGACCCGATGCCCTTCGACGTAGCTATTGCGATGGATGGAGCCGTAGCGCAGAAACTCCGCCCGCTGCAGGGCCGGGATCAGGGCAAAGATGCGCTTCTGCTCCGGGTAGGCGAGCCGGGTCTGGAAGCCGACGAGGTTGTAGGCCGTCGCGTAGCGATTTTCCGCCCGCAGCTGGACGACCGCAAAGGGTGTCGGCGCGCCGGGCCGCGGGTCGTGCAGGCCCACCGGCTTCATCGGGCCGAAGGCCAGAGTGTCGCGTCCGCGCTCGGCCATGACTTCGATCGGCAGGCAGCCTTCGAAGTAGCGCGGCTCTTCGAAGCGGTGCGGCAATACTTTGCGGCCGGCGATCAAGGCATCGACGAACGCATAGTATTCATCGCGGGTGAGCGGGCAGTTTATGTAGTCGCCCTCTTCGCCCGGACCCTCGTCTTTGTAGCGGGAGGCGCGGAAGCAGTGCGCGGGGTCCAGGGTGTCCGCCTCGACGATCGGGGCGATGGCGTCGTAAAAGTACAGCCGATCGCCGCACAGCCGGCGTACGGTGCGCGCCGCGCCGCCATCGACCAAGGGGCCGCCGGCCAGGATGCACAGACCCTCCGGCAGCTGGTCTACAAGGCGCCGCTGCAGCTGGATGCGCGGATGGCTGGCCAGGCGGCTCGTGATAAGGCGCGAGAACAGGTGGCGGTCTACCGCCAGCGCGTCGCCCGCCGGCACCCGCGACTCCTCGGCGCAGCGCATGATCAGCGAACCGGCCCGCCGCAGCTCCGCCTTGAGCAGCCCGGCGGGCGTGTGGAGATCGTCGCTGCGCAGGGAGTTGCTGCACACAAGCTCGCCGAGCAGCGGGGTCGTGTGGGCGGGCGAGATGCGCGCGGGTTTCATCTCGATCAGCACCGCGGAGACGCCGCGCTGCGCCAGCTGCCAGGCCGCCTCGCAGCCGGCTAGGCCCCCGCCGATGATCGTCACGGCGTCGGTAATCGGGTGGGTCGCGGCGGCGGGCGGAAAAACCGGGAGAGGCAGGTCGCTAGGCACGGGCGGAGTATAGCCGCAGCAGTCGCCTCTGCGACCGGGCGTAATCGGGCAAAAGCGGGGAGGGGAGGCGGCGCGAACCGCCGCCGCGCTGCCAAGCGGAGGCGGCTACTCGACGGTGATGTTGACGATGCCTTCGCGCTGCGGCGAGACCACCGCGCCGTCGTTGTAATAGAGGAACAGCTGGAGCTTCTTCTGGCCGGCCGTGACCAGCTGCGCCGCCGAGCCGTACTGCGGGTCGGGGATCAGAAAGGGGCTGCCGTCGTTGGGGATCGAGACCGTGCGGGCGATGAAGTTGCTGCTCGATAAAAAGGCGCGGACCTGGCCTTGGCCCGGCACCTTCATATCGCCGCCGACGATGCTAAACGGCACCGGGGCCGTGCCGCTCTCGTCGATGCCGGAGATGGTGAAGCGGACGTCTATCTGCTGCCCCGCTTTGAGCACCTGGCCGGCGCTGGGCACGGTGATGGTCACCGCGGGCGAGGTGTCCACCGGCTGGCTGCAGCCCACAAGCCCGAGGCCCAGCGTCGCCGCGCCGACAAAAGTCGATCTGAGCGAGGAAAGTGCGGTCGTGATCGTCATGACAAACCCCTTGGCAGGATAAGAGCCGAAGAAAATATAGAGGGAGGTAGGGGGGTTATAGCGCGAGCCGGCCCGGCCGCTGCACTTTCCCGCAGCCCGCCGGCTCTTTGCTGGCTAGATACCGCAGAGCGGGTCGTCGGCGTTCTTGCAACGCTCGAACTTGGCTTTCTTCTCGCGCTCCTTGGCGGCCTTGCGCTGGCTCTCGGCGTCAGCGGCGGCGCGCGCGGCGCGGGAGGCGGCTTCGCGAGCCTGCTGGGCGAGCTGGATGCGCTCTTGCTCGTTCTTGGCCGCCTTGACCATGTCGTCGAGCTTCTGCATCTCGCTGAGCCGCTCGGCGAGCGCCCGCTGCAGGCGCGACTGCTCTTCGCGATCGCGCCGGCGATCGGCCTCGATCTGGGCAATCGCCTTGGCGATCGCCTCTTTCTTGGCCGCTTCCTGCGAGCGCTTGACGCCGATGACCACCAGGATCGAGATGAAGATGAGGACCGCCGACACCGCGGCGATGAGCTTCACCGGGATGGGCTTATTCTTGATGGCCTCGGTGGCGGCGCGGATCTGCGCTTCTTCGATGCGCGCCTGGGCTTCGATGCGCGCCCGCCGCTCGGTCTCTTCGACGCGGATGCGGTCTTCGCGCTCCTTGCGCTCGCGCTCTTCTTTTTCGCGACGGAGGGCGTCCTCCGCCGCGCGGATCTTCGCCTCTTCCTCTTCGCGCTTGCGGCGCTCCGCGTCTTCGACGGCGCGGCGCTCCGCCTCCTGCGCGGCGAGCTTTTCATCCTCTTCCTCCTTCAGGCGATCCTGAAGGGTGTTGTGCACCTCTTTCAGAGAGAGAAAGAGTGAGTTTTCTTCGCGACTGGCCATTGGAACAGAATCTCCTTAGCTGTCCGCCGAAAGGCTAGCGATGTCTGTTGCGGCGATATTGCGACGGTAGATATCCACCTCACTATACCACCACGAGACCAGGCAAGAAACGTCCGGTGTACCGGTCGGCGTACGGATCGCAGTACCGAGGGTCCGCCCCCTCGCGGATCGGCCTTTGTCGGGGACCGCAATTGACCGCGAAATTGACCGCGGTGCGGCCGCAAGGGTACGACATGTCATGACCATGACGACCGCCTCTTTACCGCTTTTGTTCCTTTCTGTCATCCCTAGATTTGCGCTGGCGGCGGCGCCCGCTGCTGCAGCTGGACCCGCCGCGGCGCCTACTGCTACCGCGACTGCCGCGCCGACCCCGCCCGCCGCACCGGGCGGCCCGCCTGCCACGGCTGGCACCGCCGCCGTCCCGACCCTCGGCGCCGGCTACAGCCCTCCCGCCATCCACCCGAGCGAGCGCCACCTGCGCACCCTGCGCCAGCTCACCTTCGGCGGCGAAAATGCCGAGGCGTATTTCGCCCAGGACGGGCAGCACCTCATCATGCAGTCCACCACCGCCCAGGATCGCTGCGACCAGATCTACAGCCTGGCCGTCCCCAAGGGCAACGAGCTTTTGGCACCGGCGCGGCCCATCACCATGGGCCACGGCCGCAACACCTGCAGCTACTACTTTCCCGACAACAGCCGCGTCCTTTTCGCCGCCACCCGCCACAACGGCGATGCCTGCCCGCCGACCCCCGACCGCAGCAAGGGCTACGTCTGGCCGCTTTACAACTATCAGATCTATACCGCGCGCCCGGACGGCAGCGATGTGAAGCGGCTTCTGACCTCCGGCAACTACGACGCCGAGGCGACGGTGTGCAAAGACGGCAGCGTGGTGTTCACCTCGGACCGCGATGGCGATCTGGAGCTATACCGCATGAAGCTCGACGGCTCGGGGCTCAAGCGGCTGACCAATGCTCCGGGGTATGACGGCGGCGCGTTTTTCTCCGAGGACTGCCAGCACATCGTGTGGCGCGCCGCCCGCCCGCGCAGCCCCGAAGAGCAAGCGGAGATGAAGGCGCTTTTGGGCCAGCACCTGGTGCGGCCGACGCGCATGGAGCTGTGGGTCAGCGACGCCGATGGCAAAAACGCGCACGCGGTGACCGACTTCGGGGTGGCGTCGTTCGCCCCGTTCTACTACCCGGCGCGCCTGGCCGGAGCGGCGAACCGCCGCATCATCTTCGCCTCGAACTACGGCGACCCGCACGGCCGCGAGTTCGATCTGTGGGCGATAAACAGCGACGGCTCGCAGTTTGAGCGCATCACCTACTCGGCCGACTTTGACGGCTTCCCGATGTTTTCGCCGGACGGCACCAAGCTCGTGTTCGCCAGCAACCGCAACGGCAAGTCGCGCGGCGAGACCAACGTGTTCCTGGCCGATTGGCAGGACGCCAAGGCGGAGTACACCGCGGCTCCTGCGGACACGGTGGCCAGCCGCGTCGCCTGGCTCGCCGCCCCCGAGCGCGAAGGCCGCGGCGTCGGCACCAAGGGGATCGCCGCCGCGGCCGAGGAGATCGCCGGCTGGATGAAAGCCACCGGCCTCGCCCCGGCCGGCGAGGCTGCCGGCCCCAAAGCCCCGCGTTCGTTCTTTCAGGCGGTGGAGGTCTTTGTCGGGGTGCGCGACACCGGCTCGCGCTTCCGCAGCGAAGCCCCAGGCGCCGCCGCCGCGCTTTTGCCCGCCGACATGGTCGCGGCGGCGATGTCGAGCAGCGGCAAGCTGGCCGGCAGCGTGCGCTTTGCCGGCTACGGCATCACCGCTCCGGAGGCCGGCTGGGACGATCTGCACGGCCTGGAGCTCAAAGGCCAGATTGCCCTTGTGCTGCGCGGGGTGCCGGCGGATAAGTTTTCCGGCGGGGCGGCACGCTCGTATTCGGATCTGCGCTATAAGGCCTGGAACCTGCGTGAGCACGGGGCGCAGGGGGTGGTGTTCGTCGATGCGCGGGCCGACGCGCTGCCCAAGCTGACCCTGGATGGGCCCGAAGGCGGAGCCGGGCTGCCGGTCGCCTTCATCAGCCGCAAGCGGGTCGCCGCGTGGCTGTCACCGCCTGCCGCCGCCGGGAACGCGGAAACCGCTGCCGCCGCCGGCGATGACTTGCTGGCGCCGCTCGTCAAAGCGGCGGATGCCGGCAAGGTCGCCGAGGTCGCCCTTACCGCCAAGCTCAGCGGCAGCATCAGCCTGGCGCGCGAGTCCCGGCGCGAGCGCAACGTCATCGGCCTCTTGCCGGCGACCGCGCCGGCGGGGACGGCCGCGCCGGCGATTGTGCTCGGAGCGCACTACGATCACCTGGGCCTGGGCGGACGCTCCTCGCTGGCGCCGGGCCAGAGCGCGGTGCATCCGGGGGCGGATGACAACGCCTCCGGCACGGCGGCGCTTTTGGAAGCCGCGCGCCAGCTGGCGGCGCTGCCCTCGCGCAGCGCGGACATTTACTTTGCCGCTTTCACCGGGGAAGAGCTCGGGCTGGTCGGCTCCAGCCGCTATACCCAGACGCTGCTTCCGGCGGCGGCGGTCGGCCAGCCGCAGGCGCTGAGCAAGGATCGGCTCAAGGCGATGCTCAACTTCGACATGGTGGGGCGGCTGGCGGCAACCGCCGGCGCGGGCCAGGCCGGAGGGACGCAGCCGACGGTGCTCGTGCAGGGCAGCGACTCCGCCGTGGAGTGGACGGAGCTTGTCACGCCGCGGTGTCAGCGGGCGGCGCTCACCTGCCAGCTCGGCGGCGATGGCTATGGTCCTAGCGACATGACCCCGTTTTATGCCGCGGGCGTGCCGGTGCTGTTCTTTTTCACCGGCGCCCATGCCGACTACCACCGCCCGAGCGACACCGCCGACAAGATCAACGCCAGCGGCATCGTCCAGGTGGCGGGGCTGGCCAGCGGCATCGTGCAAGCTCTGAGCGAGCGCCTGCAGAAGCAGCCGCAGGGACTGACCTTCAAGAAGCCGAGCGGCCCCGCCCCGCGCGGCGGCGATCGCGGCTACGGCGCGTACCTGGGCACGATCCCCGACTACACTGCGATGCAGGGCGCCCAAGGCGGGGTGAAGCTGTCCGGCGCCCGGCCTGGCAGCCCGGCGGCGCAAGCGGGTGTGCAGGCCGAGGATGTGCTGGTCGGCCTTGGCGAGAGCAAGATCACGACGCTCGAAGACATGGCCTTCGCGCTGCGCAAATACAAGCCCGGCCAGACGGTCGACGTCGTGGTCCTGCGCAAGGGCCAGAAGCAGGTGCTGCGCGCGACCCTGAGCCAGCGCCAGTAGCGATCCGGTAGCGACAAAGAAGCGGCGAGCCGCCGGAAGTGACGGGCGGCTCGCACGGCTTTATCTTGTGGGGGTTCGAAGAGGCGGGGGGCGCTTAGAACTTGAGCTGAATCTTGGCCTGGAACGCCTGGGCCGTAGTGCCGTCGATCGGGATGACGTGCGTCCACACCGGCTGCCCGGTCTTGGTGTCGGTGGCGTTCTGCGACAAGGCCCCAAGGTCGAACAGCACGCCGTACTCTAGGACGACGTTGAAGCCCTCTTGCTTGTTCTGGTACATGAGGCGCGCGTTGATCTCGGCTCCCATGTTGATCGAGTGGCCGGGGAACACCGCCGGCCGGTTGGCCAGCGAGTAGATAAACTCCGCCTGCCCGCCGAAGCTGTCGATGAGCCAGTAGGTCACCGCCGGCTTGAGATAGGTCGCGTTGTACACCGTGCCGAGGATGCGCCGGAACAGGATCATATCGACGTGGTAGTCGGGATCGAACGTGAAGCGCGAGGCGTTCATGTGGATAAGCCCGTCCGTCGCGGACGGCAGACCCGGCTTCTCGCGGGCACGGCGCCAGTTCAGCTCGCCGGTGGGATCGCCGTTCTGCGGTCCCGTGGCGCTGCCCACCTCCAGCCCGACCGTGAGGCTGTCGCGCAGGAACTTATAGTGTCCGCGCACCAGGCCGCCGAGCTGCAGGATCTGCATCGTCGCCTTCTGCGCCGTGGTCGCGGTCGAGTCCCCGTACACCCCGATGTTGCCGATGTTGCCGAACGTCGTCGCCCCTTCGGCCTCCAGGTACAGCTTCTTGTACTGAAGCCGCGACCACAGGTCCAGGGTCACCGCCCAGGCCGCCCGGCGTTCCAGGAGCTTCTGAAGGTCTTTGACCGGGTACAGCTCCGGAACGTCCTGCACCGGCGTGGTCGGCAGGGTGACCTGCGGCCGCGGGTTGAACGTCAGGTCGTAGTCCTGGTAGCGGGCGAGCGCGAACAGGCCGTAGTTTATGACCGGCTTGTTGTGGCGCAGCGCGTCGGCGATAAACTCATCCGAGTCGCGGCGGCCGATGGCCAGGGTCCACTGCAGGACCTCCGCCACGTTGTCGATGTTGTAGTTCCAGCCGGTGAGCGACTGGTTGGTGACCAGCGCCGAGGTCGGCCCCGAGGCCGCCCAGTCCCACGAGATCGACGCGAAGTGGTTCCACATGCGCAGCGTCAGCATGATCCGATCGACGGTCGTGCCGAAGTCGCAGTCGTTGCAGTTGCCGTCGTGGAACAGCATCCCGGTGCCCCACACGAGGGGCATGCGGCCGAAGTTTATTTCGAGCAGCGGGATGCGGATCTCGCCCCAGGCGCGCTTGGCGCGGATCGACGATCCCAGGGTGTTGACGAGGTTTTCCGGCGTGACCTGGCCACGCGAAAAGATCCGCGGATAGCCATCGGAGGTGCCGCCGTGGCCGTCGATGTACCAGCCCTCGGGCGTGCTGCCGAGAACAAGGTTGTCGAAGATGTCGACCTGCGCCTTGATCCGAATGTGCTCGGACAGGTTCATCGTCGGCTCGAGCCGGAAGCGCATGTCGGCGGTGCGTACGTCCTTGGAGACGCAGCCGTTGTTGTTGTTGCGCGCGCTGCAGCCGGTGAGCGGGCGGTTGCCGCTGGAGTCGGGCAGCTCGGAGAACGGGACGGTGAAGGGGTTGGCGCGCAGCGTCGGGTCGTTGTAGCTGCCGAGGTTGAAGTTGGACCAGAAGTAGCCGCGGCCGCGTAGGTAGCCGTGCACCTGCAGGAACTGCAGCGCCTTGTCCTTTTTTTCCTCCGGCCACTGCGGCAGCGGCTCGGTCGCCGTATCGGCGGGACCTGTTACGGGAGCGGCTTCGGCCGGACCCTCGGGTTTGTCAGACGGGGAATTGCCCTGCGGTCCACCGAAGCCGCCGGGATTTCCCGAGCCTGGCCGCAGCCCGCCGCCGGGCCCGAATTGAGCAAGCGCCTCATGGGTACCGCCGCAGAGCAGCGCAGAGAACGCGACGAGCCCAGTGAGATACCGCCCGGACAGACCGACCCGCTTTCGCAGACCCCGCAGAGCGGACATCGAGGGGCTCGAAGTCCGCCATACAGCGTCGGGACAAACTGAGTCGGTAATCCGAGCCGGAGCCAGCCGGCGCATGCAAACCTCCGTGAGTGCGATTCGAGAGAGACCGGGACCAGGAAAAGCTCGCGGACTATAGAACCGCCCCCCGTAGGGGTCAACTTCCCATTTCCCGCCAGCGTCTCGGAATCAGTCCAATCGCCGCGGCGCAGATGCGGCAAGGCTTGCGCGCAAGGATTCCTGCGCCTAGTGTTCGCTCACCCGCAGCTATGAGATCTACTCCGAATAACTCTATGCACCCGGTGCTTGCGCCGACGGCAGCTGGGCCGAGCTATCGACTCCATCGGGCCCGCCACGGCGCGGCAGCCGCGCTCTTAGGGGCGCTCGCGGTGGCGGGCTGCAACCAGGGCGCAGGCCCGGAGACACCGGCGCCGCGTACCGTCGCTGAGACGGCACCTCGTCCGGTCGCCGCGCCGCCGCCTGTGCCCCAGCTGCCGCCGCCCCCGCAGAGCGGCGCCGAAGTGAGCGGCCGGGCGATCTTTGTCGGCAAGCCGCCTGCGGTCGCGCCGCAGCCGCGCGGCAGCGATCCGTTTTGCGCTGGCGTCACCTTGCAGGATGACTCCCTGGTAATCGATCTAGGCTCAGGCGGCCCGGGCGGCGGTCTGCGCAGCGTCTTGGTGCGCGTGCTCGAAGCCGCGGGCGGTCCTTATCAGCCGCCGCGCAGCCCGGTGCTCATCACGCAGAGTCAGTGCCGCTATCTGCCGCGAGTCACCGGCCTTGTGCGCGGGCAGCCGGTGCTGGTCAGTAACTCCGATGGTACCCTGCATAATGTGCACGCCCTTGTTAACGGGAGCACTGTGCTAAACCAAATCCAGATGAACGCCGAGGCCCCGCGCATCGACCTGCGGCAGGTGGCCACCGCCGCAACGAGCAACCCGCTGCAGCTGCGCTGCGATATCCATCCCTGGATGAACGCCTATGTCTGGGTCGTCGAGCACCCGTTTTTCGCCGTCACCGCGGAGGACGGCAGCTTCGCGATCAAGAACCTGCCGCCCGGCGACTACACGCTGGAGGCCTGGCACGAGCGCCTGGGCACCCGCCGCAGCAAGCTGACGGTCGCCGCGGCCGCGCCGCCGCCCAAGGTCGAGTTTCGTTTCACCCTTGAGCCGGCCCCAGATGCTGCGGTTCCGGCCAAAGCCGTGCCGTCGCCGGTGAAAAAGCCGGCGCGGCCTGCTGCCGGCAGCGGCGGCTAAGCTCGCGATCGCCGCGGACTTTGAATCTGCATGTGAGGCAACTGATGTCGATCCAGCCTTCCACTCTCTGCCTGCACCGGTCGGCCCGGGGGCCGTCTCGCCGGCCGCCGCTCGGCTCCCGGCAACGGCCGCGGACTTGGGCGAGCGCCACCGCGTTTACGGGGAGCCGGTCATGAGCGCGGTTCGCGATTTTATCGCCCTGCTGAAGCCGCGGATTACGCTGATGGTCGTGCTCACCGCGGCGGCCGGCCTGTACTTGGCGCCGGTGCCGGTGGAGCCGCGGCGGTCGCTGTGGCTGCTTGTCGGCACCGTGCTGGTGGTCGCCGGCGCCAACGCGCTCAACATGTACCTGGAGCGCGATATCGACGGACGGGCGCACCGCACGCGCAACCGGCCGCTGCCGGCCGGGCGCCTGCACCCGGCGGTGGCGCTGTGGACCGGACTCGTGCTCGCCGGCGGCTCGCTGCCGCTTTTGGCGTTCGGGGTGAACTATCTGACCGGGCTCCTGGGACTCATCGCGCTCCTTCTGTACGTGGCGGTCTACACGCCGATGAAGCAGCGCTCGCCGGGGGCGCTCGTGGTCGGGGCGGTGCCGGGCGCGATGCCGCCGCTCATGGGCTGGACGGCGGCGACCGGGCGGCTCGATCTGGCGGGGATCTCGCTGTTCGCCATCATGTTTCTGTGGCAGCTGCCGCACTTTTTGGCCATCACGCTGTATCGCGGCAACGACTACCAGACCGCCGGCTACAAGGTCACGGCCACCGAGCACGGCACGCTCACCGCCAAGGTGCAGATCGTTTTGTACCTGGCGGCGCTGTGTCCGGTGACCCTGGTGCTGGTGCCGCTGGGCGTCGGCGGGCCGCTGTACCTGTGGACGGCGCTTTTCGCGGGCCTGGCGTTTTTCCTGGTCGGCTTGTACGGGCTGCGGCGGGCGGCGGGGATGCGGTGGGCGCGCATGCTGTTCTCGGTATCGCTGCTATATCTGACGGTGCTCATGGCGGCGCTGGTCATCGGCCAGGCGGTCCATGGAACGGATGAGGCGGCAGCGGTGTTCAACAGCCAGCGGAGCAGCTAGCGGCGGCGAGCGCAGCTCACGATGGGCCGGATTTCCCTTTGATTCAGCTCAGGTAAGTAGTAGAGGACCCCATGAAGATTCCCGAGATTCTCAATCGCTTCTTCGACGAGCGGCGCCTAAGCTCGCTGCTCACGCTGTTCACCCCGCCGCAAGCGGCCGAGCTGAACCAGCCGGCGCGGCTCCTCATCGCCGGCGGAACGGTGACGGTGCTGGCGACGGCGCTCGCCACCGCGGCGACCGCCACCGCGCTCATGCTGCTGGCGGTGGGAGTGGTCTATTACCTGCTGACCCAGGTGCTGGGGATGAAGCTCGACTTCGACCCGCAGGTGTTCATGCAGCAGGCGCGGCGCTATCAGAGCGCCCCGTCGGCTCCAAACTAAAGCCGCACCCAGGACGGACGCGGCGCTGCCGAGCTGTCAAGCTGCCGCTTAGTCGAGCAGCGCCTCGATGCATTTTTGCACTTCGTCGCTGTGCCAGTTCTGGCGCTCGCTTACGACGTAATAGCGGATGTTGCCTTCGGGATCGATGAGGAAGGACTCCGGGAACTTCTCCGTGCCGTACATCGCCGGGGTGGTCTTGTCCTTGTCGAGGACCACGCTCATCGCCGAGCCTTCCTGAAAGAAGTTACGGACCTTCTCCCAGTCGTCGTCCACGCTCACCGCGAGCAGGGTGAACGGCTTGTCCTTGAGCTGCGACGCCAGCCGGTCGAGGGACTGCATCTCGACGACGCAGGTGTCGCACCAGGTGGCCCAGAAGTTGACCAGCACCACGCGGCCGCGCAGCTTGGCGAGGTTTATCTCCGTGCCGTCGTGGTTTTTGAGCGTGAAGTCGGGCGCGCGCTGCGGCAGCTTGCCGAGCACCGCGTTTACCGGCGACGGCCGCAAGACCAGGCACGGCGCCTCGCGGGTGCGGCGCACGCCCTCGCGGCCGCGATCGATCGCATCGGGGAGGCTCATCGCGTAGTGGGCGACGAGCGCCGAAGTACACAGCGCAGCCACGCCGTACGCGGTCATCTTGGTCTGGGGAGAGATCACAACAGGCATCGGCTTAGCGGACTCCTTCCAGGCAGCGGCGGAGCTCGGTCAGAGCGGGCAGCTCCAGCCGCAGCTCGCTGATCCGCCGACCGTCGACAACAATCACCGGCACCAGCATTCCGTAGTCTTGCTGCAGCGCCGGGTCGGAGTCGACGTCGATCTCGATCAACGCAAAGGGCAGCTCGTCGCGCAGGCGCAAAAGATCGGCCTTGGCTTCATCGCACAGATGACAGCCGCGGCGGGTATAAAGCTCGACGCGCGGAGCGACCATGCCCTGAGCATAGCAGAACTTTCGCCGGCCCCGCGGAGACGACGAGCGCGCTCGCTGTCTATGCGGGGTCGGGCGAAAAAGCCAGAGTGGGTGCGGGCGTGGAGTTTGGGTGGCCGCGCGGAGAAGCGAGCGTGGCGAGCGTGTTTCCGCGTCAGCTCTGCGCCGGGGCGGCGGGGCTTGCTGAGGTGGGGAGATCATCGCGCGACTCGATCTCGCCGCGCATGCGGTCGATGATCGCGGTGATCGCCAGCGCTTTTAAGTCCACGCCGCTGCGCAGGCGCACCGCCGCCTGGTCGTTTTCCTGTTCGCGATCGCCGACGACCAGCATGTAGGGGATCTTGAGCAGCTGGGCGTTGCGGATCTTTTTCTGCATCGACTCGCGCGAGTCGTCGACCTCGGCGCGGATGCCGCCGCCGAGCGCGTTTTTCACCGGCACCTGGCGCAGCCGGGCGACGAGCTGCTCGGCGTACGGGTTGTGGCGGTCGGCGATGGGAATGACCACCGCCTGCACCGGGGCCAGCCAAGTCGGGAACGCGCCGGCGTAGTGCTCGATGAGCACCGACATGAACCGCTCCACCGAGCCGAGCACTGCGCGATGCAGCATCGCCGGCCGCGCCGGCTGGCCGGTCTCGGTGATGTACTTGAGATCGAAGCGCTCCGGCAGGTTGAAGTCGAGCTGGATGGTCGCCAGCTGCCAGCTGCGATCGAGGGCATCTTTGGCGGTGAAGTCGATCTTGGGCCCATAGAACGCCGCCTCGCCGTTTTCTTCGATCCACTCGGCGTTGCGGGCCCGCAGCACGTTGCGCAGCTGCTCCTGCGCCTTTTCCCATACCTGGGCGCTGCCGAGGTATTTCTCCGGATGCTCGGGATCCCACAGCGACAGCCGGATCGACAGCTTCATGCCGAAGGGGCGGTAGAACTGATCGATGATCGTGTAGATGCGCAGCGCCTCTTCCTGCACCTGATCCGGGGTGCAGAACACGTGCGCGTCGTCCTGGGTGATCATGCGCACCCGCGACAGACCCTGCAGGGCGCCCGGCAGCTCATCGCGATAGACCGAGGTCACCTCCGACAAGCGGATCGGCAGATCGCGGTAGCTGCGCTGACGGCAGCCGAAGATCTGGGTGTGGTGCGGGCAGTTCATGGGCTTGATGCAGAAGTCGTCGCCGCTCTTGCCGCGGACGTGGAACAGGTCCTCGTGGAACTTGTCCCAGTGGCCGGAGGTCTTGTACAGGTCGTTCTTGGTGATGTGCGGGATCTGCACCCGCTGGTAGCCGAGCGGCTCCTGCAGCGACTGGACGAAATCCTCTAAGAGCCGCCGCAGCAGCGTGCCCTTGGGCGTAAACAGCGGCAGCCCCGGCCCGACGAGGTCGGAGAAGGTGAACAGATCGAGCTCCTGCCCGAGCCGGCGGTGATCGCGGCGCCGCGCCTCCTCGAGCATGTGTAGGTGGTGGTCGAGCTCTTCTTGCGTATTGAAGCAGAGGCCGTAGACGCGCTGCAGCTGCGGGTTGCGCTCATCGCCGCGCCAGTACGCGCCGGCCACCGTGGTGAGCTTGAAGGCGCCGATCTCGGTGGTGAGGTTGACGTGCGGGCCGCGGCACAGGTCGACGAACTCGCCCGTCTGGTAAAACGACACGGTCGACGCGGCGGCGCCGCCTTCGCCTTCGGCGACGACGCTCTCATCGCCGGTCTCTTTGGCCACCGCGGTGCTGCCGCGCTCTTTGAGCAAGCCGAGCAGCTCGACCTTGAAGGTCTGGTTGCGCTTTTGCATCTCGGCGATGGCTTCATCGATCGGCAGCTCGCGGCGGACATAGGCGAGCTTCTTGTTGCGCAGCTCGCGCATCTTCTTTTCGATCTTCTGCAGCTCCGGCGGTCCGAGCGGCACGGGCAGGAGGATGTCGTAATAAAAGCCGTGCTTAATCGCCGGACCGACGCCGAACTTCGCCTCGGGCCACAGCGCGGAGACAGCCGCCGCCATCAAGTGGGCGGCCGAGTGACGCATGCGCTCAAGCTGCGCTTCTTGTTCAGAGACAGGGGGCTTGGCAGCGGCCATCTTCGCGTTCTCCCTCTAGTGTTTCGCCTGATTGCTGAAATGGGCGGGACCGGCCGCCGCGACCGATTACAGATTCTGGACCAGGACCTCACGGCCCTTGGCACCGTCGGCCGAGCTGACGATGCCTTCGCGCTCCATGCGCTCGATCATCCGCGCCGCTCGGTTATACCCGATTCGCAGCCGCCGCTGCACCATCGAGATGCTGGCCTGCCGCGTCTCGGCGACGAGCCGCACGGCCTGATCGTAAAGCTCATCGGCCATGTCCTCTTCCGGCATCTCCTCTTCGTCTTCAAGGCGCGGCTTGAGGATGTCCATGTCGTAGATCGGCTGGCCCTGCTGCTTCAAGTGCTCGACGACGCGGTGGACTTCCGGGTCGGTGATGAGCGGGCCGTGGATGCGGCGCAGCGCCTGCCCGCGGTCGGTAAACAGCATGTCGCCCATGCCGAGCAGGTTCTCCGCCCCCTGATGATCGAGGATGGTGCGCGAGTCGATGCGGCTCGCCACCTGGAACGCGATGCGCGAGGGGAAGTTCGCCT
>CALFML010000276.1 GCA_937879845.1 uncultured Myxococcales bacterium
CTGACGCTGGCGGCGTTCAACGCCGGCTACGGGGCGGTGCTGCGGGCGATGCAGAAGTACAACACCAACGACTACTGGGAGCTGTGCCGCCACGAAGACGGGCTGCCCTGGGAGACGCTGCTGTACGTTCCCAAGGCCATCGCCACGGCGCTGGTCGGCGAAAACAAGAGCTTCTTCGGCTACGAGGAGCTGCAGCCGGATCCGGCGATCGCCTTTGACGGCGTCGCGGTGCGCGGCTCGGTCAGCCTGGCCACCGCGGCGCGGGTAGTCGGCAGCACGCCGGAAGAGCTGCAGCGGCTCAACCCCCACCTGCGGCGCGGACGGACGCCGCCGCTTGCGCCCGGTGAGACCTGGGAGCTGCGGCTGCCGCCCGGTTCGGCGGCGCTGTTCAACCAAAGCGCCGATGCCAGAGGGGAGCGCCTGGAGCCCTACATCGTCCGTTTCGGCGAGAGGTTGGAGGACATCGCCAAGCTGCGCGGCACCTCGGTCTCCGCCTTGCGCCGGATCAACGGCATCGAAGACAGCGCCGAGATCCGCACCGGCATCACGCTGCTGCTCCCGCCCAGCGCCGCCGCGGCGCGACCGGAACTGGGTCCCCCGCCGCCGCTGTCGGCGGAGGAGATCGTCGTCGTCGCCGTGCCCGACCGCCGGCTCTCGGTGCCGGGCAAAAAGCGCGTCTTTTACCGCGTCATTCCCGGCGACTCGATCTGGGCCATCGCCCGCTTCTTCAAGGTGAACCAGGCCGACCTTCTGCGCTGGAACAACCTCGATCCGGAGGCGACGCTGGCGACCAAGATGGTGCTCGATCTGTGGATCGACAAGGACTTCGACGTGAGCCAGGTGGTCCTGGTCGATCCGAGCCGGGTGCGCGTGGTCACCACCGGCAGCAGCGAGTTCTTCGAGCTGGTCGAGACCCTGCGCGGCCGAAAGCGCGTGCAGTACAAGTGTCAAAGCGGCGACACGCTGGAGAAGATCGCCAAGCACTTCGGGCTGACCGTCGCCGACGTCGAGCGCATAAACCGCGTGGGACGCACCACGGAGGTGGCGCCGGGTCAGACCGTCATCGTCTACCAGAACATGTCGTCCGCCGAGCGCTCCGCGGCGCTGGCCCGTCTCTTACCGGGCACGAGCGAGGCGGGCGCGGCCAAGGACGAAAAAGGCAGCGATAGGTCCGGCGATACGGAGGGCGCGGCGAAAAACACCACCGCGGCCGATGAAGCCGATCCCGCGGACGACTCCAAGTCGGCTGCGCCGGCGGTCCGTGCCAGTGAGACAAGCGGTAAACCCGCTCTCCCGCTGCGCGCGCCGGCGCCGGACAAGCTGGCCGCGCCCGATTCCAACAAACGCGCGACGGACGACCCGGCACCAAGCTCCGCAGCCGCTGGCGCAGCCGGGGAGCCGAAGTCCGACACCCCGGCCGCAGATTTCGATCCCACTGCATCGCCGCTACCGCCGCCGCCCCCTACCCTGCCGCCGCCGCCGCTGAGCAGCGATTAGCTCGCTGCCCGCCCGTACGGCAAGTTTTCTCACTGACCCTGCCGCCGCCGCCGCTGAGCAGCGATTAGCTCGCTGCCCGGCCGCGCGGCAGGTTTTCTAATCAGGAACCCAGCCCCTCTTGCACTGCGGGCTCTTCGGGCGGCGTTTCAGCGCGAGCTGGCGCGCCTTTTTGCTGCAGGGCGGCGGGCGAGCACAGGTCCATCCCCGCGGGTCCGTAAAGTCCCAGCCGGGCGTAGCGCGTCCCGGTAGGCGGCGCCCGATCCAGCAGCGCTTCGGCGAGCTCGCGCGGGCGGATGCCGCCATCCCCGGCGATGCGCACCGTGGCGCGCAGGAGCGAGACGCTCTCCGGCCACTCCAGGGTTTCGCGCAGGGCCGCAGCGGCGGCGCCGGTCAGCACCAGGGCGTTCACAATGTAGCGATGGCCATCGATGACTTTGACCTCGCCGCGCTCCTTGCCCAAACGCTGCAGCTGCAGCGGGCGCTCCTTCCAGCTGCCTACCGGCGATAGATCCACCAAAACCGGGCTGGCCGTGGAGGCGGCATCGGCGCTCGGCACCCCGACCACGAGCTCGGCGGCTTCGATGAGCCGGGCGAGCCCGGGCGCGTGATCCGGCAACAGCACCACGTCGTCGATGCGCACCCCCTCGGGGGCGGCTTGGCGCAGGCGGTCGCGCAGCTCTTCGGGCGGCAGCACGCCGGCGCTCGGTTCCGACTGACCGGGAAGCAGCGCCAAGCGCAGATCGCAGATCTCCCCAAGGCTCAGCACCCCAAGGCCGAGCGCCGGACCAAAGCTCATATCCGGCTTGGGATGAAAGCCTTTGGTGTAGATCATCTCGACGCCGGCCCGCCGCAGCATGCGCTGCAGCAGCCGCATCGTATCCAGGTGGGCGATAAACGACGCCCGCCCGAGCTTGGTGTAGCGCAGGCGGTAGCGCACCCCGGCCCCCTGGGCAAACGCCGCCGCCGGCCGCGCCCCGCCGCGCGGACCTTGCTGCTTGCGCCGCTCCTGATTGGACACCGGCTCCGGCGGCCGCTTTTCGGCGCCGAGCTTGCGCAGATAGACCAGGCGCTCCTCGCGCATCTGGCTGAGATCGCAGGCCACGCCGCAGTCGTAACAGACCAGGCGCCGCGAGTCGGCGAGCGCCTCCTCCAGGTTCGTATGGTGCAAAAGCGTCGCAAACGGCTTGCCGCACGGCGGCGACAGCCGATCCTTGAGCGCCTTTTTGTACTCATCGAGCAAAAAGTTGTCTTCGAGCCCGATGTCCAGGTGATCCCACGGCAGCCGCGCTTCCACCGGCAGGGTCATGAAATACGGCGTCGGATCGATGCCGACTTCATCGAGCGCGTCCTGCCAGACCTGGAGGCTGAAGCGATCGTCCCAGCTGTCAAAGCGCGCCCCTTTGTGCCACGCCGCCTCGATCACATCGGCGAGCTTGCGGTCGCCGCGCGAGAACAGCCCCTCGACCCACGACATCTCTTTGTCGTGGTACTTGAGCTGGACGTTTTCCCGCCGCGCCAGCTCGCGCAGGAGCTTCTGCTTGCGATCGATGTCGGCGCTCGTGTCCTGGGCGCACCACTGAAACGGGGTGTGCGGCTTGGGGACGTGGCTCGACACCGAGACCGTCACGTCGGCGTCCGGGCGGATCTTTTTCCCCAGGCGCCGCAGGCGGCCGCCGGTCTGGACGATGCCGGCGACATCCTCATCGGCTTCGGTGGGCAGGCCGATCATGAAGTAGAGCTTCATCCGCGCCCAGCCGCGCGAGAAGATGTTCTCCGCCGAGCGGGTGATGTCCTCTTCGGTGACGTTCTTGTTTATGACATCGCGCATGCGCTGCGTCCCGGCCTCCGGGGCGAACGTCAGCCCGGTGGCGCGCACGCTGGCCATCTCATCGAGGATCTCGGGGTTTAAGCCGTAGGCGCGCAGCGACGACACGGACAGCGAGACCTGCTCCTCGCGCAGCCGCCCGACCACCTTCTTCATGAGCGGCAGGATGCACGAGTAGTCGGCCGTCGACAGCGAGGTCAGCGAGGTCTCATCGTAGCCGCCGTTTTTGACGCCTTTTACGACGCTGTCGATGATCGACTCAGGATCGCGCTCGCGCACCGGGCGGTAGATCATGCCGGCCTGGCAGAAGCGGCAGCCTTCGGTGCAGCCGCGGGCGATTTCGACGCTGACGCGGTCGAAGATCGCCTCGGCGTAGGGGACCGGCGTGTCGGCGGGGAAGGGAAACTGGTTGAGGTCCGCCACCCAGGCGCGGCTGACCCGCGCCGGCACCCGCGGATCGTGCGGCTTGCCGACGACTACGCGGCCGGTGAGGGCGTCTATTTCGGTGTCGTAGAGCTCGGGAACGTAGATCGACCCGCGCTCCGCCAGGCGGATGAGGCGCTCGCGGCGCGGCACGCCGGCGCGCTTCATCGCGGCAAAAAACAGCAGCAGATCCGGCAGGATCTCTTCCGCTTCACCAAGCAGGAAACAGTCGAAAAACGGCGCCACCGGCTCCGGGTGGGTCGCCGTCGGACCGCCGCCGATGATGAGCGGGTCGTCATCGCCGCGCTGCGCCGCCCGCAGCGGGATGCCGCCCAGGTCCAAAAGCGTCAGGCAGTTGGTCCACGTAAGCTCGTACTGCAGCGACAGGCCGACGACATCGAAGTCGCGCAGCGGGCGCGCCGACTCCAAGGTGAGCACGGGCAGCTGGCGGCGGCGCAGCTCCGCCTCCATATCGACCCACGGCGCGAAGGCGCGCTCGCACAGGATGCGCGGATCTTTGTTCAGCAGCGAGTAGAGGATCTTGGT
>CALFML010000277.1 GCA_937879845.1 uncultured Myxococcales bacterium
CGAAGCGCCGACTGCAGGGCCGGCCCGAGCACCCGGTGCCCGATTCTATTTATACCCAACTTCCGGAACGGTCCCAGATCCGAACAGCAATAAAACAGAGTGCCGCCGAGCCGGATAAGTCCCCCCGGAGCGACGCGGGTCGTGCCGTGCAGCGCCACGCCGTCCACTGCGCTGCCGTTGCGGCTGTCAAGGTCCGTGACAACAAAGGACTGGTCGCAAAAAGAGACGCGGGCATGACGCCGCGACATCAGGGAATCGGGGTGCTCGGTGAACAGTCCCTGGCCGCGGCCGATCTCAAGCGGCGTCGGTCCAAGCGGCACGAGGGAGCAGTAAGGCTGGCTCGCGGCGAAGACCATGACCAGGCCGGGCTCCGCGGTGGCGCCGCCCGCTGCGCGAAACCGCTCTTCCAGAGAAGCGGGATCTATGGAGTCGGTCTTCGGTGTCGGCATGGAGGAGCGGCCAAGTGATTATAGCCAAAATCGTACCGACGCTAGGGCTCTTCTCGGCTGGGCGAGCACTCACGCGAGCTCACACCGCACAGCAGGACCCCCTCCGACTCACATCGGCGCGGCGGCAGCGTCGTAGATGGCTTGGGCCAAAGGATAAAGCAACAGCACCGCTGCGCTCTGCGGGTAGGTCGCGTACACTCATGGGGTGAGATCTACACGCTGGCTCGTACTCTGGTTCGCAGTGCTTAGTTGCTCGACGACCACGGGCAGCAGCCCGCCGAGCGATGCGGGAGCAAAAGACAGCGGTGCTGCGGACGCCGCGATCCCGGACGCCGCGGCCAAGGGGCCGCTTTACGCCTTTACCGGATCCAGCGACGGACAGATTCGCGTCTTCCAGGTCGATGCCGCCGCCGGGACGCTGACTCCCAAAGGGGCGACTGCGGCCGGGGCGAACCCCTCTTTCTTGGCCGTCGATACCCGCAACTCGCGCGTGTTTGCCGTCGATGAGACAAACTCCGAGGTGCTGGCGTTCGGGTTTGATCCGCAGACTGCAGCATTTGCGCCGCGCGGCAAGACCTCGACGCTTGGGGCGGGGCCGGCGCATGTCTCGGTCAACCCGACGGGAAGCTCGGTCTTGGTGGCGAACTACGGCGGGGGATCGGTTGCCGTGTTTCCCGTGCTCGGCGATGGCACCCTGGGTGCGGCGAGCGACAGCAAGGCTCCGGGGGCCAAGGCGCACCTTATCATCACCAGCGCCAGCGGCGCGTATGCCTTTGTCCCATGTTTAGGAGCCAACACGATTGCGCAGTATGTTTTTGGTAGCGGCAAGCTCACGGCCAACACGCCGGCATCGGTGAGCCCGCCGGCCGGCGCGGGTCCGCGTCACCTGGCTTTCCATCCGAGCGACAAGTGGGCGTTCGGCATCAATGAACTGGCCAGCTCGATGACTACTTATGCCTACGACGCGGCCACCGGCAGGCTTACACCGCAGGCCACGGTATCGACCTTACCGCCCGGCACGACGACCCCCAACACCGGCGCCGAGGTCGCGGTGCATCCGGGCGGCGGCTACGTCTACGGCTCCAACCGCGGCCTGGATGCGATTGCGATCTTCGCGGTCGATGCGGCGACCGGAGCGCTCACCTTAACGGGAAACGAGCCGACGCGCGGCCAGGTTCCGCGGAGCTTCGGCATCGACGATACGGGCACGCTGCTGGTGGTCGCCAACCAGCGCACGGCGGCGACTCCCAACCAGGGAAACCTGGTGGTCTTCAAGATCGGCGCCGGCGGTACCTTGACGATGGTCGGGACGCCGATCGTCGGGGTGGGGTCGCCGGCGTTTGTGGGGCTGTTCCGTTTCTGAGCTTGCGCCCCGGCGAGCGGCCGCCGCCTCAGCGCTCATCGGGCCGCAGGAGCAGCCGCCAGGCCAGCGCGATGCCGCAAGCGATACCGCCGATCATGCCGCCGAAGAACCACGGTCCGTCGGCCGAGTCACGGAGCTTGATGGCGCCGAGCAAAAGACCCAGCACCCCGCTCGCGGCGATGCCGAGCAGCGCGCCGCAGCATGCGCCGAGCCAGGTGGCGGCGATTTGACCGCTTATCCCCGTCCAGCCCGGCCCGAGCTTGGGCCGCTCCGCGGCGTAGGCGTCTTCGATGCGCGCCGCGGCTTCGGCGGTGCGCGGCGGACAGCGCAAAAGCGCCCGCAGCCGCTCGGCGGCGCGGATATGCACCCGGTAGCCCGGCAGCGGATACGGCAACAGCGCCTCGCTGCCGCCATGTTGCAGGTGGACCCGCAGCCGCCCGCCGCGCGGCCCGGGGGAGCGTGAGCTGGTAAACGCATCCTTTACTTCCTCCCAGCCGATCTCGACCTCGACCGGCCGCTGCAGGGTAAAGGTCTGGGGCGGACCTTTGGCGATCCCTGGGGGCCACAGTAGCTGCATCGACAGCTGCTGCGTGAGCCCGTCCCAAGTGAAGCGGAAGCGCCGGCGCCCGTACCAGACCGAATACAGAAGCCAGACGCCTCCCGCTGCGAAGGCGCCGCCGACTATGAGCACGCCCACTTGTACTCCCGTGTCGATGCGCAGCTCCGGCCGCGCTTTATCGCTCAGGAATTCCCGCAGCTGGGCGGCGCTCGCGTCCGCGGCGGCGGCCTCTTGGCGGGGGAAGGCTTTTTCGCTGCCGCCGATATCGAGGATGAGCTGACCCCAGCGGCTGACGTGGCCCTTGTTGCTGGTCTGGGTGTAGACGACGCGCACGAGCTGCAGCGCGGAGAGGGGAAAACGCCGTACGCTGCGCTCGCGCAGGCCGGTCCGCCACTCGCACTGCTCCGCCAGCGCGCCGCTGCGGGCGCAGAAAAGGATCTGCCGCTGCAGCCCCATGAGCAAAAAGAGCAGCCCCATCGCCAGGATTGCGAGCCCGCTGGCAAGGCGCGCCCGGCGCAGCGGGAACGGCCCCCAGACTACGGCATCCTCCAAGGGCAGCCCGGGATCCGGCAGCTGGAAAGACATGCCTCATCTTACGCTACCCGGACTCGGTTGCCAGAGCCTGACCGCAAGCGGCTTGGCAATCGCCGGCTCCGGGCGCGGGCGCGGCTTGCCTTACTTGCGCGGCTCGACGAACAGCGTCTGCATCGCCTGGCCGAAGTAGCCGCTGTCGTCAAAGAGCCGGGCATGGACGATGCCTGCGCCTTCGCTGGCCAGCTCGGTGCGGGCGCTCATGCCCACCCAGGGACCCACCGGCAGGCGGGCGATGGAGACGGTCAGGTTCACCGGCACAAAAAGATAGCGCGCCGGGTCGAGCTCCGCGCTGATGCCGTTGGCGGAATCGACCAGCGCGAGCGCGTGGATCAGCGGCTGCACCGGCTCATCACGCACGAGCCGCACCCGCAGCCGCGTCCATACCGTCGCCGGCCCCGGCGCGTCGAAGCCGCCGCTCGTGAACCGCCACTCCAGCGACTCGCCGTAGCCAAACCGCGGCAGGGAGGGAAAAAGCTCCGTGATCTCGCGGTCCGGGCGCGGGGGCAGCGGCTCGGAAAGATGCACCGCCGGGCTGCGATCGGGGGCGGTCAGAAGGAACCACGCGGCTGCCCGCGCGACCGGCCGCGCCGCGTTGTTAGGAGCCTCCTCGGCTGACAAGAGGGCAGAGCGCAGCTCGATTTTTTTTCCCGGCCGCACAATCTGAGTAGCTACCTGGAGCGGCCGAACCGGCACCGGGCTCAGAAAGTCGAGCGAAAGCTGCCCGAGCCGCAGCCCGGGACGCGGCGCAAGAAGCTCCATCTCCGTCGCTAAAAGCGCCGCCACCGGGCCGCCGTGCTGGAGTCCGGAATCCCAGGGCCCGGCGACCGCCGGCGTCGGCGTAAGCGTCGAAACGACGGTGCCGGTGCCGGTAGAGGTAAGCGGACGTGGGTCTTGGCGGATATAGAAAGCGTCGTGGTTCATCGCGGAGGCATACCTTAGCACTGTCTGCCTGCGCGCTGTAAAAGGACCCCGATCAGGGAATGTAGGGAGCCAGGCTGCGATCGCGACCGATGTCAGCGGAGTGGCAGCCTTCGCAGATCGGGTTGGCGATGCCGTAGTACTGCACGGTAGGCAGGCCGGTGGTCTCGTACCAGGTCCAGGTCTCGGCTCCGGAGCCGCTGCGGTTCTTCACCGCGACGGAATAGCCGTACAGCGTGGTTCCGTTGTAGAGTTCCTTGATCGCCATCGCGCCGATCTGCATGGGATAGACATCATTGCGCCGCGCCATCAGATACTTGCTGTTGAAGTACGTGCGCGCCTGACTGCCGTGGGCGCGCACGGTGTCGCGGATCGCCGGCTCCTTACCCCAGGCCAGGTAGTCGCCGGAGCTTATGTACGCGGTGATGCCGTCCTTGCTCGTGTCGACGATCTTGCCATCATCACCGACTGGAACGGCGGCGGAGTTGGACTCTGTGCCGGGATTGCTACCGCAGCCGCCGAGTCCAAGGCAAGTCAGCAGCAGGCCGGCCAAGACGCGCGGGCCCGAGAATTCACGCCGATATTCACGCATGGGTCGTATCCCCTCCCTCTGTGTGGGCATTTTATGATACTGCACCAGCAGGGGCGCGGCCGCTGAGAAATCTCTTAGTCGGCCGGCGCCGCTCCACCGGGATCCGCCGACGCATTCGAGCTTGTGCGAGTGCGGCGGACTCCGGCGCGGTTACAGAATTACGGCGAATTACGAAGGACTTGGCACAAAGCGCCTGGTCGCGAGCGTCTGCGCCGCGCGCCGCTCCCCGATCCAGCGGCGCGCTTCCGATTCGCTCTCGAAAAAGCGGGTCGGGTTATCGCGGTTGCCGTTTAGCAGATCGACGGCGCGACTGACCAGGCTGGAGATGATGCGCATCGGACCCGTGGCGCCGATGACCGCGATGCCGCGCATGTTGAGATCTCTGCCGCCTTGGGCCAACACCTGGCGCGCCTCGGTGCTCACTTTGCCCACATGCGCCATGTCTACCAACAGAAAGAGGTGCGGCCGGCCCAGCGTGTAGTGCCGCGACTGCTCAGAGAGCGCGAACATCGACTCTCCTTCGAGGTCGCCGTGATAGCAGACATAACCGACATCGGGGGGCTCCCAGCGGAACAGGTGAGCGCCGATGCGAATCTCCTGCGGGCGGTTGTCCGGTGAGCGATCGGACATGGGTTCTTATTAAGTGTATACCGCAGCAGCGGAAGTGACGGCGTTTTCTCGGCCGTACTGCTTTATGCGGAGATGGCGGCAATGGTATGGCGCCGGCTCCCCAGACACGCACCGCATCGCGCGGCGGCTGTCCTCCGCGTCAGTTCGGCCTCTCCGCGGGGGCGCACAGCCGCGTGCGCAGCGTGGCCACGGGGGTCTCCCAGTGATGCTCAAACCAGAAGCCGAGAAATAGCTCCGATGCGCGGCCGCGGTGGTACGCTGCCCACACCCGCCGCGTGTACACGGACAGCTCGACGCCGGACTGCCGGTCCTTGAGCTGTCCCAGGGTTCCGATCAGGAGGATTAATGCCGCGGTCCGGATCCCCAGGTTGCCCAGGGCGTACGCCTGCAGCTCGATCTCGCCCATCACGTCCGTGCCGTAGCCGGTCAGTACGTGCAGCAGGTCATGGGTCTCGCGGTAGCGTTTGGCGATGAAGTCGATGTCGTTCTTCAGCGCGATCGTCGTCTCGAAGGGAGAGATCTTGTGGTCGCGGAAGTAGCGCGCGAACTCATGGCCCAGCGTTCCCTCCGCAAGTCGCGCGAGCGCGGCCAAGTCGAGGTCCTTTTTCTGCAAGGAGGGCCGCTCGGCCAGCATGCGGCGGCCCGCGGCGCTGCGCTTCAGCTCTTGCACCAGCGCGGCGTAGACCTTGCGGTCCAGGCAGTCATTGACCAGCTGGCCGGCTATGGGATTCCCCTCGTCGCCCTTGAGCACTTTCAGCGCTTTGAGGGCCACGCGCACGCGGGTGAACAGGGAGGCGTCTTGGGGAAGATGCAGGGTCTGGGGGTCAATCTTGGGCGGACTGCTGACATGAGTCGTATTGGCATGCATGGGCACACTCTTTCCAGTCGCGTTGTTTCTGCCGTCCGGACGGCTCAGCTGGGGCGGGCCGTGACCGGGGCCAGCCATAATCCGACGAGCGCGTCGACAAGTCCGGTCGCCGCCGCCGCCCAGCTCGCGCGCGGCATCGCGCTGCCCTCGTGCAGGGCGCGTTCCCGCTCCGCGCACATGTGAACGATCAAAAGCCGGCTCATGTCGCTCCGCTGCGCTCGCGCCTCGCTTGGGAGATGCGGGACCAGCCGGAGCATGCCGTCGATGGTCTGCTGCATCGGCCGCGCGGAGACCGCCTCCTCGACCACGCGCTGCCGCAAGCCTGGATGCGTCGTCACCTGGGCGATGAACCGGGCATACCAGGTGGGGCTGCCCAGGGCGGCAAGGTGCTCGGTGATGGGCCGCACCAGACACGCCGCAAAGTCGCGCAGCTCGGGCGAGCCGGGGAGCGTCGCGAGCATGGCGGCGCGCAGCTGCTCCACGGACGCAGCGTGCCGGCGCAAGATGGCCACCACGAGGTCTTCCTTGGTGCCGAAGTGGTAGCCGACCGCGAAGTTATTGGACTGGCCCGCCGCCTCGCTCACCTGGCGGTTGGAGACCGCCTCCACCCCGTGCTGGGCGAACAGCCGCTCCGCCGTGACCAGGATGAGCTCCCGGGTCTCGCTGGCGCGCTCGGGCTTGCCTGTGCTCGCCTTTCCTTTTTCCCGCCCTCGCGAGGGCTGCTTGTTGTCGTTGGCGCTCATCCTAATCTCTGCGCGGCCTGACCCGGCCACCGAGCTATTTAAGCAATAATGAGTCAAGTGACTTAATAAGTCAAATGACTTAAATCATGGCCGGCACTCGCTGTGACCGAACGGTGACGAACCTGTGTTCCTGCTGCGACAGAGTGTGCGATTCACTAAGGGGGTGATACGCGCCGCCCTGCCCATCGCCACCCTGGAGACCTCCAGCGATCTCCATTCCCTGCTCCGCAAGATCGACCCTTCCGCGTTTCGCGAGGAGATAGAGGCCGAAGCGCGGGCCCAGCTGAGTCGCATCGTCGCGCGCGTGCGTTCGTTGTGCGCGGACTCGACAAGCGAAACCGCGGGGGGCGCATCCGAGGCTTTGCGCCAGAAGCTGACCCAGCTCATGGCCGCCCTGGAGCGGGCGCAGCAGACCGAAACCGCGTCGGTGCGAGCCTTCTGGGCGGCTTTTCAGCGCGAGGTCCATCCGGCGTATGAGTCCTTGGCCGCCTGGCTGCGCAGCTCGGAGCTGCCGGCGCCCAGCTTTCGTCCGACCAACTACGCCCGCAGCGTCTTCCACGTCGGCTCGGCGCTGGTGGCGCTGCTGGTGCTGGTCTTGGCTCCGTGGCCTGGATTTCCGACTCTGCTCTCAGGGGTGCTGTGCGGCACGGCGTGGTCGCTGGAAATCGCCCGGCGCAGGAGTCCGCGCGCCAACGACAGGCTGATGCGGTTCTTCGGCGCGGTGGCCCATGCGCACGAGCGCCACCGGGTAAACTCCTCGACCTGGTACATGACGGCGCTGCTGCTTTTATCGATCCTTGTCGAGCCCGCGGTGTCCGCTATCGCGGTGGCCGTCCTGGGGTTTGGCGATCCCGCAGCCGCGCTGATCGGCCGGCGCTTCGGCCGCATCCGCTTGCGGGCCGGGCGCTCGCTGGAGGGGAGCTGCGGTTTTGTCGCGGCGGCATCGCTCGCGGCGTTTGCGGTCGCCAGCGCGCTATTGCCGGGGACGCTCGCCGTCCACCTCGTCATCGCCGTCGTGGCGGGAGTGACCGGGGCGATCGTCGAGATGTTCTCCACCAGCGTGGACGACAACCTGACCATCCCCCTGGCCGTGGCGGCCAGCGTCCGGGCCGCGCTGGCGCTGATTCCGTATTTAGGTTGACCGGCGGACCCTGTTAGCGGCGCAGCAGCGCATATTCGCCGCCGCGTTCGATGGCGCGCAGATAGGCGGGGCGGGCCTGCATGCGGGTGCGGTACTGGGAGAGCTCCGGATAGGGGCCAAGCCGGGCGCCGGCCGCTTCCAAGACGAACAGCAGCTGAATGTCGGCCCCGGTCAGCTCGGTGCCGACGAAGAACGCGCGTCCTTGGATGCCAGATTCAAGGTAGGAGAAGTGGTTGGCAATCTCGCTATCGATGCGCGGCCGCAGCGGCGCTCCCGCCTCGCCGAGCATGCCGGTGTAAAGGGCGAGCATGAGCGGCAGCATGGCCGAGCCCTCGGCGTAGTGCATCCACTCGATATACTTCCAGTAATCCGGAGTGTCCGCCGCCGGCTTCAGACGGCCTTTGCCGTAGGTGTCGATGACATACTCGACGATCGCCCCCGATTCGGCGATGGTCTTGCCGTTGTCGGTGATGATCGGCGACTTGCCGAGCGGATGAATCCTTTTCAGCTCCGGCGGCGCCAGAGGCACCGGGGTGCCGCGCTGGTACTTTACAAGCTCATAGGGCTGCTCGAGCTCTTCCAGCAGCCAGAGGATGCGCTGCGAGCGCGAGTTATTGAGGTGGTGGACTTGCAGCATGGGCGGTCCTTTCTTCGGGGCCATGACCAGACGGTCCCGGCCGGCGGCCGCCAGCCTACCACGCCGTCTGCCGCCGCCGCTATGCGCGTGGGCGCTTAAAGAAAGAAATTAATCAGGAAAAACGTCGGGATGATGATGGCGAACAGCAGCGCCCATACCCCGCGGCGCCACTTGTAGATCCGCAGCCCCGGCAGCGGCGCAATCGGCATGATCTCGCCGAGCGCCATGCCCGAGGTCATGATGCGTCCCGACTGCAGGATCTTCTGCGGATAGATCCAGTTGGCGAAAAAGAAACCGAGCGCCAGGCCCAGGGCGATGAGCAGCAGCCAGACCTTCAGCCGGACCGCGCGCTCCGCCGCCTCCGGACCTTTGGCCGATTCCAGATCGTAGCCCACCGTGCCCAGGGTGTTGCCAAGGTAGGCGGAGGCCAGGCAGAGCAGGCTGCCGGTCGGCCAGAAGCGGAACTGCGTGACGACGTTGAACGCCCGCTCGTAGAAAAACCGGATCAGGCTGCGGAAGTAATAGATCAGATCGGAAGAGCACACGTCTGAACTCCAGTCACGCCAATGTATCTCGTA
>CALFML010000278.1 GCA_937879845.1 uncultured Myxococcales bacterium
CAGCGCTGCGGGCTTCTGGCAGGGCCTGTGGCACGGCATCATTGCGCCTGTCACCAACACCCAGGCGCCGATCCAGGTTCCGGTGGGTCCGGAGGTGCTCGGGCGCATCCTCAACGTCATCGGTTCGCCGGTGGATGAGCGCGGTCCGGTCAACGGCAAGAAGTTCTGGCCGATCCACCGCCCGACCCCCAAGTTCACCGATCAGAGCACCAAGGTCGAGATTCTCGACACCGGCATCAAGGTCATCGACCTTTTGGCGCCGTACCGCCGCGGCGGCAAGATTGGCCTCTTCGGCGGCGCCGGCGTCGGCAAGACGGTGCTCCTGCAGGAGCTCATCCACAACGTCGCCAAGGCCAAGGGCGGCTTCTCCGTGTTCGCCGGCGTCGGCGAGCGGTCTCGTGAGGGCAACGACCTTTATCACGAGTTCATGGAGTCCAAGATCATCTACGAAGAGGACCTGACCAAGAGCAAGGTCGCCCTGGTCTACGGTCAGATGAACGAGCCGCCGGGGGCCCGCGCCCGCGTCGCCCTGTCCGGCCTCACCATCGCCGAGTACTTCCGCGATGAGGAGGGCCGCGACGTGCTGTTCTTCGTCGATAACATCTTCCGCTTCACCCAGGCCGGCTCGGAAGTGTCGGCGCTCCTTGGCCGCATCCCGAGCGCCGTCGGTTATCAGCCGACGCTCGCCACCGAGATGGGCGCCTTGCAGGAGCGCATCACCTCGACCAGCAAGGGCTCCATCACCTCGGTGCAGGCGATCTACGTGCCGGCCGACGATCTCACCGATCCGGCGCCGGCGACGGCGTTCGCGCACCTTGATGCGACGACAGTGCTCTCGCGCGCGATCTCGGAGCTCGGGATCTATCCGGCAGTGGATCCGCTGGACTCGACCTCGACCCTTTTGCAGCCGCACATCGTCGGCGCCGAGCACTACCAGTGCGCCCGCGACGTGCAGCGGGTGCTGCAGCGCTACAAGGAACTGCAGGACATCATCGCCATTCTCGGCATGGACGAGCTGTCCGAGGAAGACAAGATGCTCGTGGCGCGGGCGCGCAAGATCCAGAAGTTCCTCAGCCAGCCGTTCCACGTCGCCACCCAGTTCACCGGACTTGAGGGCAAGCTGGTGTCGCTGGCCGACACGATCCGCAGCTTCCGCGGCATCGTCGATGGCGAGTACGATCATCTCTCGGAGCAGGCGTTCTACATGGTCGGCTCGATCGAAGAAGCGGTCGAGCAGCACAAGAAGCTGGCCGCGGGAGCGCGGTAGCCCATGCTCAAGCTCCACGTCGTCACGCCCGAGGGGCAGGCGCTCGAACAAGAGGTCGACGAGGTGACCCTCCCGGGTCTGCTCGGCGAGTTCGGCATCCTGCCGGGCCACGTACCGCTTCTAGCCGCCACCAAGGCCGGCGTCCTGCGCTACCGCAAAGGCACCGAGCGCGGACGGCTGGCCATCGGCCCCGGCTTCGCCCAGGTGGACGGCAAGGACTCCGTCGTGGTGCTGGTGCAAAAAGCTCTGGTCGGAGAGAAGATCCAGCGCGACGGGGCGGAGAAGCTGCTCCAAGACGCCGAAGCGCGGCTGCAGAAGGAAGCTGAAGCCGAGCGCATCACCGCCGCCGCCGACCGTGACTGGGCCAAGGCCCAGCTCGACGCCCTCCAGCCCGGCTGATTTTCCCTTTCCCCTACCCTCCCCCTATCGCGCCTGGAATACGAGCAGCGTGGCGTTCTCCTGCGTGTCATTGCACACGCCATGGAGGACGCCCGCTTTGGCCACCGCGGCCTGATTCGGCATGAGCACGCGCGACTCCTCCCCGATGAGCAGCGTCGGCTGGCCGGTCAGGACGACATAGATCTTGTCGATGTTGTCGTGCGAGTGGACCCGCTGCGCCTGGCCCGGACGCAGGCAGTACACGTCGAAGAGCAGGCGCTCGGACTCACACAGGGCGACCTTGTTCAGCTTTACATCGGAAAACTGCACGCGGTCGGCGAGATCCACAAACATAAGGGCCTCCGTAAAAGGCCCTCATCGTACACAGCCGCCAAAAGCGGTGCCAGCGGGTTGCGGCCCCGCTCACATCGCGATGCGCACGGGCTCGGGCGCGGTCGCCGCATCGGGGGCGCCGTGCCAGCGCATCACCCGCCGCTGCCAGATGCTGTCTTTCTTGGCGCTGCGAAAAAGCTGCCGGCTCAAGGCGTTGAGGTGTTTGCTCACCCACGGCGAAGCGGCGGGCGCGCCGGCGGGCAGCGTGCCTTCATCGGTCACAATGCAGTCCCCGGTATGGACGCTGATGCGGACGGAGTACATGTACTGAACTTCCGGCAGGTAGATGCGCGCGGCATAACACGCCGTCGCATCATCCACCGACAAGCGATCTAGCTGAAATCGAGCCCCGAACTGGGGCGTCAACAGAGTTGCCATAGAACTTTCTATAGCTCACAAATGGTCGAATGTCCATCCACTGAACTGACATTCTAGTCTAGCTGCGGCCCGTTTTTTTCCGTCGCGCAAAGCTGTAACGACGGCCGCGCAGCCAGGCTCCCCCGGCAGCCCGGCCTCAGGTCACATTGCCGCTTGCTCATCGGTGCCAAGTGCGCTAGCGATGGGCGTATGACAAAGCCTCCAACCAAGTGGTCCTTCCCCCGACGCCCCTCTTACGGCGTCTTGGAGCGCTTCATCGGCCAAGAGATCAACGTGTTCGGCCCGCGCGCCAGCGACGAACACGATAACTGCCTCGGCGGCGGCTTTCTAGTTAGCATCGAGGATGGGTTCATGCTGCTCTCCGAGCGGCAAGGTGAGGTCCCGGATCTGGCCGTAGCGCTCAGCGAAGTGGTGGTAATCGCCGTCGTCAAAGACCGACCGGAGCTCACCGCGGTCGACGGCGGCAAGGTCCATCGCTTCCGCCGCCCCGATCCGCCGACCCCCGGCGACGGCGCCGCGGAGACCTCCGGCGAGCATGGAGCGGATCGCGATGAGCTGGACGAGAGTTAAAAAGTAGCGGCGGTCAAAGTCCAGAGGCGCGGCGCAAAAGCGCACGCTCCGCCGGGCTGGGCACAAAAAGACTTTGACAAGACCCCGGAAGTCCTCTTAAATGCCTCTTGTTTCTCGACTGCCTATTCCGGTGTAGCTCAGTCGGCAGAGCAGGTGGCTGTTAACCACCGGGTCGGGGGTTCGAGTCCCTCCGCCGGAGCAAGAAGCTGTGTCGCGACCCCGCCCCTTCACTGAGGCGGGGTTTTTTTGTGTCCGCGGGTGGCGCGGACGCTGACAATTTCAGTGGCCGGGGGCGGGCGTGCCGCCGATGAGCTGCTCGACTTTTTGCCGCATCGCATCGCGGAGCTCGGCGGTGCGCGCCTCCAGGTTCAGGCGCAGCACCGGCTCGGTGTTGCTCGGACGGACGTTGCACCACCAGTCGCCAAAGCGCAGCGTCAGGCCGTCCAGGTGGCCGAGCTCGGCGCCGGGAAAGCCGGCGATGAGCCGGGCGAGGCAGGCGTCCTTGTCGTGGACCTCGAAGTTGACCTCGCCGGTGGCGTGATAGCGGGCGTAGGGGCGCATCAGCTCGCTAAGTGACTTGCCGCTGGCCGACAGCACGCGCAGCACGTGCAGCATTGCGAGCTCGGCGTTGTCGGTGAAAAACGCATCGCGAAAGTAGAAGTGGCCGGACAGCTCGCCGGCAAAGACCGCGTCGGTGCTTCGCATGCTCTGCTTGATGAAGCTGTGGCCGACGCGGCTCTCCAGCGGCGTGCCGCCCAGGCGCCGGATCTCCTCCGGCACGGCCCACGAGCTGCGCAGGTCATAAATGATCGTGCTGCCCGGCGCCTTTTGCAAAAGCTCCGCCGCCAAAAGCGCCGTCACCTGATCCCCGGGCACGAGCTCGCCGCGCTCATCGACGAACATCACCCGATCGCCGTCGCCGTCGAACGCCGCCCCGAGGTCGGCGCCGGTCCGCCGCACCGCCGCCTGCAGGTCGCGCATGTTGGCGGGGTTTAGAGGGTTGGGCTCATGGTTGGGGAAGCTGCCGTCGACCTCGAAGTAAAGCGGGACGACGGTGCAGGGGAGCGCCTGGAACAGCCCGGGCAGCATCGCGCCCATCATGCCGTTGCCGGTGTCGATGACGAGCTTGAACGGCTTGATGGCGCCGGCAAAGCCGAGCAGCCAGCGCTGATAGTCGGACAGCAGGTTGCGTTCGCTCACCGCGGCGCGCGGGCGGCGGGGCAGCGGCGTATCGGCTAGGGCCAGCCGCTCGATGTCGGCGATGCCGGTAGCGTAGCTTACCGGGGTGGCGCCGCGGCCGCTGATCTTGCAGCCGTTGTAACCGGCGGGGTTGTGGCTGGCGGTGATCATGATCGCCGCATCGGCCGCAAGGACGTTCACCGCCCAGTAGGTCATGGGGGTGCTGCACTGGCCGATGTCGATGACCTCGCAGCCGGCGTCGGCGATGGCGGCGATCATCGCGGCGCGCAGGGCGGGGCCGCTCTGCCGCATGTCGCGGCCGATGACCAGGCGCTTTGCTCCCAGCACTTCCACGACCGCGGCGCCGATGCGCGCCGCCAGCCGCTCGTCCAGCTGGTCGGGATAGGTGCCGCGGATGTCGTATGCCTTGAAGATTCCTGCCATAAGAGCTCCTGAAAAGGGCTTGGCGCCGGGGCCTCGGCGTCTGCGTTGAGCCGGCGGTGGACCGGGTCGGCGGCTCGGCGGCGCTCCGCACGAGCGGCCGCGCCCACCTGCGAAAAGGGAGGACGGGCGACAGCGAGGTTTTTTACTGCGTTAGATTAAAGAGCGCTGGAGTTTGCGACGAGTTCGGACAGCGGGTAAAGCGCTACTTCTTGTTCAGATTCTGATTGTATTCCTTCTGAACCCGCTCCTGAATGCGCCGCTGCTCGACGCTGGGGACCGAGCGCTTGTTGACCACTTCGTCCACCACGTCGGCGTTCGGATCGGTGGCGACATCGCCCTGGGTCACCGAGTCCACGACGTGGACGTTGGTGTGGCGGACGCGCGGGGGGCTGTTGTGCAGCCGGTCTTTTTCCACCTGCGGGTTGACCGACTTCTGCAAGAGCCCGAGGCAGAAGTTGCCGTAGAAGCTCGACTGATCATAGGCCCGCAGGAGGAAGTCGCCCGCCGGCGGCCACTCATAGTAATCGAGCGCCATCTCATCATCGGTCTGCTTCTTGGCAAAGCTCATCTGCGCCTTGCCGTAGCGCTGCTGCATCGCCGAGGAGAAGGTCTCGAAGTCAAAGCCTTTGAACTTCTCGGCGTTGTAGGCGATGAACTGCTTGTAAAGCTTCTCATTCCAGAAGAACAGGAAGCGGCGCTGATCTTTTTCCCATATGACCAGCATCGACTCCTGGTTGCGGTGGCCGAACTCGCGGTCGATGATCGACACGTCCCAGCCGGTCTTCTGACCGTTGAAACGGATGTACGAGGCGCGCATCGCCGCGACGGCGTCCTTCATCTCCTTGCGGACCGCATCCTGCGCGCTCGGGTCTTTCTCCGCCTCGATCTTCGGCTCGAACTTGGCGCGGATCTCCTTCTCGATGATGTCCATCACCTCGTTCGGGCTCAGGCCCCACTTGTACTTGCCGGCGAGCTCGCCGACAGCCCGGCTGGCCTGGTCGCCGCTTACGGCGTCCGCCTTTTCCTTGGCCGGCTTGGCCGGCTTGGCCGCCGCCCCCCATGCCGGCGACACGCCCGACGACGAAGTGGACAGGGCCGCAGTGGCCAAAAGGGCGCCACCGAGCATGGCGACGAAGGTACGAACTCGCATGGTGGTCTTTTCTCCTATGGCTCCCAAGAAACAATACCCCAAGTAACATACCAAAGGCGGTAACGCTACACACGGCTAATTCTCGACGGAGACAAGCCGATCCACTTTTAGCTTTAGCCGGGCGCGGCGCTTGCGCCAGTCGCAAGGCGGCCAAGCCGCGGTTTCGTCACGGCTTTTGGCTCGTCTGCGCGCGCGCCGGCGCGCCAGATACCAGATAAGCGATAAGCGATAAGCGTCGCGGCGAGCGGGCGGGCTTCGGCCAGCGGGCGCGACGCTTGGAGGTTTGACCGCAGAATGTTAAAACCAAGTGCGTGACCGAATGCACTCACTGCCGCAAGCGCTATGATGACAGCGTTCGTTTCTGTCCGGTGGACGGCTTCGCGGTGGCACCGGTCGCAGAGCCCTGGGTCGGGCGCCTTCTCATGGGGCAGTTCCAGATCCAGTCGGTCTGCGGGCACGGCGCCACCGGCACGGTCTACCGGGCGGTCCAGGCGGGGATGGAGCGCGCCGTCGCGGTCAAGGTGCTGCGCGCCGATCTGCTAAAAGATCCCGATATCGTCCGCCGCTTCGTCCGCGAGGCGCGGGCCGGGGCCAAGCTCAACCACCAGAACATCGCGACCGTGCACCTTGTCGGGCAGACCGATGACGGGGTGCCGTTCATCGTCATGGAGTATGTGGAGGGCCTGGCGCTGGCGTCGGTGCTGGCGGTGGGCAAGCCGCTGCCGCTGGGCCGCATCGCCCACATCGGCGCCCAGATCGCGTCCGCCCTGTCCGAAGCCCACTCGCAGGGCATCGTGCACCGCGACCTGAAGCCGGAGAACATCCTGCTTACCGAGCGCCGCGGCGAAAACGACGTGGTCAAGGTCGTGGACTTCGGCATCGCCAAGATGATCGCCCACGCCGCGCCCGGCGAGGATCCGATCTCGCGCATGGGCACGGTGTTCGGCACGCCGCACTACATCGCGCCGGAGCAGGCCTCCGGGCAGGCGGTCGATGGCCGGGCGGACATCTACTCGCTCGGCTGCATCCTGTATCAGATGGCGACCGGGCACGTGCCGTTTGAGGGCCAGGCGGGGCTGCAGGTGCTGCTCAGCCAGGTCCGCGACTCGGTGCCGGATCCGCGGCAGCTCAACCCGCGGCTGGCCGATCCGCTGGCCGAGCTGATCTTGCGCACCCTGGCCAAGTCGCCGGCGGAGCGGCCGGCGACCGCCGAGCATGTCGGTCAGGCGCTGGAGCAGATTGCCAGCGGCCGCCCGGCCGCCGCGCCGCCGACCTCCGCGCGGGCGCAAAAAGTCGAGCCGGCCGCCGCGCAGCCGCCTGAGCCGCCCGAGCTGGAGCCGGAACACGCCGCGTTTTTCGGCGCCAACGTGCGGCCCGCCGTACCGCGTTCCGGCCGCGATCCCAATCGCCGCCCGCCCCAGAGCGGCAGCGCCCGCGGCCGGCAGAGCGGACGCCGCAGCAACCATGAGCGCGAGCAGGGCCATGACGATCCAATGCCGCGCCGCGCTCGTGCCGAGGCGGCGGAGGCGGATGATCTGGAAGCGGCGGAGCAGGCGGAGCGTGAGGACCGGAACGACCGCAGCGATCGCAACGACCGCGACCGCAGCGACCGCAACGACCGCGACCGCAGCGACCGCGACCGCAGTGACCGCGACCGTGACCGCGAACGCGGTGATCGGACGGAGCGCGTAGACCGCAGCCGCCTGGGACGCCGTCATGAGCGCTCGCGCCGTGATGACTCGCGCGGGACGCCGGTGCCGTTCCTGCGCCGCCACTGGGTCCCGCTGCTCGGGGTCGGCGGTGCGGTGACCATCGGCCTTCTGGTCGGACTGCTTTATGCGCAGTGGGCCGGCCATCCGCCGCCGCCGGCGCCGCCGCCGCCAACCATCGGTGCGGCGCTGCCGCCGCCCGGTGTACCGACGCGCTCGGTCGCTAGCGGTCGCCCATCGGTACCGCTTATCAAATCCGCCCCAGCGAGCGCCGCGAAAAAACCCACGCCCGATGGCGCCGAGCTTCGGCCTGCGGATGCCACCAATCCCGCCGCCGGTCCCGCGGCGCCGCGCGTCGTGCCGCCGGCCGGCATCGCCCCGGTTCCGGCCGGTACGGTGCCCGGCCCGCTGCCGGTGTTGGCGCCGATTCAGCCAAGCCCCCCAGCGCTCTTGCCGACCGCGGCACCGGTCCTCCAACCGGCGCCGGTCGCCGCCGTGCCCGCGCCCGTGCCCGCGCCCGCTCCCGCCGCCGTCCCGGCCCCCGCTCCGCCCGCAAAGCCGGAAGTTGCGAGCCCGCCGCCGGAAAAACCCGCCGCCAGCCCGGCGCCGGAAAAACCTGGGGCGGTCGAAAAACCTGCGGCGGTCGAAAAACCCGCGGCGGTCGAAAAATCCGCGGTCGAAAAGCCCGCCGCCGAAAAGCCCGCGGAAAAGCCGGCGCCCGACGAACCCGAAGAGCCGAGCAGCGACCCGTATCATCGTCTCAAGTGAGTGCCGCCCGGCCCCTTTCCACCCTGCCCCCGCTCGTACAGATGTTGCACGCCTTGAGTCGCTGGAGTATTGCTACCGCATGGTAAATAACCGCTGCCGCGTGAAGGGGCCCGTCTCGCGCTGGCTGCTCGTCGGTTTCCTGGCGACGGTGGGCTGCGGGCTGGGGTGCCGCGACCTGTCGGCCAAGCGGGCGAGCAAGAAGGACGCCGTCCTGGCGCAGGTCGATGAGGTGGCGATCACGGTCGCGGAGTTCGAAGAGCGCCTCAACAGCCAGTCGCCCTACGTGCGGGCGCGCTACGCCACGCTCGACCACAAAAAAGAGTTTCTCGACAACCTTGTGAAGTTCGAAGTGCTCGCCGCGGAGGCGCGCCGCCAAGGTCTGGATAAAGATCCGGAGGTGGTGCGGGCGATGAAGCAGGTGATGATCCAGAAGCTGCTCAAGCAGCAGATCGATCGGTTCAAAGCCGAGGACATCCCCGACGCCGACCTCCAGGCCTACTTCGACGGCCACCAGGACGAGTACAACCGCCCGCCCGAGGTCCGCGCCAGCCTCATCCTGGTCGCCGATGAGGCGACGGCCAATAAGGTCCTTGCCGATCCGCGCAGCCGCGGCATCGAAAACGCCGGCTTCCGCGATCTCGTCACCCAGTACAGCACCGACGCGGAGACCAAAGAGCGCGGCGGTGATCTGCGCTTTTTCGACGCCCAGAACCGCGAGCTGCCGGCCGAGCTGGTCGCCGCCGCCTTCAAGCTGGTAAACGTCGGCGATGTCAGCCCGGCGATAAAGATCGGGCGCGGCTACGCCGTGCTCAAGCTCACCGGGCAGCGCCGCGCGCTCGTGCGGACCTTGCCGGAGGTGGCGCAGCAGATCCGCGCCAAGCTCTTTCGCGAACGCCGGCAGAAGCTGATGGACGACTACGAGCAGTCGGTGCGTAAGAAGCTCCGGATCGCCATCAACGACGCTCAGCTGGCGCAGGTGCGCGTCGATTTATCCAGTGCGGCCGGCGCGCCAGACGATCTGCGGCCGCAAAAAGGCACCGGCAGCTATCATCCGATCGGCCAAGACGTGCCGCAGGCCTCTCCGGCCCGGCCCAGCGCGCCGGTGCCTGCGGTCAAGCCGCCGCCGCCGGAAAAACCCTCTGTGCAGCCTCCAGCGCAAAAATGACGAGAACCGAGAACAGAACCATGCGATCCCGGACCCGCCTCTATCGTGTGCTTGTCGCGGCCGGCCTTGGGCTTTTGCGCCCGGCGCTGTTGCCGGCGGTTTTCTCGCCCGCCCCGGCCCGCGCTGCCACCGTCGTCGATCGCATCGTCGCGGTGGTAAATGACGACATCGTCTTGGAGTCCGAGGTCAATCAGACCGCGGTGCTCAGCCTGCGCGGCGAGCTCGGCGAGCTCGATCTGGAGTCGGCGGAGGGCCAGCGCAAGTTCGAGGCGCACCGGCGCAAGACGCTCGATACGCTGATCGAAAAGCAGCTTGTCGCGCAGCAGGCGCGCGAGCTCAAGATCTACGTCGCCGAAGACGAGATGCGGCGGGCCCTGGAAGACGTCAAAAAGAGCAACAACCTCACCGACTTCCAGTTCGCCGAGGCGCTCAAGCAGCAGGGGTTCACCATGGACACCTACCGCAAGACCCTGCGCCAGCAGCTGCTCGAGCTCAAGGTCATAAACCAGACCGTGCGCAGCCGGATCTCGGTGGGGGATGATGAGGTGCGGGCGCTGTACGCGCAGACGGTGCGCCAGGCGACCGGGGATCAGCTGCAGGTGCACCTCATGCAGATCCTGGTCCCGGTTCCGGCCAATGCTTCCGAGAACGCGGTGAACGACAAGCGGCGCTTCGCCGGCAAGCTCGTCGAGCAGCTGCGCAGCGGCGCCGATTTCGCGACGCTCGCCAAGACCGCCGCGGACGAGGGGGCGAGCAAGGGCGGCGGCGATCTGGGGTGGGTGGCGCGCGGCGATCTGCCGGAGGAGCTGCGCGATACCGTGGCCAGCATGGACGCCGGCGATCTGCGCGGGCCGGTGCGCTCGGAGCGCGGCTTCCACATCCTGCAGCTCGTGGAGAAGAAAAACGCCGAGGTGCGCGGGTTCGACGAAGTCAAAGAGCAGCTGCGCCGCCAGCTCTACGACCAGCAAGTGGAAAAAGGCATCCAGAGCTGGACCAAAGAGCTGCGCCGCAAGGCCCATATCGACGTTCGCCTTTAGCCCTCTTTCACACCTAAAGCTCCTAGCCCAGGTTCGGTAGCCAATAGGCGTGGGCCGACCGGAGATGTTTTCGGCGGGCCCCAAGGCCCGACGGAAACATCGCAGGGAAGGGGGACCCGCGCCAGTTTTTATCTCGGGCTACAATAGCGGCCATGATCGAATGGCTCTTCATCTCTGGCGATTACCCTCCGGATCTGAACCGCCGTCTGGCCGCGGTGTGGCGCGGCAGCGCCTATGTCTCGGTGCTGCGGCTCACGCAAAAGGCGCGGCCGTGCACCGTGATCGAGCCCGAGTCCGCCACCGCCCTGCGCAAGCCGCGCTGGCCCGATGTGCTCAGCGACTGGACCGATATCTATGAGGAACCCTTGTTCCCAAGCCCCTGTCTCCCGGCGGCCGGCGAGGTGCTGTCCGAGACCGGGGCCGAGACCCTCGCCCTGTTCGCCGATCTCGGCCATCCCGCAGGTCCGCGCGGCGGCGTCGCCTGGTATCACAAGGGCGGGCTGGCCGAGTTCGAGCAAGTGGGAAACGCCGCGGTGGCCTGGCAGAAAGGTCAGCCGCTGTCCCGGCCGCGGGTGCACGACGCCCGCGCGCAGCTGGCATCGCTTGGCCGCGCCGTCACCGATAGCGATCGCGATGCCGGCCTGTACGACCGCGTCGAGTCAAGCCGCGCCGTCACCACCGAGTCGATCCTCGCCCGCGCCCTTTTGCGCCTGACCGATGCCGATCCGCCGGCGATAAACACGCTCGCCGAAGTCCTGCACCGCGGCGGCCGCACCCGCATCACGCTCTGACCGCTTGCGCCGCTTTACCGATCGCCCCGCGCCGCTCCGACCTGGATCTGAAACTCGCGGCGCCTCATTCCTATTCCCAATCGAAACCGGCAATTCCTGCGTATCGCACCCGGACTCACCAGGCGGACAAAAGGAATACTCCGGAATACCAGTGCGCACGATGGGACATACAGGAATACTGACAAACCGGCCAAACTTCTTCGCAGACGGTTGCGTTTAGTTCTGCGGACTTAGCCGCGATAAGCGGCCCAATCTGCTTGCGCTCTGCCTGCGCTCTGCCTGCGTTCCACCGCTATTGCGCGGCGCACTGAGCCCCCGGTCAAGCTCCCTACCTGTCGTATGTGCTCATGGACACACCGACTTGCGCGCAAGCCCAATCTCCGACCCATTTACAGAGTAGCGGGCCGGCGGATTGTTTTTTATAATGCCTCTTGCCTGCGAAATGTCATCGATCGCACACCGGTATCTAGGGGTCCCGATCGCTTGCTCCGCCTGCGGCTCACTCGGAACTTGCCAACGCGCCAAGCCGATAACTAAAAGCCCGCAAGTACGTAGTAGCGACGACTGCCAAGTAAGTGCCGAGGGCGTACGAAGGTGTCCGTGGGCGGGGTGGCCAAGCGGAGCCAAGCGGAGCTGATAAGCAGACTAATCGAAGCTCCTACCCGACGAGAAACCACGCCGTATTGACTTGGCTTAAGACTTCGTGACTAATGTATTGGAATCTGAATCAGTGTACCTGGGGGGCAGGGAGAGGGCTCTGGACAGAAGTTGGTCGGAACCCGGTGTGTGAGTTCGGTTAGTTACCAGCTTCGGCTGGCGTGCAGCAAGCAGGATTGGGAACGAGTACGCAGCGAGTGAAATAAAGCATTGCAAAGGTCGGCGCCGCCGGCCGGCGCGGGGATGAGAGAGCCCTTATTCTCTCTTGTGGCCTCTCGTAGGTTCCGTGGACCAAGGCGCTGAGACGCGGTGACTTGATAGCACCCGGGAAGAGGCAATCGCCATGGATGGCACTAGCAGGAGCACTCAATGGATGGGCTGAGTTCAGTCTCTATTTTCCAGAAATTGAACCAGAGCGAGCTTGAGCAGCTCGCCAAAATCGTGGTTCAGGAAAAGTTTCCCACCGATAAGGTCATCTTCTTCGAAGGTGATCGTTCCAACGTCCTTTACGTCATCCGCTCGGGCTCTGTCCGCGTGTATCAGACCTCGCTCGATGGGAAAGAGAAGACGATCAACACCCTCGGGCCGGGCAACTTCTTCGGCGAGATGGGACTTCTCGACGGAGCGCCGCGCCTCGCTTCGGTGGCCGCCAACGAAGAGACCGTGCTCCTCGGCATCAGCCAGAAGGACTTCCGCTCCCTGACGCACAAGTCGCCGGAGGTGTTGTGGAAGGTTCTTGAGGCGCTCTGCGATCGCATCCGCAAGATGGATGAAGAAATTCTGGATATGTCGTTCCGCGACGTACCCTACCGCGTGATGCGCACCCTGATCCGTCTGTCGAAGGAGCACGGTGAGCAGCGGCTGGACGGTCTGCGCATCAACATCAAGCTCACTCCGCAGATCCTGGCGAACATGATCGGCGCCAACCATGAGCGCGTCGCCGGCCTGCTCAATAAGATGCAAGAAGAAAAGATCCTGCGACGGGAAGGAGACTACCTCCTTATTACGGACCCGCAGGGATTTGAACGATCACTTGAATATGAGAAGGACTGGGCATGAAAAAGCGAACAGCTGCAGTACTTAGTTCGCTTCTGCTGCTCTTATCAGCAGTAGCTTACGCGCACGAGCGCTTTATTAAGCACGACCTCAAGCACCCCCTGGATCCGAAGTTCTTCATCCAGGGCCACTATCCGGGGTGGATCTTGGGCGTCAATCCCAATATTTGGCGGATTGGCATCAACGTCGCCGTTGTTCTGACCGCGTTCCTTGTGATCTGGCTCTTCCGCATGTCGATTGCGGAGTTCGTTCTGTTCAAGGTTCTGGGCGTCTTGCGCGGCAACGCGCAGCGCAGCCTGCACAACCTGGCGTGCTATCTCACCGACCGGCCGGTCCGCCGCAAGTGGTTCTCGACCTTCGGTGAGTGGATCATCATCGTCTTCATGCGCAGCCCCGGCCTTGTGCTTATGTACTCGGCCGCCAACGACTCTCTGGTCATGCCAAGCTTCCCGCTTGATCCAACATCAGCGGCGTTCTTCAAGTTCGCTCAGGTGGCCCTGGCGCTGCTCATCCTGACCCAGACTCTATTGCCGCTTTGCGGCGCCATGATCATCGGCACCTATATCTATCTGAATCGCTGGGGCATGATGGTCGCGGTCGACGCGACGCCCGTCGTCTCGGTTGCCGTTCTGTATTTGGCCTCGCCGTGGAGCTCGCACAAGGTGGCGATCACCGGCGTCACCAAGAGCCAGATGCGCTGGCTGCGCCGGGTGCTCGGCGTGGGCTTCCTGCTCCTTGGCTGGTTCAAGTGCTACAACCACAACCTGACCGCCGGCGTGGCGGACAACTATCCGTCGTCGATCGACGATCCGCTGCTCGGCCTCATGGCGATCGGCACCGATCCGCAGTTCAAGCGCGAGTGCTGGATCGTCTCGTTCGGCATGGCGGAAATCATGGCCGGCTTCCTGGTCATGGTGGGCGTGTTCAGCCGCGTCTGGTGCGGCTTCATGGCCTTTACGTTCATCAAGCTCATGGTCGTCGACTTCGGCTGGGAAGAGATTCCGCACATCTACCCCATCGGTGGCGTGCTCTCGATCATCTTCTCCAATCAGCTCAGCAGCGACTTCCAAAAGGTCGAAGAAATAGAAACACGGCTGGCGCGGCATGGAGAGACCGGCAAGAGAATCGCATTCGTGTTCGGGTTCTCGATCCTGACCTCTTTCATCCTGCTGTTCCCGGCGCTGTACATCATCTCCTTCTTCGATCGGTACAGCATGTAACGGGGTCGGCCCGAAAGTCTCAGGTAGACCCACAAATTGGCACGCCGCGTAAACCGCGCGGCAAAGGAACAGCGAGTGGAGGCTCCGAGAGGAGCCTCTAGCGGCAGCAGACCGGCAGGTCCCAAGGACCGCCCAAGGCGAGGATATTAGTATGCCCTTTATGAGATTCAGCAATGCGCGGCAAGTGATCGTCCTGGCTTTCGCGTGGGCCGGTGCCATGGCGTATTACGACTACATGAAGAATCCGCGTCCCTTGAAGGAGATGTATCGAGGGAGTCAGCGCACCAAGGCGGACCAGAAGATCGCGACGCCGCATGTCAGCTTGAAGATGAATCACCTCTGCTGCAGCGGCTGTCTCGATGATGTCCGCGCTGCCCTGCAGAAGCTACCTTGGGTGGGAGTGATTTCGATTCCCGACGAGGCTTCGCTGCCCGGTCAAGAAAACACGGTCGAGAAAGACGGCAACAACTACTCCAGCTGGGTCGACGTAACGGTCAAGGATCTGAAAGTCATCGACTTCGTCGAGCTCAATCGGGTCCTTTACGACACCGGCCTCACCGCCGAGCACATCAAGTTCAGCGGTCTGAGCGACTACCGGCTGGAAGCGACCCTGAAGCACATCTGCTGCCAGGTCTGCTCCAAGGCTCTGGACAAGGGCCTGGGCTTTGACAAGGGTCTGCGCAATAACTCCCCGCTGCAGTGGATCGACAACGTCCACGTCAGCAAGGAGCATAAGACGATCACGATCTCGCCGCGCGCCACCCGCGACGTCGAGATTACGGAGCTGTTCGAGCAGCTCAACAAGCTCGGCTTCGCGCCGTCCACGCTGAAGCTGGCGCTGAGCTCTGAGGCGACCAAGGTGACGATGGTAGGCGCTCCGGGCACCGCCGCCGCTCCGGGCACCGCTGCCGCTCCGGGCACCGCTGCCGCTCCGGGCACTGCCGCGACCCCGGCGGCAGGACCGGCGACCGCGACGATCGAAGGCACGGCAGTCAAGCTGAGCCAGCCGCTGAAGTTCGTTGCCGGCGATATCAAGCTCGCCGACTCGTCCCCGGCCGTACTCCAAGCCCTGGCCAAGGCCGTCCAGGCCGATCCGGGCATTACGGAGCTCATCATGAAGGTCGGTGCCAGCGGCGAAAAGCACATCGTCAAGAAGCTGGCGACCGAGCGCGCTGCGGAGCTGAAGAAGCTCCTGACGGAAGCAGGAATACCGCATAAGAACCTCAAGATTCATGCTCACCATGAACCGAGCGAGGACGCGGTAATCGAGCTGTCAGTAAGCCGCAAAAAGCACAAAGAACACGTTGAAGAAGACTCGCAGTAGCTGAGTCGCCTTCGCAACAAAAGGGATTGGCGCTCTAGGGATGAACCCGCCGGATAGGCGGGTTCCCATTTGTACGGGGGTCTCATGCAGTGGAAAAGATTGATAGTTCTGGGTTTGATATATCCTCTAATCGGTCCTATTGCTGCGGCGCAGCCAGTACCTGCCAAGGCACCTAAAGCTGCCAAGGCACCCAAAGCTGCCAAGCCGCCTAAAAAGGGTCCCACGCTGCCGGTCACGATGATCTCGGAACCTCCGGGTGCGACGATCTATATCGATGACAAAGCCAGCGGTGCGCGGGGTATTGCCACTTCGACTTTGAAGCTCCATCTGACCAAGGGTCCGCATAAGGTCATCATGGAACTTCCGGGTTATCACCCCTTTGAAAAAGACATCGAGGTGAACAAACACCTCGAACATTTCAGCTTCAAGCTCGAATCGGCGCAGGAGCGCTTGCTCCTCCGCCCGACCGCCAGCGAAGAGGCGCGCGGCGCCCAGATCTTCGTCGATGGCGTGTCGGTCGGAACCGTGCCTACGGACGTCGAGATCAAGCAAGGCCAGCACACTGTCGAAGTGCGCAAGCCCGGCTTCAAGAGCTACACTGAAACCCTGACCGTCAACCCCGCGGAGCAGAAGACCCTGACTGTGGCGCTGCTTCCGGAGGCCAAGGTCGCCGACAGCAAGTCCGGCTCGCTGATTGTTGCGGCGCCGCACGGACTTATCTTTGTCGATGGGAAGGAAATCGGCACCTCGCCGGCCACCCTGGATCAGCTCCCCGAAGGCGAGCACCAGGTCGAAGTTCGCGGCGCCCCCGGCGAACCTCCGCTGTGGCAGCAGAAGGTGCAGATTACCGCTGGCCAGCAGACCAAGCTCAACGCGCAGTTCGACGGACCGGGCGCCGCCCCCGACTCGGTCAACGAACTGGCGCAGCTTAAACGCCAGTACGCCGATCTGAAAGCGACCCTCGACGACCTAGAGAAAAAGAGCCACGAGCGCGACGTCTCCGGTTCCAACCGGAAGGGCGTGCTCCCGACCTCGTTCGTCAACAACGCCATGCCCGGCTCCGCGCTCCCCGGAACCGTGCAGGGGAAGAACGGCTTCCTCAACCACGTCATCATCAACGGCAGCGTCACGCTGCGCTACGACTGGTCGAAGAACGAGAACCAGACCGACCTGCTTCAGGACGGCATCGTCTGGAACACCCTGCGAAGCCGCATACGCCTGGGCATCACCTATGATGACGACGGCGTTGTCACGGTCGGCGTGCGCCTGACCACCGGCCTCAACCCCAACCCCGCGGCGCCGTTCGTCACCGCCGGCGATCTGTTCCGTGAGAAGTCGGTCGGCTTCGATCACGCCTACGGCTCGATCCGTCCGTTCAAGGACCGCGACCGGCTGAGCCTGAGCTTCGGCAGCATTCCCAATCCGTTCTGGCGTGGTGATCGCGGCACGGTCCGCGACCAGCTGGTGTGGGACGATGACATCTCGCCCGAGGGTCTGGCCCTGCACGTCACGTTCTACAAAGGCGGCTCGGAGAAGCACCAGATCAAGCTCGAGAACTCGCTGGCCTACTTCAGCCTGGAGTTCACCCAGCCGTTCCGCTTCATCGGCCTCACCGGCACCACGTTCATGGTCGCCGACCAGCTGCACTTCAAGTTCGAGCCGTACATCGGCGCCGCCATCGCCTACTACGACATCTCGAACCTGAACAACGGCCTGCGCTCGCCGCAGTTCAGCGGCGGCTCGGCCTTCATCGTCGAAGGCGAGCCCTCGGTCCTTCTGCGCCGCGGTCTGCAGACCACCAACAACCGCGTCTCGTACGGTCCGGGCGCCCAGGGCTTCGTGGTCGACCAGTTCCGTATCGGCAGCGCGCAGCTGCAGCTGGATCTTCCCTCCTTCGGACGCCTGCCGCGGCTTGGCAATCCGGAGATCTTCCTGTACGGAAACTTCACCCATAACTTCGCGGTCAGCCAGGACAGCAACGGCTGGGGCATCACGCTCGGCATCCGCGCCGGCAGCTGGGAGAAGGGCGCGCTTAACCCGCTCAACATCTGGGCGGTCTACCGCGACGTCGATGCCGATGCTACGCTGGGAACGCTTGCGGACTCCGATCTGGGCGGCGGCACCGCCTTCCGTGGTGTCAACGTAGGTGCGAACTTCCGCATCACCCACAACCTGCTCGCACAGCTGTCCTACTGGGACTACAAGGGATTCCCCCTCAAGGACTTCCGCTGGCAGCACGTTTACGTGGACGTAGTGGCCGATTTCTAGTCCGTACCCAAACCCAGGAGGCAAGTAACCATGAGAGCAAATATTCTTCTGAAGTGGCCGCGGCGTCGCGGCACCTTGCTCGCCTCGACCCTGGCGGTCGCGGGTGCGCTCGGGGGCTGTTACAACGGCAATGTGACGGAGACCGTGGACTCGGTCAGCACCCGCGATATCTCCGGCGTCGCGCTGCCGGGCGATCCGACGAAAACCACGGCTATCACGTTCGCCAAGCGCGACACCTTCGGCTCCGCCAATAGCGCCGACGCGCTGGGCTATCCGAACCTATCGGCCCAAGGCCGGGCGCTGATGGACACCAGCGATCCGAACAGCCCGCTGTCCTTCTTCACCGTCTCGCACACCGATGCCGAGGGCGTCGGCCCGCTGTTCAACCAGCGCCGCTGCCTGGGCTGTCACTTCAGCTCGACCGACGTGCGCGACAACAACCTGCAGAACAGCATCACCTTCAACGGCCAGCAGTTCACCACCCTGAACACGGTGAACACGCCGGTGTCGCGCGCCGCCCGCCAGGGCCCGACCAACTACGACTACATCCACGACAACTACCGCCCCAACACCGCGGCGTTCACCCTGTTCGGCGACTACTTCCCGGCCAGCGGCGCCTTCGACGCGATCGAGATCCTCGGCGGGCCGCTGCAGCACGTCCACTCCAACAACGTCGCCAACGGCTGCGTCAGTGAGATCCAGCCGCCGCCGTCCCGCGATCCGTTCCTCCAGGGCGGCTTCGATCCGGTGAGCGGCCTGTCGATGGTCGGCGCCTTCCGCGCCGTCGGCGAGCGCGCCGGCCCGCCGTACATCGGCCGCGGTCTGATGGAGGCTATTTACTTCGCCGACCTGCTGGCGCAGGAAGACCTTCAGGACATCCAAGACGACACCGAGCCGTGCCTCGCGGGCGGCACCCCGCCGGCAGGCCAGCGCAGCTGCTCCTCGCTGCTGCCGGTGGTCGATCACGCGATCTGCCCGGGCGACTGCATCTCCGGCCGCCACAACGAAGGCCGCGCCGATCCCAGCATCATCGGCGGCGATCCGGTCCAGCGCGTCAGCCGCTTCGGTCTGCGCGCCGCCGGCGTCACCCTGCTGCAGTTCGACATCGGCGGCACCCGCGGCGAGATCGGTCTGACCAGCCTCCTGGCCCCGTCTGACGAGCCGTTCCCGCAGAACAACGTCAACCGCGGCTGCGACCAGGTGCGCGACCCCGAGATCACGGTGGATGTGGTGCGCAACCTGCGCGCCATGATCCGCCTGTTTGCTCCGCCGGACTATGTACCGGCCCTGCGTGAGACCCCTGCGACCAGCGCCCTGGCCGTCGAAGTCCAGGCCGGCGCCGCCCTGTTCGGCATCGACATGCCGGCGTTCCTCAGCCGCACCACCGCCGGTCAGCAGGCCGTCCGCGCCGGCGACTACAACGCCGACCGCGGCATCGCCGTGGACCGCCAGCTCAACTGCGTCGCCTGCCACATCCCGATCCAGCGCACCGGCATATCGCCGGCGCAGATCGACGCCGACCTGCTGAGCAACAAGTGGGCGCCGATCTTCTCCGACCTCATCATCCACGCGCTCCCGACCCTGCCGCAGGGCCGGCCCGAGTATCTATACCCGACCGTCTACCAGGGCGCGGGCAACGCGATGCTCAAGGCCTACTACAACGCGGTGTTTGCCAACGGCTTCAGCCGTCCCGGCCTGAGCCGCGCGCTCGGCGATGCGGTCGTGCCGTTCTCGGTCACCGGCGTTGCCAACCCGAACGAGTTCCGCACCCCGCCGCTCATGGGCATCGGCAAGACCGGCCCGCCGTTTATGCACGACGCCCGCATCTACGTAAACGTAGTCGGCAAGCTGACCCCGGACACCGGCGAGTTCGCTCCCGATGGCACGCAGAAGATAAACGGTCCGTTCCCGGATGACTACGGCACCGATCCCGCCGCCCCGGCTTCGATCAAGGCCATGGCGACGACCGTGTACACCGACTCGACCGGCGCCAACATGACGCTGAACGTCGATAGCGTCGAGCACGCCCTCATGGCGGCGATTGAGCTGCACGATCTGCCGGCTCCTCCGGGCAACGACTACACCCAGTGCCCGGCCACTCTGCCGGAGTTCGACGTCTGCAGCCGTAACAGCCGTTTCCGCGGCGAGGCGCGCAACACGATCGAGAAGTGGCACGCGCTGACCCCGGCGCAGCAGCTTCAGGTAGTCCGATTCCTGCTGTCGCTGTAACCGTTCCGTGTAAACCCACCGCCCGAGTCCGAAGGCGACTCGGGCGGTCTTGTCCTACTTGTGAGTTGCCTTTTTCCCCTTCTGCCATTCCGGAGATTCGATGACGACGCGACCAAGCTCTGGAGATCCTGGCCCTGCCGCGGGCAACAAGGATGACGACTTTGAACCGACGATAATGGATATGGATGGCAACCTAGCCGGGGCTCCAGGGGGCGCCGACTCGGTGATGATGGCCCACGATCCGAAGCAGCTGTCCGGCAAGCTACGGACGCGCATCCTGGTCCTGGGCGGCGGCTTCGCCGGAGTTTACACCGCCAAGCACTTGGCCAGTGTCCTGGGCAAGCGTGAAGATGTCGATATCGAGCTCCTGAGTCAGGAAAACTATCAGGTCTACCAGCCGCTGCTGCCGGAAGTGGCGGCTGGTGGCATCGGTCCCACCCACGCCGTGACCCCCATCCGCGAGCTTATCCGCGGCGTCAACTTCCGTCTGTGCAGCATCGACCAGATCGACTTCGCCAACCGCCGGGTGCGCGTCACCCAGGGCGATGGGCGGCGGCAGATCGGCGTGCGCTACGACCACCTCGTGTTCTGTCTCGGCAAGGTCTCCAACTTCTCCTCCATGCCCGGCGTGTCCGAGCACGGCATGGGAATGAAGACCCTGGGCGATGCCTTCGAGCTGCGCAACCACGTCATCAAGTGCCTCGAGCTCGCCGACGCCGAGCCCGATCCCAAGCAGCGCCAGGCCCTGCTCAGCTTCGTCGTCGCCGGCGGCGGCTTCAGCGGCGTCGAGACGGTCGGTGAGCTCTGCGAGCTGGTGGACCGCTCGCTGGAGTACTTCCCCAACATTCCCAAGAAGGACGTTCTGTTCAAGCTCGTGCACTCGGACAAGGAGATCCTGCCCGAGATGCCGCCCAAGCTCCGCGACGCCGCCCGCAAGGTGCTGGAGGGGCGCAAGATCGAGCTCGTGCTGAGCGACCGCGTGCGCTCCTGCTCCCCCGACCGCGTCTACCTCAAGAGCGGCCGCGTCCTTTATACGTACACGTTCGTCTGCACGGTCGGCAACGCGCCCAACCCTCTGGCCAAAGACGCCTTGAGCGGCGGCGGGTTCGAGGAAGCCAAGTTCCAGGGCAAGTCGACCGGCCTTTTCGCCACCGATGACATGCTGCAGTGCCGCAACAAGCCCGGCTACTGGGCGGTCGGCGACTGCGCCGGCGTTCCCAGCCCCACCGGCCAGGGCCTGTGCCCGCCGACGGCGCAGTTCGCCATCCGCCAGGCCAAGGTGTGCGCGCTCAACATCGCCGCCACCATCGACCATAAGCCGCTGCGCAAGTTCTCGTTCAAGGCCCTGGGCATGCTGGCGTCGCTCGGGCAGCGCAGCGCCGTCGCCGATCTCATGGGCATCCATCTCACCGGGTTTATCGCCTGGATGATGTGGCGCTTCATCTACCTCCTCAAGCTGCCGGGCTTCGCCCGCCGCATCCGCGTGGGCCTTGACTGGTTCATCGACCTGTTCCTGCCGCGCGATCTGACGCAGCTCAGCACGACGAAAAAAAGCGGCCTGACGCTGCGCCACTACGAGCCCGGCGAGATCATCATCGCCGAAGGACAGATCGCCCGCGAGCTGTTCCTCATCAAGAGCGGCCAGGTCGAGATCTGGCAGGAGCGGAGGGTGGACCGCCCGGAGAAGGTCCTGGCCAAGATGGGCCCGCAGGAGATCTTCGGCGAGCGCGCGATGCTCAACGCCGCCAAGTACACCTCGTCGGTGCGCACGGTCACGGCGGTGGACGTGATGGCGCTGTCGCGTGAGGAATTCAACGCCATCTTGGATCAGTTCAAGGTCCTCAAAGACCACTATAAGGCGACCCAGCCCCACGTCTTCAGCCAGGTCAAGTAGCCCCGCTTCCCGCCGGCCGCAGAAGCTCGTCAAAGCGCTTCCCGGCCGCGCCGCCGCCGCTCCCCACCCACCCGCTCTGATCACTGCCTGGACGCGCTCCGACACGCTCTGATGCGCTCTGACCCGCTCTGACCCGCTCCGACGCGCTCTGACCCGCTCCGGAGAGCGTCCCATCGCCCCTCCAGAACGCGACCGCGGACGCCTTTGTGCCCCATCGTAAAGACCGCGCACGGCGAGTCCGCTCCCAGGCCGCAGGGGTGGCAGGAACGCGGCGTACTGCGCGCGCTCTATGAAATAGAAGAAATGGCGGCGGGATGCCGCGGGCGGGCGGACGATGCCGGCAAGCGCCGGCAGCGCCTAAGCGGAGCGCAGCTGGCCGGCTACTCGACTACGAGCGTGCCCTTGAGCATGCGCATGCCGCAGGTGAAGCCGAGCTCCTTCTTGTCGGCCGGCATGGTGATCGCGACCTCGGTGGGCTTCTCGGTATCGAGCACGAACTTGCGGTCGTCGGGCAGGAGCAGCTCGTGGCCGCACTCGCCGGACTCTTTGCTGTAGTGGAACACGAGGGTGATAGGCTCGCCGGGCTTGCCGGTGATGCGGTCCGGCTTGTAGGCGAACTTGCCGACGTCGATGTCAATCCGCCGTCCCCCCGTCGGCTGCGCGGCCGCGGTCGGCGCGGTCGCCGCGGCCGGCTCTACCGCGGCCGGCGGCGCCGCCGTATCCGTCTTGCTTTTGTCTTTGCACCCGCCCAGAGCGAGTCCGGCGAGCAGGGGAATGATCAGTCGAGATAGTTGGGTCATCGTCAGAACCTTCCGTTGAGGACTAACCCAGCACCGGCCGGGCCACCGTAGGGAGCAAGAATCCAGGAAAGATTGGACACGCGGCTTTTGACGGCGAGCTCGCGCTCTTGTTTGCGATCCAGATAATGCGCGTAGAGCACAAGTCCCGCCGTACCAATGAGCGATAGTCCAGCTACAGCGTAGCCGATCACCGCGCCCGCTGTGTTCAACGTACCGTTGTCCGAGGCGATTCGATAAAATTCGCAGATGTTCATCGAGGTCAGCCCGTAGGTCATTGTGAGCTGATCGGTGATCGTCTGCTGCAAGCTGGGATTGCCGCCCGCCAGCATCGCCGCGTCTTGGCTGGCTTTGTTCGCCACCGCCTGCTGCTGCAGCTGCGTGTTGCTGCAGCTGCGGATGTCCAGGTTGAACAGCTTCTGAAAGTTCGCCGCCTGCGCTTCGATGCTCGAGTTAAGCTGCGCTGCCGTCACCGAAAAGACGATGCCGGTGGCCAGACCGGCGGCGGCCAGGGGCAGCAGGCTCACGCCGGCGATGCGCACGCTGCGGCCGGCTTTGGGCGGGGGCTCTTTGTAGACGATGATCTCTTTGAAGACGACCTTGGGCGGGGTGGTCGGCGGCGCGGCGGCGCCCGCAGCGGGCGGGGTCGGATTTGCCGCCGGCGGGGTGTCTGCGGCCGCCGGGGCGGCGGTCGGTGCCGGCGGGGCGGCGGTGTGCATCCGCTCCTCCAGCTGCGCGATGCGCTTATCGACTTCGGGGGCATCCTCGGCGTCGGGGCGGCTCTTCAGATAGGAGCGGTAGGAAGAGACGGCGCGATCCAGCGCCCCCAGGCGCTCCTGGCACTGCGCCAGGTTGTACTGCAGCTCCGGCACGGGGCGCAGCTCATAGGCGCGCAGCATGCCGCGCTCCGCGTCGGCGAACTGACCATCGTTGAAGTAGGCGACGGCCGCCTCCAGGTAGAGCCGCGCCCGCACGGTATCGGCGTCTTCCACCGGCCGCGCCGGACCGCGCCCGGCGGCTGCGGCGGACAAAAACAGACCCTGGCACAGAAGCCAGGCCCAAAGGATGCGCCCCAGGATGCGCCCGCTCACCGCCATCGCCGAGCTCTCCGCCTAATGCTTGCCAAAGTCGATCGCCTTGAGAATGCCGCCGGCCGGTTTTTCCTTCGGCGCGGGCGCGGGCGCCGCAGGCTGGGCCCGCCGGGCCGAAGGGCGCTGGCCGCGCGAACGGACGGAGCGCGAAGCCGCTGCGGGCGCATTGCTTGGCGCCGCCGTCGGAGTCGGCGGCGGGCCCGCAGCGACCGCCGGAGCAGCATTTTTCGGCGTCGGCTCCCCGCTCAGGCCGGACGCGGCCGCCGGCACGAGCGCCGCACCAGCCAGACCGGACGCGGTCGCCGGCACGGGCGCCGCACCAGCCAGACCGGACGCAGTCGCCGGCACGGGCGCCGCACCAGCCAGACCGGGCACGGGCGCCGCACCAGTCAGGCCGGGCACGGGCGCCGCACCAGTCAGACCGGGCACGGGCGCCGCACCAGTCAGACCGGGCACGGGCGCCGCACCAGTCAGGCCGGGCACGGGCGCCGCACCAGCCAGACCGGACGCGGTCGCCGGCACGGGCGCCGCACCAGCGGATGCCGCGGACGCGACCGCCGGCGCGGGCATCGCACCCGGGGATGCCGTGGTCGCGGCCGTCGGCGCGGACGCACTCGCCGCGCTCGCCGGCGCCGACGCAGCGGCCGGCGGCGGCACAGCGTTTCCCGCGGGGTGGCCGGCGCGGGCATGCTCATGCTGCCGCCACAACATCCAGCCGCCGCTGCTGAGCAGCGTAAACGCCACGGCGATGACCGCCGGATGCCGCAGCCGCTCCATCGTGACGCCGCGCGCATCGACCGCCAGCCGCTCCTGCACCTGGGCCATGGACGGCCGCTTGGCGCCATTTTTGGCGAGCATGCCGTGCACGAGCTGGCAGAGGCGCTCACTGACCCAGGGAGCCCGCTCGCGCAGCGCCGGCGGTCTCATGTTCAGGTGCTGCCGCATGATCGCCTGGGGCGTCTGCGCATCAAAGGGCCGCGTTCCGGCCAGGAGCTCGTAAAAGATGACTCCCAGGGAGGTCGCCGCGCCGCCGCGCCGCCTCGCACCGACTCGCGCCGGCCGCCCTAGCGACGTACAGCAGCGGTAATCCTAGTGGTGGGAAGTGCGGGTCGCGGCTCTCAGGATTTGACTCCTAATCCGCGGCGGCCGCCTTAGCGATACAGGTCAAGGAGCCGCTGCAGATCTGAGCGGCAGCTGCGCCGCCGGCTCCGCAAGCCGCTAGCGGCTCATCGGGCGAAGCAATGGCGGGGCCCCGGACCGCCGTTCCGACCGCTGAGGGCGGTCTGCCGCGCTAATACACCGCGATCCGTAAGGATTCCCAAATTCCAGTTCGCAAGATCGGATCGCCTTCCAATCCAGCGAAAAACGCCCGCGCCGCGGGCAGAAATTTGCGGTCTTCACTTACTCGCTTCCCAAAGTGGCGTAACGCAGAACAAATTCCCCGCAATGCCGGGGCCCCGGCCGCCGCTTTCCCAAAGCCGTCCCGGCGGCGCAAGATATTCCTATCACACAAGATTCCCTACTAATCAGAGCGAGTCTGAGCTTCCCCGACCTGCGTGGCGCGGGTCACACGTTTGTTCATTCTTAAAGTTCTAAAAATCACATCACTTATAAATTTGTGTTTGCGTATTTTTTTAGCCGGGGAAAAATGAACTCTCCGCGGACAACAACCCTCCACGGAAGAAAAGGGGCATAGATGAAGCGTTTTGAGAGCCGCAGTATTGGGTACCTCCTGGGAACTGCTTTCGCTCTGGCCTCCGCCGTTACGATGAGCGCGTGCGGTAATGAGCAGCTGGATGATCTGGACGACGTCGTTCAGGACAGCAGCCAAATCCGCGCTCCTTCGGGTCTTATCCGCTGCTCGCAGAAGGATCTGACTGATTCTGAGAAGGCGGCAGTGGAAAACGAGATCAGCTTCATGTCCGCGCAGCGGTCGCTGGGCGGCGCTGCGGCGGCCGGAGTCACCGGCGGCCTCATCGAGGTCTACGTCCACGTCATTAATAATGGCCAGGGCATAGCCAACGGCGACATCCCCGATTCGCAGATCACGAGTCAGATCAATGTTCTAAACGCCGCCTACGCCAGCACCGGTTGGCAGTTCCACCTGGCGGCCACCGACCGCACCACCAACTCCTCCTGGTACAACGTGAGCAATGGGACCACTGCCGAGACGCAGATGAAGAACTCCCTGCGCCGCGGCACGGCCAAGGATCTCAACCTCTACACGGCCAACCTCGGTGGCGGCCTCCTCGGCTGGGCGACCTTCCCCTCCGACTATACGCGCCAGCCGAAGCTTGACGGCGTCGTGATCCTGTTCTCCTCGGTGCCCGGTGGTACCGCCACCCCCTACAACTTGGGCGACACCGCCACCCACGAGATCGGCCACTGGATGGGTCTTTACCACACGTTCCAGGGCGCCTGCACCAAGAGCGGTGACGGCGTCGCTGACACCCCGTCCGAGAAGTCGGCGGCGTTCGGCTGCCCCGCCGGCCGCGACACCTGCTCCGGCGCCGGCGCCGACCCGATCTACAACTTCATGGACTACACCGACGACGCGTGCATGAATACGTTCACCGCGGCCCAGGATACGCGCATGGACTCGATGTGGAATACCTACCGCGCCGGAAAGTAACGACCGCCGCGTAAGAGCCCTTTGAAGGGGGCGCTCCCCGCCCCCGCTTGCCGCAGCCGCTCCGCGCCGATTCCCTCTCCCTTCCTGTTGTTGCGTCCCTACAACGCCCGCGCTGGCCGATGGGCCGGCGCGTGTATTTTTCGGCCGCTCAAATTATGATGGATGCTACTGCCGCGCCGGCAGGTCCGGCGCCGGGGGCGCGGGTCCAGGGGGAGCGGCGCGGCATAGCGACCATGACAGGCGGGTCAAATCCAATGTTCAGCAAGGCTCTGGCACTCTTGGGAGCGGTGCTTCTATGCACGGCGGTCGCGGCGCGCGCCGAGCTTTTGCGGCCGGCCGCGGCGGGGACCGGCGAGTTCGTCGCCTGGGTGCACCTCCGCGGCGGCGCCCATGTCACCTTTCGCGCCGCCGGTAAGCAGTTTCCGGCCCAGGTGGGCACCCCGCTTCTGCGCAGCGATGTGGTCGAGGTGCCGGCCGGCGAGTTCGTCGTGGTGAAGCTGCGCAACGGCTACGTGGTCAAGATCGATGAGGACACAAGCCTTGCGGTGGCCAAGATCGTGTCGCTTGATGCGCCGCCGACCCAAGAGAGCTTGGCGTCGCAGCTCGATCGGGTGCTTACCCGCGAAGAGCGCGGCCGCGCCGAGCGGATCGCCGGGACGCAGGCGCGCCTGGCCGGAGCCGACTCGGTAGCGCCGCAGTCGAGCAGCGCGCCGCCGGAGCCGGCGGTCCAGCCGGTGGCCCGCCCGCCGGCGACAAAAGGCGCCGCGCGGCCGAACTCGCCGCCGCCCCGGCCCGTGTCGCGCGGTCTGATTCAGTCCGAAAACGAAGAAGCGGCGGCCAAGGATGACATCGCCCGTCCCGCCGACGCGCGCGAAATCGCCGTCGCCCCGCGGTCGGACAAGGGCGGGCTGGCGACGGGCGGTCTCGGCGGCCAGACCGGCTCGAGCAGCGGTCTGGGTGGCCTAGGCATACGCGGCACCGGGACCGGCGGCGGCGGCATCGGCACCATCGGCGGCCTGGGCAGCGGGAGCGGCATCGGCAGCGGCAGCGGTTACGGCAGCGGCGCCGGCCACCTGGGCGGGTCGTCGCGGTCGGCCGCCTCGGTCACGATCGGCGAGGTGGAGGTGGACGGTCCGCTGCAAAAGCCGCTGGTCAGCATCATCGCGCGGCGCCATCAAAACGAGCTGCGCTACTGCTATGAGCTGGCGCTGCGGGCAAACCCCGCGGTCGCCGGCAAGCTGGCGCTCAAGCTCACGCTCGATGGCCAAGGCAGCGTCGCCGCCGCCAATGTCAGCGGCGCCGTCAGCGACCCGCAGCTGGGCCCGTGCCTTATAAGCCGCGCCAAGCAGTGGAAGTTCCCCGCGCCGCTGGGCAAGGACGACAAGCCGACGACCGCGGTGCTGACGTTCCCCTTGATCTTCGACAAGCCGGCAAACTGATGCCCAAAGCGCGCTTTGCTACCCCTGTTGCCGCCGGCATCGCTGCCGCGCTGGTCGTGTCAGGACTTATCGGCCTGCACCGCACCGGGCGCGAGCTGCCGGGCTTCGAAAGCTTCGAGCGGCGCCTCCTCGATCTGCGCTTTCAGCTCCGCGGCCCGCGCCCGCCCGGCAGCGAGGCCGTGATCGTCGCGATTGACGATCAGACCCTGGCCCAGGATCCCACCTTATACGAGCGCCGCGACGGCTGGGCCCGGCTCCTTGACGCCACTCATGCGGCCGGGGCCAAGGTCATCGGCATCGATGCTCTGTTCACCGACGACGAGCGCATCTTGCCGGCGCCGCTCACGGCCGACATCAACGCCTACGTCGACCGCCTGCCGCCCGCTCCGATCGCCGCGGCGCCCGCTCCGGTTTTCGCTCCGGCGCCTGCTCCGGTTCCGGCTCCGTCTCCCACCGATGGGACGCAGGCCATTAGTCCCGCGACCGCGACCGCGACCGCGACCGCGACCGCGACCGCAGCCGCGGCAGCAGCCGGTATCGCACCCGCCGGCGACTTGCTGCTCCGCCGCGTCCAACATGAGACGCAAGGCGACGAGCACCTGACGCAGGTCATCCGCGAATCGGGAAATATCGTCCTCGGATTCCACATGGGGATCGCCCACCACGGCAAGCTCGCTCCCGCTTCCGCGCTCAGCCGCGGCAAGTACGGCCAGAGCGTGCCGGGTCCGTGGCGGCCGCGCACGGCGGTGGAGGTCCTGGCCTCCCTGCCGCGCTTCAACCGGGCGGCGCACGCGCTGGGCATCGTGACCATTTTGGAAGACGAGGGCCACTCCCTGCGCGAGCTGCCGCTGGTCCGCACCTACGCCGACAGCTATTTCGCCGCGTTATCCGTGCAGCTCGTCGCCGCCTGGCGCGACGTTCCGCGCGGCAGCCTGGCCTACGTCGGCACCGATCGCACCGTCCATCTGGGAGAGCAGACGATTGGCCTAGGGGGGGATGACGGGATTTTGCTCAACTTCCGCGGCCCCGCCGGGACGTTTCCGACGTTTTCGGCGATCGATGTCGTAAAGAGCCGCATCCCGCCCGGCGCCTTGAAGGACAAGGTCGTCATCATCGGCATGACGTACATCGGCCGCGACTCCACCCGCACCTCCTTCGGCTCCGGCTTCCCCGGCGTCGAGATGCACGCCACCGCGGTGGACAACCTCCTGCGCGGCGACCCGCTGCGGCGGGCGGGGTTTGTGGACGATGCGCTGTTCTGTCTCGCCTTGGGCCTGGCCATCGCCCTTTTGTTCTGGCCGCGCCTTCAGCTTGGCCCGCTGCCGCAGGTCGGGATTGCCCTTGCTTTTCTTTTAGCCGCGCTGCTCATTTCTTATCAGCTGTTTGCGACGCGCAACCTGTGGCTGTCGTTCATGGGTCCCATCGTCACCGCTCTTGCGGTCATGGCGACCTGCTTGACCATCGCCTATGCCGCGGAGGGACTGCAGCGCCGCCGGGTGCGCTTTGCGTTTGGCCGCTATCTCGCCAACGAAGTGATCGAAGAGCTCCTGGAAAACCCCGCCGCCCTGTCGCTCGGCGGCGAGCGCCGGCACCTCACCGTGCTGTTCTCCGACATCCGCGACTTCACTTCTTTTAGTGAGAAGCTGGCGCCGGAACAGCTGGTCAAGGTGCTCAACACCTACCTTACGCCGATGACCCGCGCCGTGCTCACGAGCGGCGGCTTCCTCGATAAGTTCATCGGCGATGCGGTGATGGCGGTCTTCGGCGCTCCCATCGCCAACCCCAGCCACCCCGCGCAAGCCTGCGGCTGCGCCCTGCGCATGCATGCCGAGGTCGAGCGCCTGCGGCCGACCGTGCGCGAGATGGGCGTCGATATCCGCATCGGCGTCGGCCTCAACAGCGGCGACATGGTGGTCGGCAACATGGGCTCGGAGGAGCACTTCAACTACACGGTGATGGGCGATGCGGTGAACCTCTCCTCGCGCCTTGAGGGGCTGACCAAGAACTACGGCGTCTTTTGCCTGGTCGGCAACGAGACCCGCCGCCTGGCCGGCGCCGGCTATCGCTTCCGCGAGCTCGATCTGGTGCAGGTAAAAGGCAAGGCGGAGCCGGTGGCGGTTCACGAGCTTTTAGGCGGCCCCGAAGGCGAGGTGGCAAGCTACCGCGAGCCGCAGCTGTGGGAAGCCGCGCTCGCCGCCTACCGCACCGGCCGGTTTGCCGCGGCGCGCCAGTCGTTTGGCGAGTTCCAAGCCCAAAATCCCGACGACAAAGCCGCCCCTCTCTACCTCGACCGCCTGGCGGCGCTGGGCGACGAGGTCCCGGCCGACTGGCGCGGCGTCTACGTCTATAAGACCAAGTAGACGGCCCGCTTCACTTGGCGGGCGGCGCCAAAGGGACGATGCGCCGCATGTCGACGACATCGATGCGGCTCAGGTTGTACAGGCTGCGCGAGGGCTCGCCGTCGCTCGGCACGACCAGGCGCAGCGCCCCTTCTTCCGCCGGCAGCGGCTTGCCATCGATCATCCACACCAAAAGCGCCTGCGTCTTGCCCATGCCTTCGGTCAGCTCGGCGGCGCTGAAGACGGCTTGAAACCCGTCGGGCGCGGTGGCGACCACCGCCAGCTTGTAGCCAAGGCGCTTCTGCGCCGGCGGCAGCGTCTTGGACATGACGCCGGGGGTGAAGCCGCAGCGGCGCAGTACTTTCTCCAGCGGCACGCCGAGCACGGCGCGCGTCTGCCCATGCACGGTCCACGTCGCGTTGACCCCGCCCAGCGCCTGCAGCTCAGCGAGCTTCAGCTCGGCCGGATTGGGAATGTCGCCGCGCACCGTCAATGCGCCGCCGGTCGGCTCGCCCGCCGGCTTGCTCCCCGCGCCCGCCTTGACCGGCTGCGCCGTCGCCGGTGCTGCGACCCGCGCCAGCAGCAGAGCCGCCAAAAGTCCGGCGCGCCAAAACATTCCTGCATGTGCACTCTTCATGGGCGCATCTTAGCCAGTCCGGTCCCCTCTGCAAGACCGCTGCGCCCCGAGCAGCTGCGGCTACGGCTGCGCGGGATAAATCTGCCCGCGCATCTCGCCATAGAAAGTATGCGCCTTGGTGTGGAGGTTAAAGTACAGCACCCCCTTGCGCGCCAGGTATTCGAGGTTGGCGATGGTCATCGACTGCGTCGGCAGTCCGAGCTCGGCCGGACAGCTCTCCGGCAAGGCGGGCTTTAGCCCCTTGGGCATCGACTTTATATAGGTGATGTTCTTATTGGAGAGCTCCACGGACAGCTTGCCATCGACGATGGTCTTGGACGGATCGCCGAACTCGCCGAAGTCGACGATGATCGGCCCGAGCACTCCCGGCGGACCGCAGTGGATGTGAAACATCACGATGTCCGACGGATTGACGCCTTTGATCTGGATATCGACGTAGGCCCGCGTGAGATCGCGGGTGAAGCGCAGGACGCCGACGCCGCGGGACGGCCGGCTCTCACGCGGGGTCGGCGTCGCGGTGCTGGTAAGACCCACCGCCTTGGCCAGCACCTTGGGGGCGTCGGTCTCTTCGCCGGGCTGCTGCGCGGGGCTCATGTAGCCTTCGTAGACGGTGAAGGTCGTGGCCCCGAGCGCCGGATCCTTGGCCGCCGCGGGTCTAGCAAACAACATAAGAGCAAGGGAAAGAGTCGTGGCAAGGCGCATGATCGATGTCTCCTGGTCAATGATTCCAACAAAGAGGAGAGCCGGGCGCCGGGGCGGGTTTTTACTACCGGCGCGCTCTGATAGGTAGCTTAGGAGCATTTCACCGACGGACAATGGCCAAACTCGACCACCTGATGATCATTTTTTGAACATCAGCCGGCGGTCGCTGAGTTTGGAACCGCTGTCCCGTCGGGAAGGACCGCTGCACCGCTTTATCTGGTGGGAATCGCGGTGGGAATGCCGGGCAGTCGGCCGCTGCGGCCACCGGCTGCGCCGCCCGCCCGCGGCAACCAGCCGGACCTGCGCACTCCCAGGGAGTAGACATCCACTTTGCTGTCTACTTTGTCGCGGCCTTCGCACTGCTCGGGGGCCATATAGCGCGGCGTGCCCATGACCACGTCCATCGCCGTGGTCTGCGACAGCGAGTGCGTCAGGAACTTGGCGATGCCGAAATCGAGGAGCTTGACCCGCTCGCCGCCGGGAACGGCGGTATCGGGGACCAGGAACATGTTATCTGGCTGAACGTGAGCCGGGTAGGTAGGCGCGGCGGGAAAAAGTACACAGGGGACTGGGCGGACCGCTTGCGGACGCGCGGCCGAGGCAGCCGCTGGCCCCTTTAGTCCGCATGTCCGTGAGCACAGCTTGGCCGGGCAGCCCCTTGCCCTGGCGTGTTGCAGCGCTGCAACACGGCGTTGCAAGATCCCTACAGCTCGGGCGCCGCATCCCCGCACGCCGGCGTGTTGCCGTCGAGAAAACTCTGGCACGGGGTTGGCTATATCCGGCTGCGTCGCCGCTTCCGCTCGCGCCACGGCGCAAGCGGGCGGCCAGGGAATCGCAACCAAACGCAATAGGAGCCTGTGTCATGAAAGCCATCGTGGGAGTTGTCTTCGCCATCTTCGTTTCGATTCACCTTTATGCGCTGGAGACGGCGGGAATTTCGGGTCTGGTGACGGTGCTGACCAAGGGCAATGCCTGGAACCTGCTCATCGGCGTGGATCTGGTGATCGCGCTCGGCATGGTCTCGACCTGGTTGTGGCGGGACGCGCGGGCGCGGGGCAGCTCGGCGCTGCCCTATCTGGTGATCACGGCGCTCGGCGGCAGCCTGGGACCGCTGCTCTACCTGCTGGGCCGGCCGACGTCCGCGGCGACCAAGTAGGCAAAGCCGCGCCGCGGCGGCCGCAGGTGCGAGCGTGAACCGACCGTCACCGTGATAGGATGGGACTCCCTTGAGCGCCAAAGATCTCAATCAGCGTGCAGAGCGCAGCGCTCCGCGATGGGAGCTGTGGGGGCTGGCCGCGGGACTTGGCAGCGGCGTCTTTGACCTCGCCCTGTTCTGGTTCCTCGGCGAGCGGCTCAAGCTCAGCCAAGCGGTGACGGTGGGCGGCGTCACCTGTCTGTTCGCGGCGACGTGCGCGGCGCTCGGATACGTCATCGGCCGGCTCGTCCAGGCGCGGCGGCGGGCGCAGGCGGACGCGCGGACGATCCACCTGCAGCTCGCGGCGCTGCAGGCGTCGCAGCGCCAGCTCGTGCAAAATGAGAAGCTGGCGGCGATCGGCCGGCTGGCGGCGGGCGTGGCGCACGAGGTGCGAAATCCGCTGGGGGTGATCCGCGCCTCCGCGGCGATGGTGCAGGAGGGCTTTGTCCCCGGCGATGACGCGCACCGCGCCTGCCAGTTCATCTGCGAGGAGATCGACCGCCTCGACAGCTTGATCACTTCGCTTTTGACGTTTGCTCGGCCGGCGCAGCTGCGGCTGCAGCGGGTGGCGCTCGATGCGGTCGTGGAGCGCGCCCTGGGCCTGGCGGAACCGGAGCTGCGCCGCCGCGGCGTAAAGGTCCACCGCGAAGGCGCGGCGGGACCGGAGCTGGACGCCGATCCCGATCTGCTGGCGCAAGTGGTGCTGGGCCTGCTCAAAAACGCCGCCGAAGCGCTGGAGCAAGGCGGCAACATCGCGCTGCGCGTCGCCGCCACCCAAGACCAGATCCAGCTCGAGGTCGCCGACAGCGGACCCGGGCTGTCTCCGGAGCAGCTGCAGCGGATCTTTGAGCCGTTTTTCACCACCAAGCCGCGCGGCACCGGCCTGGGTCTGGCGATGGCGCTGCGCATCATCCAGACCCATCTCGGCGTGCTGGCGGTCGTACCCGGCCGCGGCTCGGGTCCGCAGGGGACCGGCGCCTGCTTCGCCATCCGCCTGCCCCTGCGCGCCGCCGCGGACCTTGGCGGCATGGGAGCTGCGGCATGAAGGCGCGCATCCTGGTCCTAGACGACGAGCGCCGCATGGTCGAGATCCTGGCCATGGTCCTTGCCCGCCAGGGCTACGAGGTGCGGCCGTTCGTCGACCCGGCGGCGGCCCTGGCGGCGCTGGCCGAGGGCGGCTTCGATCTGCTCATCACCGACTTGAAGATGCCGGGCCACGCGCACGACGGCCTGGCGGTCCTGCAACAAGCCCGGCGCCTGGATCCGGTGCTGCCGGTGATCCTGCTTACCGCCTATGCCTCCGTGTCCACTGCGCTGTGCGCGATGCGCGAGGGGGCGTTCGACTACATCCAGAAGCCCTTTGATAATGAGGAGCTGAAGGCGCTGGTCCGCCGCGCCCTGGATCTGACCCAGCTCACGCGCGAAAACCGCTACCTGCGCGCCGAGCTGCGCAGCCGCTACGCCCCCGAAGGCGAGCACGTCGTCGCCGAGAGCCCGGCGATCCGCGAGGTCTTCGCGATCGTCCGCCGCGCCGCCACAAGCCGCGCCACCGTCCTTATCACCGGCGAGAGCGGCACCGGCAAAGAGCTGGTCGCGCGCGCGGTCCACTACTACAGCGAGCGGGTCGGCGGACCGTTTGTCGCCATCAACTGCAAGGCGCTCGCCGAGGGTCTCTTGGAGTCCGAGCTGTTCGGGCACGAAAAAGGCGCCTTCACCGGCGCGCAGCAGAGCCGCCCGGGGCTGTTCGAGCGGGCCCACGGCGGCACGCTGTTCCTCGACGAAATCGGCGAAGTCAGCCTGAACTTCCAGGGCAAGCTCCTGCGCGTGCTGCAGGAGCGCGAAGTGCAGCGGGTCGGCGGCGAGTCGCAGCGGCCCATCGATGTCCGCCTGGTGGCGGCGACCAACCGCGAACTTCCGGCCGAGGTCGCGGCGGGCCGGTTCCGCGAGGATCTGTTTTTCCGCCTGTCCGTGATCCCGGTCAAGCTGCCGCCTCTGCGCGAACGCCGCGCCGACATCTTGCCGCTGGCGCACCACTTCTTGCGCCGCCACAGCGCCGAGCTCGGACGCAAGCTCAGCGGCTTTGCCCCCGAAGTCGAGCAGTACTTTTTGGCCCACGGCTGGCCCGGCAACGTCCGCGAGCTGGAAAATACCGTCGAGCGCGGCGTGGTGATGGCGCAGGCGGAGCGCGTCGGCCTAAGCGATCTGCTGATCAGCACGGGCGGCGGCGCCCCCCCTGCCCCGCGCCCCCCGGCCGGCGCCGCGCCCGACAGCAGCGATGGCAGCGACCCGGCCCGAGAAAAGGACTCGACGCTGCAGGCGCACCTGGAGCGCGCCGCCCGCGATCACATCCGCGCCGCGCTGTCCGCCGCGCGCGGGGTTCGCAGCGACGCCGCGCGGCAGCTCGGCATCGATCGCACGACGCTGTATCGGCTGATGAAAAAATACGGTCTGGAAGACCCGGCCGGCCGCAGCGAAGAGCGCGGCGACGGCGCCGACTAGCACGGCTTCTTCGGCCCGAGGAGCGGCTGCTCCGCCGCCGGCAGCTCGGCGCCGGCCCGCAACGGCGGCTTTATCCGCTGCATCGCCAGGTCGAGCAGCAGCCGCTGTCCCGGCACCGCCAAAAGCAGGTTGGCCTGTTCCACGGTGCAGAACCGGCGCTGCCGCTGGCGCCGCTCCGGCCAGTACGGATCGACCGCGGTCACCGCCATGAGAAAGACCGTCACATCGAGCCGGATCCCGCGCTTTACATAGCTGTAGCCGCCGAGCGCGTCGCCGACGACGCGGCCGCGGATGCCCGCCTCCTCGAACGCTTCGCGCAGCGCCGCGGCGGCGACGGTCTCCGGCGGATCGACGGTGCCTTTGGGAAAGCCCCAGCCGATCTGGCTATTTAGCGAGATCAGGCAGACGTGGACCTTCCCATCTTGGATCAGATAGGGAACCACGCCGCCTTGCGGGATGCCGGCATCCGGACCCGGAGCGTCGTCCACGGAAGACTCGCCGCGCAGGCCCAAGTCAGTGGCGACCAAGCGAGCTGTCACAGCGACAAAGAATAGGCCGCTACGCCCCCACAGGTCCACTGCGAACGGCAGGCGCCTATGAATTCCGGCGCGTCCGGCGCCGCACGCGCGGCCAGGCCGCGGAGCTGCGACCGGCGGCGCTGATAAGGGAGGCGCCGCCGCTCGGGTTCCGACGTATAGTGCGCCGCGTCATGGTGAAATCCGCCCGTGCCCATCGCGCGACCCAGCGCCGCACCGCTCGCGTTTTAGGGAAGGTCTTGCTCGCGGTCGTTCTTGGAGTGCCGGCGGCGGCGCTGCTTTTTTTCGCGGCGGCCGACAGCGTGAGCCCGCGCTCCGCGGGAGCGCCGATTGCCGCGCGGCTGCAGGTTCCCTATCCGGCGATCGTGGCGCACCGCGGCCTGTCGGCCTGGGCGCCGGAAGAGACGCGCCCCGCATACCTTATGGCCCGGGCCATCGGCGCCGACTACCTGGAGGCCGACGTGCAGCGCACCCGCGACGGCGTCCTCATCGCCCTGCACGACGAGACGCTGCAGCGCACGACCAACGTCGCCGCCGTGTTCCCCGACCGCCGCGACCGCGGTCCCGCCGCGTTCAGCTGGGCGGAGCTGCAGCAGCTTGACGCCGGCGCCTGGTGGAACGCCGCCCACCCCGACCGGGCCCGGCCGTCCTATGTCGGGCTGCGCATCCTCCGCCTGGAAGAGCTGATGGAGCTGGCGCGCCGTCCCGACCTGCCGTCCGCACCGGGCCTGTATCTGGAGACCAAGGATCCGGAAAAGTATCCCGGCTATGAGCGCGAGCTTGTGGCGCTGCTCGCCGCCCGCGGCTTCCTTGCGCCGCCGCCGCCGGGTGAGGCTGCGCCGCTTATCTTCCAGTCCTTTGACGCCCAGAGCCTGGCGCGCCTGCGGGAGCTGGCGCCAGCGGTGCCGCGCGTGCTGCTGGTCGAGCGCAAGCCCAAGCCGGACGCCGACGGCAAAAAGCCGCGCTGGGAAGAGCTTGTGCAAAAGGCGCAGGCGCTGGGGGCGGGGATTGGCCCCTCCGGGTATCAGGGAATGCCGTGGCACACAGGGCCGGCGCATCGCGCGGGGCTCCTAGTACACCTTTACACCATCAATCAGAGCTGGCAGCTCCGCATGCTGCGCCAGTTCGGGTGCGACGGCGTGTTTACGGATACCGCCGACCTAGCCCGCGGCGTGCTCGGACGCGCCGAGCCGGGCTACGATCGCGAGCGCGCCCTGCGCGCCGCGTTTCAAGCCACGGGCTATTAGCGGAGAGCTGGCAGACCGGCCCAGATTCCTATATATCGGCGGCATGCCTCCGCGACGTGATCCGCTGCGCGACAAGCTGCACGCCCTGGCTGAGCTCAAAAAGCAGCCGCCGCCCGCCCGCGGCGAGCCGAGCCACGCCGAGCGTCAGAGCCTGCTGCGCGCCGCGCTGACCGACAAGTCGAGCTTCGTCGTCGCCGCCGCCGCCGACCTCGTCCACGAGTCGGACACCGAGCTGGCCGCGCTGCTCGCTCCGGCCTTCGCCCGCTTCTTGATCGATCCGGGGCAGAGCGACAAGGGCTGCGCCGCCAAGACGGCCATCGCCCGCGCCCTGGAGCGCATCGATGCGCAGGATGACACGGTCTTTTGGCGCGGCATCGTCCATGTGCAGCCGGAGCCGGTCTTCGGCGGCCGCCAGGATACCGCGGTCGAGCTGCGCAGCGTGTGCGCGATGGGACTGGCCCGCCTTGGGTCAAAGGGCGTGCTGAGCCAGCTGGCGGAGCTTCTCGCCGACCCGGAGCGCGGGGCGCGGGCGGCGGCGGCGCGCGCCCTGGGCTGCACCGGGCAAGACGGAGCCGTGCCGCTTTTGCGCTTCAAGGTCCGCTGCGGCGATGCCGATCCGCTGGTCCTTACCGAGTGTCTTACCTCGATCCTTCAGCTGGAGCGGGCGGCGGCGCTGCCGTTTATGCAGGGGCTGCTCAATCCGAGCGACGAAGTCCGGGCCGACGCCGCCGCGCTGGCGCTGGGCCAGTCGCGCCTTACGGAGGCCATCCCGCTCCTCTGCGAGTATGCCGAGCTGCCGCCGCGGTTAAAGCGGCGCACCGCGCTGGTCGCGCTGGCGATGCTGCGCGAGCCCGCCGCCACGGAATACCTGCTCGCCATCGTGCGCGAAGGCGAGCTCCGCCAGGCCGTTCTGGCCATCGAAGCACTCGGCGTACACCGCTACGACGCGGCCCTGCACAAGCGGGTCGCAGCGGTCGTCGCCGCACGCGGCACCCCAGCCCTCCTTGATGCGCTGGCGCGGGTCTCTGGCACGGACGCATAGCCGCGGCTCCCCGTAGCAACGCACGGCGGGGGGGAGGCTCATCGGCTTTGCCTGATGAGGGGCGCGGGCAAGTGCCCCCCTTAAAGATGGAAGAATTTCTTGACGGAGCTGAAGCCGTTGGAGATGGCGTGGCCGGTGTTGGACAGGGCGTTGCCGACACCGTTTTTGATGCTGCTGGCAGTGTTGGCGATGGCGTGGCCGGCGCTTGAGATCGTGTCCTGCGCCCCATGCACGAAGTTGCTCACCCCGTTGCCGATGCTGGTCGCGGCGCTGGAGGCGAGGTTCTTGGCGCCGTTCCAGCCCTTTTGGACAAGGCCCGCGCCCTGCTGCAGCACCGCCTTGCCGGCGCCGCCGATTCCCGCCAGCAGGCCGCCGCCGATCTGGGCCGCGCCGCCGAAGCCCTCGCCGACGCCCTTGGCGGTGTCCCAGAGCCCGTGTCCGATCTCGCCCAGACCCTTGAGCGGATTGCGGAACAGATCCCCGGCGCCGTGGAGGACCTCCGAGCCGCCTTTTTTGGCATCGCTGAAGCCCTGGCCGATCCCGCCGACGCCGTTGACGATGGGATTGTACGCGCCGCCGAGGAATCCGGATGCCGCCGGTCCCAGGAGCCGCCGGGCGCCTTCGAACGCCCCGCGGTCTTTCTGCGGATCGCTCGTGTAGGTGTGAATGTTGTTCGCGCCGACCGCGCCTTCGAAGTCGGCGTTGCTGTTGGCCAGGATCGAGCTCAGGTGCGGATGCAGGGTGGCAATATCTTTGGCGCCCCAGTTGGGGTTTTTCACCTGGGTGAAGTTGCCATCGAGCTTGGCGGCGCCGGCGCGATGCACGATGTCGGCGTCGTTGTAAAAGTGATTCACGTCGATGTGATGATCGGCGTTGGACTGGCGGAAGCGCGCCGCATCCTCCGAGCTGATGCCGGGAGCTTGGAACGTGCTGAGCTGGCCGACCTGCTGCGCGTGCTCGACCGCGTACTTCTGCGCCAGGGCGCCGCCCAGGCTGTAGCCGACCACATCGACGTTCCGGTCGCCGGGGCGCGACAGCCGCTGGTTGATCGCCGCCAGGTTCCCTTCGTACTGCGACTGGCCGACATAGCGGCCACCCAGGTCCGACTGCAGATCCTGCGGTCCGGCGCCCGGCTCGGTGCCGCGGAAGGCGACGATCGGCGGGGCGCCGCTGCCTTTGAGGGGCTCGATGCGCAGGCCGTACAGGCCGCTGTTCTTGTTGTCGTCTACTATGTTGCCTCTGGGAACATCGGGGTTATAGCCCCACCGCTGGAGCATGTCGCGCTCTTGCGGCGTCCAGACCTGCCCCGCCTGTTTCGGATCGTAGGGCTGCTGGTTGCCCTGCGCATCGGTGGCGTACGGCTGCTTGCCGGCGAGCTTGGCGACAAACTCATTGAAGTACTGCTGCGCAAACGCGGCTGGCTGCATCCCGGGCGGTACGTTGAACCGGCTCGGATTGGTCTGGACATCGCGGATGAGCTCTTCGCGGCTGGGATAGTAGGGCGGCGGCGAGTTGGGCTGCCCTCCGCCCTGATTCTTGACCACATCCTTGGCCGCCTGCGCCTCCGCACCGCCCTGCCCGTTGCCGACGGTCACTTGGTTGTGGTCGCCCTGCTGGGAGTAACCCGCGGAAGCGCCCGCACCGTAGCCACTCGATGCGCCGCCCCAGGGATCCGTTCCAGATTGAGTCGGGGAAGCAAAGCCGGAATCTAAAGACATACAAATCCTCCCATGCAGACAGGCGGAGCCAGATACGGAGTCGAATCAGGTCTTCTCTAAATAGGATCGTCTTTCCTCGTGCACATGTTGCTAACAAGACGCAGGTCATCTGCTGGGCGCCGCGGGCACCGGGTCCAGGGGGCGGATATATCTGCGGAATCTCAGGCATCCCGGCGCCGCGCACCGCCGCCCGATCGCCTTGCCGCGAATACCGCGTCGTACGTGTCCGGCGTACATGCGCCGCGGCCGCCATACTCCGACCCGGGCGGGTTAGGAGTCCGCAGCCGCCATCGGCGAGCCAGCCCGCGCCGCGGACCGCCACGGCCGGGTTGACGTGCTAGTGCATGTCATCTGGCTTGAGGTCACAGTGAACTGTCCGGGCTGAAATCTCCATCGGGAGCACAAATTCTTATGTCGTTCTGGAAAGCTCCCGGAACCCTGCACAAGGGCCTGCGAGTTCGCCGCCTGCGCGGCGAGCCAACGCAAAAAGAGCGCTGCGGACTTCCGGCGGCAGAGCGCGCGGGCGGAGTCCCGCTCGGTCGCCCGCGGGACTTCAAGCTGCGGTCGAGCCAGCGGCGGCTCAGGCGGTCATATCACCCCCTCCGCGATCTCTTCGGCGGCCTCCCGCGACACCGCGGCGTCAGATATCTGAGCAAGCAGATGCGGCCCGAGCCGTCCAAGGCTCATGTCCCCCAAGAAAAACGGGATGGCGATCGTGATGCTCAATTCGGCAATAATGCGATTGCGCAGCTCCACGGCCATAAGGGAATCAAGGCCCAGCTGCAAAAAGGGCAGGTGCAGCTCGATCTGCTGCTCTGGGAGCCGCAGGATTCGGCTAAGCTCGTCTTTCAAGCGCTGCTCCAGCAGCCCGGGTCGGGCGGCGGCGGGGGCAGACAAGACATCATCCAGCCAGCGGGTCCTGGCCAGCGCTTCTTCGGCCGGATGTTGACGGTCGCGGTGCAGGAGCTCGCTCCAGTACGGAGAGCTGAGCAGACTGCGGTTGGCCTCGCACCACTGCGGCAGGTTCAGCTTGATGACCCCGACCTGGACATGAGAGCCTTTGATCAGGCGCACCAAGGCCTGATTGCCCTCCGTCGGGGTGAGGCTCTGCATCCCGCGCTCGGCAAAGCGCTGGAGCAGCGCCGGCATTTTGACCCCGACCCCGGCGCCGGAGAATGCTCCCCAGTTGATGCTCAGTCCGGGCAGTCCGCGGAGCCGGCGATGATGGGCCAGCGCATCGAGGAACGCATTGGCGGCGATATAATTCGCCTGCCCCGTGGTTCCGAGAAGCGAAGCACTGGAAGAATAGCAGACAAAAAAGTCCAGCGAGAGACGCAAGGTGGCAAGGTGCAGGTTCCACGACCCGTGAATCTTTGGCGCCATCACCCGCTCGAACCGCTCCCATGTCTGTTCGGAGACGACGCCGTCATCAAGCACCATCGCCGAATGGATCACTCCGCGCAGCAGCGGCCACGTCTGCCCAAACCGCGCCACAAGCTCTGCGACGCTGTCATAGTGGGCGACATCGATCTGCGCAGCAACCACTTCCGCCCCGGCACTTTGCATGCGGCGGATCGCGGCCTGCGCCGCCGGGTCTGGACCGCGGCGTCCGAACAGGACCAAGTGTTTTGCGCCGTGCGCAACCAGGCACTCCGCCGCCGCGAGTCCCAGTCCGGTAAGCCCGCCACTGATTAAGTAGGATCCCGATTCTACGACCCGTGCCTTTTCCGGCGCCTCGGCTTGCTGGAATGCACTATGGACCAGGCGAGCGACATAGCGGCTCTCTCCGCGCAGCGCTACCTTCTCTTCTTGCATCCCCGACCGGAGCTCATCGACCAGACGCAGGGCTTCTGCATCTGTCGCACGATGGCTCAGATCGACTCGTGTGCATACGAGCTCCGGGTGCTCGCGGGCGACGGCCTGGGCCAGACCCCACAGGGGGGCCGGCGCTAGGCGGATCCCCGTGTCTGCCTCTGTAACGCTCTGGGTCCCGCATGTGGCAAACCACAGCCGCGGCGCCTGTCGTAACCCCAACCGGAGGACAGACTGCACAAGATAAAGAGCGCTGCGGCAGCCGTGCCGCTGCGCCTGCGCGAGCAGTTCTGTATCCTTGGGCTCATCCGTCACCCCGGTTCCGGTCCCGCGGTCATAAGTCCCGCCATCCATACTCCAGAGATGGATGATGCCGGTGCAGCTGTCATGCGCGCAGACTTCGCGGAGCAGGCTGTCGTATTCTTGGCTGTCGTTCGGGTTTAGCTGGTAGCGGTCGGCCGCAAGTTGGCGATACTGCTCTCCCGCCGTGATCTGGATGCACTTGGCCCCCCGCTGCTGCATCGCCGAGCAAATGGTGTCGGCGACCCCGCCATGATTCAGGAATATCAACCAGACCTGGTCATCCAGATCGGATAATGCCGCGGTCAGGGGTTGGCGGCGCCACTGCGATTCATAGAGCCATTGTTCATGTTGTTCAGCGGGACGGCCCGCGGTGTCGGCGACCTGCTGGATGCTGACCTGGAGCGCTTGCAGGATCGGCTGCCCGTCTGGCGTACAGACCAAAAGGTCGACGGACATCTGGCTCTCGTGCGGCGAAAACGTTGAATGAACCCATACTGACTCCGTGGGAGCACGATAGACCTCGACCCGTCCGAGCCCGGCGGCAATCAGAATCCCGTTGTCAAGCCGATCGATTCCGCTTATGGCGGACTGGATGCAAGCGTCCAGCCAGCCGGGGTGCACGTGGTAGTCCGAAAACTGCGTCGCGATTGACTGAGGGGCGTCTACGCGAGCCAACGTCTCTCGTTCGCCGATCCATAACTCCTGCACGCCCTGAAAATTGGGACCATATTGGATCCCCAGGGCCTGCATGTGCTGATAGTGCCGCGCCTGCGTGACGCGGACCTTGCATCGCTGCTTGAGCGCGGCCAGGTCCAAAGGAGCCGGCGGGGAGGTCTGGCCGGTATCTTCCCAGCACAGCGTGCAGGCGGTGTGCCGCAGCCAGTGCTCGCCGTCCTTGCGCGAGATCTGCAGCTCGGCTTGGTCCGAACCGGTCGTCAGCAGCGCCGTCTGCAGAATCGGTTCGCTCTTCTCATTTAGAACCAGCATGCGCTCAAAGCGCATACTCTTTACGACCGGAATGCGCTCAGGCTGCATCTGGCGGGCGGCGGCGATCGCCATCTCGAGGTAGCCGCAGCCCGGGAATACCAGCTCCCCCTGAATCCGGTGATCGCCAAGGTAGGGCAGCGACATGAGGCTGATCGGCTGCTCCCAATATCGGGCGCCGGGCTGGGTCGAAATCGAAAATGGCGCGCCGAGGAGCGGATGCCCCTGGGCGGTCCGAGCGGCGAACGGCCGCTGGTCGCTAGCTGCCTGTTTTGTCGATCTCTCCGGCCAGAAGCGCTCGCGCTGCCAGGGATAAGCGGGCAGTTTTACGCACTGCGAAGCGGCGGGATGGATGCGCTCCCACTTCGGCGCCAGGCCGCGGACATAGAGCTCGCCCAGCAGCTCCTGCAGGCAGCGCCGCTCGGGCTGCTCGCGCCGCAGGGCGCCTAGGGCGGTGCCGCCTTTATTGTCCGATACGAAACCGTTTTGCAGCGCCGGCATGAGGATCGGATGCGGGCTAAGCTCCACAAAAAGCGTGTGGCCGAGCTCCCGCAGCAGCTCCACCGTAGGCCATAGCAGAACCGGCTCGCGCAGGTTGCGGTACCAATACGCTGCGTCCAGCATCGCCTCCTGCACTTGCCGACCGTTCACGGTGGAGTACATTGCGACCTGCGGCTGCACGGAGCGCACGCCCTCTAGGGAGCGCAAAAGGTCGTCGCGCAAGAGCTCCATCTGCGGACTGTGCGAAGCCACGTCGACACGCACCCGGCGGAAAAAGACGCCTGCCGCCTGCAGGCGCGCCAGGCAGGCCTCCATTGCGTCGTGTTCTCCGGAAAGCACCGTGGAACGCGGCCCGTTGCGGCTGGCGATGGCCAGGTGCGCGGCGTAGTCAGCAATCAGCGGCTGGATCTCAGCCGGATCCGCATCGAGCTGCGCCACCGCGCCCAAGCCGCTCAGCCTTTGCATCAACTGGCTTCGGCGGCAGATGACGCGCACGGCGTCCGCCAGCGAGAGCGCGCCACTGACCTGCGCGGCGGCGATCTCGCCCATGCTCTGGCCGACGACCGCATCGGGCTCGATCCCCCAGGAGCGATAGAGTCCGGCCAGGGCCACGGCGATGGCAAATACCATGGGCTGTATGAACTCCAAGCGCGCCAGATTGGAGCGGTCCGGCTCAGCGTGAAGCTCCTTTGTGAGCGACCAGCCGGCTTCCTTCCGGATGGCCGTGTCGCAGTCGGCGATGATGCTGCGGAAGACTGGCTCAGATAGCAGAAGCTGTCGTCCCATGCCCAGCCACTGCGAGCCCTGGCCGGAAAAGACGAAGACCAGCTTAGGCCGGCGGCCGGCCGCGGCGTGACCGGAGACCAGGCCGGGCGGCGTCTTGCCGGCGACAAAGCCGGAGAGTGCGGCGCGCCACTGCTGCCGCGTCGTGCCGACGACAGCGAGCCGGTGCGGGTAGTGGGTGCGGCGGGCGCCGGCGGTGTAGGCGATGTCCGCGAGCTCTGCCGCGTCATCCGGCACCGGCGTCGCAAGAAAATCGCCGTATCGCTGCACCAGGTCACGCAGCGCCGGCGCCGACTTGGCGGAGAGCGCGAGCAGCTGTTCCTGCGGCTTGTCAAACGGCGGCCGCGGCTCGGAGCGCGGCGCCGATTCCAGTACGGCGTGGGCGCCCATCCCGCTCAGGCCGAACGAGCTGATGCCGGCGAACCGCGGACCGTCGCCAGCTGGGAAAGGTTGCTCGGTCAGCGGAATAACAAACGGCGTATCGGCCAGCTCGATGCGTGGATTCAGGGTCTGGAAGTGCAGGTGGCGGGGAATCCGCTGATGCTGCAGCACGAGGATGGTCTTGATGAGCCCCGCGACTCCCGCGGCCGCCTCCAGATGGCCCAGGTTCGTCTTCACCGAGGACACAAAGCACTTGGTCCCATCGCGCCGCGGGGCGCCGAGCACCGCGGTCAGCGCTTCAAGCTCGATAGGATCCCCGAGCGCGGTTCCGGTGCCATGCGCTTCGATGTAGCCGATCTGGCCGGGGGCGACGCGGGCGTTTTCCAGGGCGTGGCGGAGAAGCTCCGTCTGCGAAAGCGGGCTGGGGGCGGTAAAGCCAGTGGACCGCCCGACGTGATTTATCGCCGAGCCGCGGATCAATGCCAGGATCGGATCGCGATCGCGCCGGGCGTCGGAGAGACGCTTCAGGATCACTGCGCCGCAGCCCTCCCCGCGAGCGGTGCCGTTGGCGCGCGCATCAAATGTCCGGCAGCGTCCATCCGGTGAAAGGGCCTGGGTCAGGGCCAAGCGCTGCATGTTGAGCGCCGAGACGATGAGGTTGACCCCGCCGGCGATCGCCAAAGTACACTCGCCGCTGCGCAAGCTCTGGCAGGCCAGGTGCACAGCGGCCAAAGAGGAGGAACAGGCCGTGTCCAGGGCGACGCTCGGGCCCTGGAGGCCCAGGGCATAGGAGATCCGGCCGGCGGCGGCGCTGAGCGCGTTTCCGGTGGTGCAGTAGGCGTCCAGTCCCGGCGAGTCGGTCGCCTCGACCCAGTCTCTGTATTCCAGGTGCATGATGCCGACAAAGACGCCGGCTCGGCTCCCGGCCAGCCGGTCAGGGGGCTGGCCGGCGTCCTCCAGCGCCTCCCATACCACCTCTAGGAGCAGGCGCTGCTGCGGGTCCAGACTTGCCGCCTCGCGCGGGGAGATCCCAAAGAACCGCGCATCGAACTGATCTACTCGATCGAGCAGTCCCGCCCAGCGGGTTCCGGGAACGGTCGGCGGAGGTGTATTCGGCGGCCACCGCTCGATCGGAATCTCGCGCACCGCATCGACGCCGCGTAGCAGCGCATCCCAGAACGACTGCGGATCGTTGCCGCCGCCCGGGAACCGACACCCCATACCGATGACGGCGATGGGTTCGCTGGCTTGACGCAGCAGTTCATCCCGCTGCTGCCGCAGCTGGTTGATCGTGCTTATCGCTTCCCGCAGGTGCGCGCTTATGTCTTCGGCTCGTCCGCCCATTGCTTCCCCCCGTTTTTCGCCTGTGAGATCTCGTCCTTGAGGCGGGCGAAGAGCTCATCCTCCGTCAGCTGCTCCAGGTCCGCAGGTGCTGTAAGCTCCGCCGCCTCGGCGCTCGCCATTTCCGGCACCGATAGCTCGAGCTTATCAAGCAGGTGGGCGCCTAACTCCGCGAGGGTCGGATACGTCAGCAAGATCACCGCCGGCAGCCGTACTCCCATGCGGACTTCCAGACGATTCCGAATCTCCAGGCTCATCAGGGAGTCGATTCCCATCTGACGGAAGGGCAGATGCCGCTCGACGCGCTCGGCATCTAGACGCAGGACGTGGCCGATCTCCTGCTCCAACAGATCCTCGATCATCGTCCGGCGCGCGCCCGGATTGGCCGCACCAAGACGTGTCCGCCAAGGCGCGGCGCCGGAATGACGTCCCGCGGCCGCGCCGTCCTGTTCGCGCCGCAGCTCGGCCCACAGCGGCGACGACGCGAGGCTTGGATAGAACTCGATCCATCGTCGCGCATCAAGCTTCATGACGCCGATTCCGGCACGCGGCTCTTGGAGCAGCCGGAGAAAGACCGGACGCGCTTGCGCAAGCGTCAGACCCTGCATACCGCGATCGGCCAGCCGCTCCGCCAAGCCAGCCTTCCGTGTCGCCTGGCCGACTTCGGTGAACAGACCCCAGTTTATGCTCGTGCCGGGCTGTCCGATGAGCTGCCGGTGACGCGACAGGGCATCGAGGAACGCGTTGGCGGCGACATAATTGCTCTGCCCCGCCGATCCCAGAAGCGACATTGCGGAGGAGTAGCAAAAAAAGAAATCAAGCGGCTGGTGCTGGGTAAGAAGGTGCAGGTTCCATGCGCCGTACGCCTTGGCGGCCAGCACGCGGTGCAAGCGCTCCGCTGTTTGCTCTGTGAGCAGCCCGTCATCGACCACCGAGGCGGCATGCACGATACCGTGCAGGGGCGGTAGCGGCCCGTCAAGCTGCGCCAGCAGCGCCGCCAGCTGCTCGCGGCTAGACACATCGACCTGAGCCGTTACTACCTCCACGCCCGCTGCCTTCAGGCCGTCTAACACTCTGCGCGCGTCCGCTGAAGGAGCGCTCCGTCCAAGCAGCACAAGGTGTCGGGCGCCCGCTTCCACCAGCCACTGTGCGGCGCAAAGACCAAGCCCGCCGAGTCCTCCTGTGACAAGGTAGCTGCCATCGGCGCGCATCGGCGTGCGTTGCTCCACCGGGGCGAGGGAGAAGTGGGTGCGTTGCAGGCGCGCCACGTACCGGATGCCTGCTCGCAGAACGACCTTGTCTTCGCTGCCGTTGGCGAAAATCTCGGCGATGAGCGCGGCAATCGGCGCGTCGTCGCCGCCCGCGCCTTCGCCGCCATCCAGATCGATACAGCGGCAGGCAAGCTCGGGCCGCTCGCTGGCGATCGCCTGGGCGAAGCCCCACAGCGTCGCCTGCGACAGCGACCGGCACCCCGGATCGGCCGCCAGCGGCACCGCTCCGCGGGTGAGGAACCATACGGGCGGATGATCGCGCCAGCCCGTCTCTGAGAGAGCCTGCAGCAGGTGCAGGGCGCTCAGCGGTCCCAGGCGCTGGTCCTGCACCAGCCGCTCCGCCGTCAGCTGCGCCGACGGCGCCGCATCCAGGCTGAAGGCGTGGAGGATTCCCTTGCACGCTCCGGCGGCTCCCAAGGCATCGCGCAGCAGCGCCCGATAGCTCCGGGGATCCGCGGGGTCGAGCCTGTACTCTCCGGAAGCTGTGCATTGGTACTCAGCGCCAAGCGCCACGGTGATGCAGTTCTCCCCCATGAGCTGAAGCTGGTCGCGCAGCTGCCGGGCCGCGCCATCCCGGCTCAAAAGGAGCAGCCACGGTCTCGGATCGCGGGTCAGGGGCGCGCCCGCCACCGGCAGCTCCTGCGGGCGCCACTTCATCT
>CALFML010000279.1 GCA_937879845.1 uncultured Myxococcales bacterium
AGCGCTCGAAGTCGATGGGGATGCGCAGGTCGCACAGCTGGCAGTAGCTCTCTTCATCGAGCTCGGTCAGCTTGTTGTGGCGGCTGGCGGGCTGGCGGCAGCTTGGGCAGAGCACGTCCCAGCTCAGGTGCAAAAGGCCGTTGGCGGCGGCGGTCAGGCAGACGGTGAGCAGGGAGTCGCGGCTGTACTCCCAGGCGTCGGCGAGCGCATAAGGATAAAGCAGGTCGGCGTCGAGGTCGTCGAGGGTGCGCAGGTGCCCCGCCAGCTTGGCGAGCAGCGGATGCAGCTCTCCGGGCAGGTTCTGGGCGACGTGGCTCTGGCTGCGCAAAAGCGCCTCCTCATCCAGGGTCACCGGCAGATGCAGCGGGCTTTCGCCGCGCGTGTGCGCTTGGTCCAGGTGCTGCACCACGCGCTGGATGTTCCACATCGCGATGAGCGCCGAGACCTGGATGAGCGGCGCCATCGCCTCGAAGCGCGGCACCATCGACAGCTCGATCTCGAGCTTGGTGCCGGCCAAAAGCGGCGTCAGCCGGTACTTGATCTCGATGCTGCCGAGCGCCCCGCGGTGCAGCAGGCGGCGGCTCGACAGGGCGCTCGGCACCGTCCACTGCGACGGCGGCTCGGCAAAGGCTATCGACCGCCGGCCGGCGCGGGTGCGCAGGAGATAGCGGGCGGCGCCTTCCGAGGACAGCGGCTCGCGGGTAAGCGGTGCCTGGCCCAGCGCGCGGTTCCAGCGCTCGCTGTCGGCGAGCCACGCGAACAGCGTCTTGGGCGGCGACGCGCAGTCCAGCGTCCGCCTGATTACGATCGCTTCCACCAAACCCCCCGGCTAGTTTATCAGGCTCAGGCAAAGGCGGCGGTCATCTAGTCGTTTAGGCGACATGCTCGTCTGAGCAGGTCCTCGGGCGAGCGCGGCGGAGGGGGGTCGAAGGGCAGCGCGGACCGCAAGCCGGACCGCGAGTCGGACCGCAAGTCGGCTTGAGGCTTACTGGCCGGTGCGGGCGCGGATGATGTCGATGACGCGCCGGGCGCCGCGCTGGTTGTCGGAGAGGAACTGCCCGATGGTCGCGAGCAGCGCCTGCTGATCGGCGCTGCTAAGCTCCGTGCCGCGCAGCGCCGGATCCCCGGCGCCGGGGCGGTTGAGCGCGGTGAGCACGTCGCCGAGGTAGTCGGCGGGGTAGCGCCCGCTGGCATCGGCCCGGAACATATTCTGGCCGACCGCGACCAGGGTGTTCTGGGTGTCGGCAGGCAGGCTCCGCCGCGTCACCGCGCCGCCGCCGTCGAGCGCGCCGTTCTGCGGGTCGGCGGCCAGGCCGAAGGCGTGCAGCAGCGGCACCATGTCGGCGTCGTCCTGCAACAGCTGAATGAGGTCGGCGGTGAGCGTCAGCATGCTCTGGAACCGCAGCGCGTCGGCAGAGCCGACTCCCGGATCGCCGAGCAAGGTAGAAAACAGCGCATCCAGACCGCGCTGCGCCGCCGGCACATCGGCCACCGCCCCCAGCGCGTCCACCGCCCCGGCCGTGACTGGTCCCAGCAGCGCGTTTTGCACGTCGGTATACATGCTGCGCGGCCCCCAGGTGCCAAGGTCGCCGGTCTTGCCGTGCGCGGTGACCCGATCACGCAGGTGGTCAAGGGTTGCAAGCAAGATGCCGCGCAGGCGCGGGTTCTGGAACCGGAAGCCGCCGGCGGCCGGCCGCGCCAGCATCATCTCGTCGTAGGCGGCGCTGCGGGCGGCGTTCCACTGCGCCATCCGCTGCTGCGCCACCGCATCGCCGGAGAAGCGCCGTCCCTTTTTCAGGTAGGCATCGGCAAACAGATCGTACGGCGTCACCAGCCCCTGGGCCGACGCCGCCAGCACATCGCCGATCACCGGGTCGCCGGTGCGCAGGAAGGTCGGCTTGCCGTCGTTGCGCTGGGCCATGGTGCGGCCGTCGCGGAACGTCAGCGGTCCGCCCAGGCGCGTCGCCTCGGGGTCGAACAGCCAGCGCAGCAGTCGCGCCACCGACTGCGCCACCGGCAGGTTCGAGCCGTCGTCGATGCGCGTGCTGGCAAGCAGCGGCGTCAGGGCCACGGTCGCCGGCCACAGATCGCCCTGCCCCATCACCGCCGCGACCAGCGGCTCATAGCGCACAAGGCCGCTCCGCTGCTGCTGCGCCTCGTAGGGGACATCGAAGGTGACCGACTTGTCGCTGGGCCAGTGGCGGTGCAGCACCGACAAAAGGTCGGCGAGGATCTTCACCGCGTTGCGCTTCTGGGTGCAGTTCCCCGCGCCGTCGCGGGCGACGCACTCCTGGTAGCGGGCGAAGGCGTTTACGATCGGCCGGAACGCGGTGTAGAAGTTGGCGTTGGTCTTGACGTTGCCGGCGGAGTCCTTGGGGTGTATCGCCTCGAACGCGAACAGGGCGCCGTCGTGGTAGGCCTGCAGCGAGGTGTTCTGGTTGCTGCACAGCGTCCCCTCGCGCTTGGGGCTGCAGCTGCCGTAGTCGAGCGTGGTGCGGAAAAAGTCCGCCCGCTGCGCATTGGTCTGAAACAGCATGCGCCCCAGCTGCTGCGGCGCCGGATACGGGCTAAAGCCGGGAATGCCGAGCAGCGACCCGAGCCCGCCCAAAAGATCCAGCGCCTGCGCCTTGGACTTTAGCCCCGAGTCGGTGATCGAGTTCAAGAAGTTGGCCGACGGATCCTGATTTTTCACCGACTGGTCGGCGATCGATAAGAGGAAGAAGCTCGCCACGTCGTCGATGCGGTAAAGCCCGCACGGCACCGCCGGCCCGGCGATGGAGATGTTGATGCCGAGGATCGACAGGTTGACGTAGGCGCCCTGGCGGTTGCACAGCTGCACGCCGTTGGTGTCGTGCAGGACGTGCAGCACGCGCTGCAGGATCGACCGGTTGTTCTGGGGGTTATTCGGATCCTTGTCGACATCCGAGTCGGGCAAAGCGCGGTTCACCGGGTTACCGAGCGAGCCGAGGACCGGCGGCGGGTTTTGCACCGTGTAGTCGAGCTGGTTCTGGTTCATGAAGATCAGGCTGCGATCGGTGCTCAGGATCGCCGCCAGCTGCCCCAGATCCGCCGCCGCCGGATCGCCGAGCGCCGCAATCAGATCGGCGACCAGCGCCGGCTGGCGGAACATGCGGACCAAGATCGGCGCCAGGTCGTCAAACACCGTCGCGTTTTCCGCCAGGACGGCGGTGTTGTAGGCGGGCTTTCTAGACTCGTCATAGGCCTTGCCCACCGCGTCGAGCATCCGCGCCACGGCCGACTCTTGGTTTGCAACCAGCAGCTGGGTGCCGCGCAGAAGCTGCAAAAGGTCGGTGCCGCTGGCGTCGCTGCTGGTCGAATAGGTGAGCAGCTGCAGGAAGCTGTAGGCGATGTCGAGCAGCGGCGACTGCGCCGGATCGAAGCCCGAATAGTCGACGCCGGGCTGTTCGGCATAGTCGCGGTGCGCCGGCACCCGCGGCCCGAGCAGCTGGCCGGCGCCGCGCAGAAGCCGCAGCGGCACGTCGCGGTCGGGATCAAAAAGCGCCGCGGACTCACGCAAGAGCGCCGCCAGCACCGTGTCATCGAGGTTCTGATAGCGGTAAAGCGGCATGCCGCCGGCGGCCACAAGCGCCCGTCCGACGGCGTCGCGGGAGACGGCGTTATCGGGCTTCTGCGGATCCAGGAGCGGGAACGGCGACACGGTCTTTTGCGCCTGGCCGCTGGCGGTGACAAAGCGGCCGCTGCCATCCAGATCCGCCCAGCCGTCGCCGTCCTTATCGACCAGCGGCGCCGGCAGGATGCCGCCCGGGGTGTTCACCTGCGGCGCCCCGCGCGGATCGCGCAGGACGGCGTAGTAGCCCTGGCCGGGCCCCAGGGTCGCCAGATCCGGGCTCTCGGTGAGCAAAAGACGCACGGCCAGGCGGGCGCTGCGGTCGGGCGCGGTGACGCTCGGCACAGCGGCGGCGGCGCCGAACTCGCGAGCCAGACCGGTGAACAGCAAGAGCCGCCCGGCCGCGCCGGGGGCGTCGTCGGCCGCATCGCTGGACGGCCACAGCACCGGCAGCGCGGCGCTGAGGTTGGCCGATAAGTTGGCATAGCCGAGCGCGCTGCGGAAAAGTCCCCCCTCGGTCACTTTGAGCCGGTAGCCGCTGCGCAGCCCGAGCCGGGTGATCGCCGCCACGGTCGGCGGGTCCTGCGCCATCGCCGTGAACACGGCGCCGGCGCCGGCCACCGCGCGCGCCGCCGCGTCGCCATCGAGCGCCGGCACCGTGGCGCGCAGCGCCTGATCCACCGCGTCGTAAAGCGCCGCGGGAACCATCGTATCGACGTTGCCGACGATCGCCTGGCGCTCCGCGGCGACCTCCTGCATCAGCTGCGGCGAGCCGCTAGGCGGCATCGCGCCGTCGCGGCACATCGCGCGGTAGCCGACCCCGGAGGCGTCCAGGGTCGGGCGCTGCCCGGCTTTGTACTCGTCAAGCTCGCTGCTGTAGGCGAGCCGCTGGCAGGTTTCGGCATAGGCGATCTCGCCCAGCGTCCGCGGCGGCGACGGCGGCGCCTCGCGCTCACCGAGGTTTGCATCGCATGAGATAAGGCCTGCGCCAAGACCTACCGAGCCTACGTACCGGAGCGCCTCACCGAGCCAGTGCCGAGCTTTCCGATTAGGTTCCCTCATTGGGCATTTGTATCCCGAAGAGCGGGCGCTGTCACGGCGCGTCTAATTCGCCACACCTGTAGGTGACTTGCCGCAGACAAGAGTCGCGACCGCGCCGCCAGTCGGAGCGCACCGGAACGATCGAGAGCCTATCGCAACCTATCGCAACCCATTGGGCACGGATGCCGCAGCCCAGCGGCGGCTTGCCTGCCGCCTGGCCGCACGCCGGCTACAGACCGACGCAGCAGCACTCCACCGCAGAGTCGGAGAGGAACGGCTCGGTGCACTGATAGCTGCGCACGGGAGCGCCGGTGCACAGCTCGTTGTCGAACGACATGCCGCCCCAGGTCTTGCTGGGATCAGCGGAGTGCTTGCAGCCGTAGTTCTGGCAGCCGCGGTTTTGGCTCGCGCAGTACTCGCCGCAGTTTGAGTATTTTTCCAGCTTCTTGGTGACGCAGGAGGAGAGCTGGGGCTCGCCTTTTTGCTGCGGCGGACCGTTGTTGCTGCCGATCGGCACGGTGGCGCACGAGGCGGCGAGCGCCAGAACATATCCCGCAACCCCGGCCGCCAGCACACGGGCGGACCAAAGAGGAGCGCGGACCGAGGAGGACAAGCTGCGCGTAGACTTGGGCATCATCCGTTTATCGTACCGAAAAGAGCGGCGCTCGCGAATACCGGAACGCGGGGCGGATTAGCTCAGCAGGGCGGCATAGAAGGCGGCGCGCGTCGGGTCGCCGTAACCGCCGCCGCCGGGCGACTCGGTGCGGAGGATATCGCCGGGGCGGAGCAGGAGCCGCGCCTTGGGCGGCAGCCGCCGCTCGATGCCGTCGCGGAGCAGGGTGTCGCGGCCGAGCTGTCCGGGACCGCCGCCGCCCAGGCCGTACGGTGGGCGCCGCCGGCGATCGCCGCACAGCTCGACATGGAGCGCGGCGAGCAGCAGGAGCTCGCGCACGAGCCCATCGCCGCCGGAGCGCACGCCGCCGCCGCCGGAGCCGGAGCGCACGGCGCAGCGCAGCACGCGCACCGGCAGCCGCTGCTCCAGTAGTTCACAGGAGCTGGCCCGCGGACCTGGACCCAGAGCGTGCCGTCCCGTTACTCCGTCGGCGTGCGGACGCGCCCCTTGGCCGCCGGCGAGCGGCTCGCGCAGGTAGAGCCGGCCCGGGGCCGGGGACCCCTCCGGGGCCGACCCGGCGTCCGGAGCGCGCAAGGTCAGCAGGCTGGCGGTGCCGGCGCTCGCGGCCTGAAGCGGCTGCGGCAGCGCTTGGCCCAAGGCCCCCAGAACGACATCGACAATCCGCAGCGCCGTCTCGGTCGCCCCACCGGACACCGCGTGAGCGGGTCCGGCAGAGAGCAGCGAGCCCGGGCGCAGCAGGAGCGCCGCCCCTTGCAGCAAGCCGTCGTTGACCGCCGCGCCGGCCGGTAAAAGCGCCGCCAGCGCGCTGCGCACCGCGGCCTGCACGACCGTGGGCGTGGTATTGACGGCTCCCGCGGACGCCTCAGCGCTCTCGCGGAAGTCGCAGGACAACCGGCTCGGGGCGGGCGCATGCGCAAGGTGCAGCGTCGCGCGAATCGGCAGATCGCTCGCCCCGACGCCGTCGTCGTCCAAGCTGTCGGCAAAGGCGTAGACGCCGGCGGGTATCCGCTGCAGCGCCACCCGGATTGCCGCTTGGGTCTCGCTGAGCTCTTGCCGCATCGCCTGCCGGATCGCCGCGGCGCCATAGCGCTTGTCCAAGGCCCGCAGGTGCTGCCCGCCTAGGCGCAGACCGCCGCGCAGCGCTTTGATATCGGCCAGCGCGGCGATCGGATCCCGCTGCTTCTGCGCCAAGGTCTGCGCCACGGTCTCGGTGAGCGGCGTCGGCGGCAGCTCCCATCCCTCGTGCTCGCGGCGGCGGCCAAGGCCCACGGTGCCGGTCGCCGCCGCGGTATGAAAGGCGCGGTAGCGCGGGCCCACCGCCGGCGGCAGCTCGGCCAGCGGCTCGGCCGCGCCGGGGCTTGGCGCGGCGGGGGGCAGCGGCAGCGCCTCGGCGTCTATGTCCACCTGGCTCTCCGGGGGTCCCACCGGCGGACGCAGGCAGTCGCCGCGATCGCCGCTCAGCGCCAGGTAGCCGAGCTGCACCCCATCGCTATCGATGGCGATCGCGATAAGGGTCAGCGTACCCAGGTCGGTGCCGCCGTGCTGCGGATCGCTCACGAGCAGCACCTGCCCCGGCGCCAGCGGCGCATGGCTGGCCAGCGCCGACCGGACCTGCGGTCCGATCGCGGCGGCACGCAGCGCGGCCCCGTGCTCCGCGACCGTGTAGCCATCGCAGTCGAGCAAGGCGCAGGCCAGCTCGCCGCGCTGGCTGAGCGCCGGCGACAGCGCGCTGTGCTCGACCGCCGCGGCCATCTCGACCAGCAGCCGTCGGAAGCGATGGCGGAACAGGGCGCGCTGCAGCGCCGGGCGGGCCGGCGGCTCGGCAGACGGTGCAGCGGCGTGATCAGACGGTGTCACCTTAGCCTCTCCGCCGCTCACAGGTAGTAGACAAAGCCAAGGAACAGCTGGCCGTGGGTCCCGTAGCCCTGGAACGTGGTGCCGGACGGCGGGTCGGCGTCAAAGTTCGCCGAGCGGACATCGCCGTTATTGAGCGGGATGAGCGGCACGTAAAGGAGGCGACCGGAGAAGCGCAGCGACAGGGCGCTGGCTGCGGCGGCGTGCAGCGGAACCTCGATATCGAGCGTGAAGTGGGCGCCGAACGAGGTCTTGGCCGGCTCGCCGATGCGCTGCCCCCAGGCGATCGAAGAGTCCGCCGAGGTGCGCACAAGCTCGAACGACGGGCCCAGACCAAAGCGAATCCCGTGGAGGAACCGGGCCAGGTAGCTGGTCCCGGCGGCCGCCCCGAGGACGCTGAACGGCCGGGTGTCCAGCAAGAGCGGCACCGAGATGCGGTCGGGAAAGGCCGGCGGCGCCTGGTCGCTCCCCGGCTGCATCTGCGGCACCGCCGCCTGCCCCGCCACCGAGTAAAGGCCCAAGGCGACGCCGAGGTGGCCGCGCCACAGGATCGAACCTTCGATGCCGCCCGCCCACAGGACGCAGGCGCGGCCGCCGTCGGGAAGCGGGACGCTGCGGCTGCGGCCGCCGACATCACAGCTGCGGCTGTCGGGCTGGATGCCGCCGGCGAGCGCAAGGCCGATGGTCGTCGTCCCCAGGCTCCCGAGCTCGGCCCGCGCGGCACCCGGGGTAAGCCAGGCGCAGGCGGCCAGAAGTCCCGCCAGCCAGGCACCGGCCCGCGCTTTTTTCCCGCTCGCCGGCCGCGCTCGCCCGGACGCGCCGCGGGACTGTCCCTGGAATTTCCGACGGAAAATGGACGCCGAGGTCCGGCTACTAGTCTGGCACGCCATGCGCGGCGGAGCGTATCAGGTAAGCCCGCCGCCGCCAATTGGGAGCCGGACGTCCCAAGCCGGCTCGCGCCCTGGACCCCGCCTGCGTCCGGGGCAGAGCGGCGATTGAGTCGAGCAAGCGGATGCGGCGGCGATTGGCCGGCGATCGTGATTTGGCTACATTGAGGGCGTAAACCGGCCGTGAACATCCGCACCAAACTCACCGGGCTTTTGTCCGGGCTGCTGCTCCTCGTGGTGGTGGTCAGCACGCTCGCGGGGCGGGTGATGATGGCGCGGCGCGTCGACGACAACATGCGCAAGGAGGCGGAGGCGACGGCGCAGGATCTGGCGCTCAACCTGGAGGATTACCTCAAGCGCGAGCGCTCGGATGAGGAGGTCAAGGCCAAGCTCGAGGAGTGGCGCGGCCGGCACCGCATCTTCGAGCTGTCGCTGCTGCTCGACAGCGAGAGCGGCGAGCAGGTGCAGATCGTCGTGCCGCAGTCCGGCGGCGTCGAGATCTCCTATCCGGAGCGGCCGCGCCGGCCGCGTCCCGAGCGCGCCGCCTACGACAGCCGCCGCGCCCTATGGGACAGCGGTGATGCCGCCCGCGCCCCGAGCCAGCGCGGGGTCGAGCCGCTGTGGCGCCTGGCGGAGCGCGGATCCTCTTCGCGCTGGGGGCAGATCTTCCCGACCGTGGCGCCGCCGCCGCGGCGCAGCCGCAATATCAAGACCAGCGAGGACCGCGCGGCCTGCGCCCGCTGCTTCTCGGCGACGTGGGTGCTCGATCCGAGCGGGCCGCAGCGCGGGCAGCTGCGGGTCACGGTGCCGATCGACAGGTACGATCAGGTGCTGCGGGATCAGCTGCGGGTCTCGGCGATAACCGGGCTCGGGGCGCTCTTGGTGCTGCTCTTGGCGGCGGCCTGGATCGTCCATCGCGTCGTCGCCCGACCGGTGTCGGCGCTGGCCCAGGCGATGCGCGAGGTCGAGCAGGGCAACCTGCACCGCCGGGTGGAAAAAGAGCGCAACGACGAAGTCGGCAACCTGTCGCGCGGCTTCAACGCCATGCTCGATCGGCTGGCCCAAGCCGACGATGAGATCCGCGCCCTCAACTCCCGCCTGGCCGACGATATCGCCGCGGCGACGCGCGACCTGCAGACAAAAAATGAAACGCTGCTGCAGATGAACCAGCTGCTCCTGCAGGTGCAGCGCGAGCTCGGCGACAAGGAGCGGCTGGCGGCGCTGGGGCAGCTGGCGGCGCAGCTGGCGCACGAAATCGGCACGCCGCTCGCCGCGGTGTCCGGCCACCTGCAGCTGGCGACCTACGGCCAGGACGTGCCGCCGCCCATGCGCGAGCGGCTGCACGTCGCGACGAGCGAGCTGTCGCGCGTGTCCAAGATCATCCGCGACTACCTGGACCACACGCGCGCCGCCAAGCCGACCATCGCCCCGACCGAGCTGCGGCGGCTGGTCGAAGAGGCGGTGCGCATCACCACCTCCGCATCGCGCCGGCCGACGGTGCGCATCATCCAAGACATCGATCCCGCGGTGAGCCTTGTGCAGACCGATCCGGGTCTTTTGCGGCAGATCTTGATAAACCTTTTGACCAACGCCTTGGACGCGACCCTGGCCGCCCGCCCAAGCCAAGCCGAGGCGGCGGCGCAGCCCGGACGCATCACCATCGCCGCCCGCCCCGTTCCCGCCGCGGACGCGGGCGAGGGCAGTAGAGCCATGCCGCAGGTCGAGCTCTCGGTGCGCGATGAGGGGACGGGCATCGCGGCGGAAGATCTGGGGCGGATCTTCGAGCCCTTTTACACCACCAAGGGGCGCGGCCGCGGCACCGGGCTCGGGCTGTCTATCTGCCGCGAGCTGGCGCGCACCCTGGGCGGCACGATCACGGTCGCCAGCACGCCGGGCCAGGGCTCGACGTTCGCCGTGCTGCTGCCGCTCGGCGCGCAGCCGGCGTAGCGACGCGCAGCCCGCGGGCGGCGGCGGCGGGCGGGTTCTAGCGCCGGATCCGGGATCGTGTACCGTAGGGCGCGTATGAACCTGCTCGCACCGCATGCACTGATCGTTGAGGATGAAGAGCCTTTTCGCGGGCTGGTCGGCGAGATCCTGCAGGGCGCCGGCTATGAGATCACGCTGTGCGACAGCGGCGACCGGGCGATCGCCCTGGCGCAGCGCCCGCCCGGCGGCGGCCGGCCGATCGACGTGGTGATAAGCGACGTGCGGCTGGGCGACGGGGCCGATGGGATGGAGGTGCTGGCGGCGTTCCAGCGTGCCCAGCCGCAGACTCCGGTCATCCTGATGACCGCCTTTGGCGACGTCGAAAATGTCATGAAGGCCATCCAGCAGGGGGCCTACGACTACATCTCCAAGTTTCCGTTTCAGCCGCGGGAGCTCGTGCAGACCGTGGAGCGGGCGCTGGAGCGGCGGCGGCTCCTCGAGGAAAACCGGACGCTCAAGCGCGAGGGGCGGGCCCGCATGCGCGAGATCGTCGGCCGCTCCCCGGCGATGCTCGATGTCTACAAGCTGGTCGCGCGGGTGGCGGCGTCGATGTCCACGGTGCTGGTGGTCGGCGAGTCGGGGACCGGCAAAGAGCTCGTCGCCCGCGCCATCCATAGCCACTCGCCGCGGGCGCAGGGGCCGTTTGTCGCGGTCAACTGCACCGCCTTGACCGAGTCGCTGCTGGAGTCGGAGCTGTTCGGCCACGCGCGCGGGGCGTTCACCGGGGCGGTGGCGAGCAAGCGCGGCCTGTTCGAAGAGGCGCAGGGCGGGACGCTGTTCCTCGACGAGATCGGCGATATAAACGGCAAGATGCAGGCGCAGCTTCTGCGGGTGCTGCAGGAGGGGGAGATCCGCCGCGTCGGCGGCAGCGAGCCGATTCGCGTCGATGTCCGGGTGGTGGCGGCGACCAACCGCGACCTGGAAGACGAGGTGCAAAAGGGCCGATTCCGCGAAGACCTGTACTTCCGCATCAACGTTGTCACGATCCGTCTGCCGCCGCTGCGCGAGCGGCCGGAGGACATTCCGCTCTTGGTCGATCACTTCCTCAGCAAGTACGCCCAGCGCGAGGGGCGGCCGGAGTCGGGGATCACCGACGATGCGATGGAGCTCCTGCGCCGCCATGAGTGGTCGGGCAACGTGCGCGAGCTGGAGAACGTCGTCGAGCGGGCGCTGGCGCTGAGCAAGAGCGGCATCATCCTGCCCTCCGACCTACCGGCGGAGATCCATGCCCGCGAGAGTCGGCCGGCGGGACTGTCCGGCGGCAGCCTGGTGGAAGACCGACCGACGCTGGCGGAGCTGGAGCAGCGCTATATCAATCTTGTGCTGCAGCAGGAGGGCGGAAACAAAAAGCGCGCCGCGGAGATCCTCGGCATCGACCGCCGCACCCTCTATCGCACCTTGGAGCGCGGCAGCGGCGGGGCGATTGGCGGCGAGCGCCCGCCGGACAACGAGGATCCGTAGCGGGCATCCGGTGACGATGACCACGTGACAGGACGGCGCGCCCGGTCTAGCATCCGGGCCGATGCGGGTGCTTGGGCTGGAGTCGTCATGCGACGAAACGGCGTGCGCGGTGGTGGAAGCCGCCGCGCCGAGCGATGCGGCCATGCCGCGGCTCGTCGTGCGGGCGGATGTGGTGGCCTCGCAGACGGCGATCCATGCGCGCTGGGGCGGGGTGGTGCCGGAGGTGGCGGCGCGCCAGCACGTGCAGAACGTGATCCCGGTCATCGCAGAAGCTTTGGCGCAGGCGCGCCTTACGCTCGACGACATCGATGCGGTGGCGGTGACGCGGGGGCCGGGGCTCATCGGGGCGCTGCTCGTGGCGGTGCAGGCCGGCAAGGCGATCGCGTTCGCGCGCGGGCTGCCGATCGTCGGGGTGCATCACCTGGAGGGGCACCTGCTGGCGGCCTATTTATCCAGCGCGGCAAGCCCGAACCCGGCGGACGGAGCGATCGCCGATGCAGCGGCTCCGGCGCCCGAGCCTGTGCTGCCGCAAGTCGAGCACAGGCCGCCGCCGCTGCCGCACCTGGGGCTGCTGGTGTCGGGAGGCCATACTTCGCTCGTGCGGGTGCAGGACTTCGGCCGCTATGAGGTGCTCGGCACGACCCAGGACGATGCCGCGGGGGAGGCGTTCGACAAGGTCGGCAAGCTGCTCGGGCTCGGATACCCGGCGGGGCCGACCATCGATCGGCTGGCGGGTGGCGGGAACGAGCGCGCGGTGGCGTTTCCGCGGGCGATGCGCGGGGAGAAGCGCGGGCTCATGATGAGCTTTAGCGGGCTCAAAACGGCGGCGGCGGCGCACCTGCAGCAGGGAGTGCCCGGCGATCCGGCGGCGCTGGCTGACTTGTGCGCGTCGTTTCAGGCGGCGGTGGTCGAGCAGCTGGTGCGCAAAACCGGGCTGGCGCTCGATCAGTCCGGACTCAAGGCGGTTGTGCTGTCCGGCGGGGTGGCGTGCAACCGCGGCCTGCGGGCGGCGCTGCGGAGGCTTTGTAGCGAGCGGCAGATCGAGTTTTTTGCCGCGCCGCCGCGCTGGTGCACCGACAACGCGGCGATGATCGCCTGCGCCGGCTACCATCGGCTGCGCCGCGGCGAGCGCGCCGATCTGACACTGAACGCGGTCGCCAGCCTCTCCCTGTAAGCCGCGCCGCAACCGCCACCCAGCAGGGGCCCCGGAGCCACTGCCACGGAGCTATAAATGGAGCAAGCAACTAATCAATCGGCCGCCCCTGCGATCGATCAATCGCCCGAGACCCAACCAGCAAAGGGGCGCGAGGAAGCACCGGTTCTGGAGGCGCGCGAGCTGCTGCGCCGCTACGGGCTTTATGCCAAAAAGAGCTGGGGGCAGAACTTTCTCATCGATGAGCGCGCCTACTCGGCGATCGTTGCGGCGTGCGGGTTGGCGGCGGGAGAGCTGGCGGTGGAGGTCGGAGCGGGGCTCGGCACGCTGACCAGCCGCCTGCTGCAGACCGGGGCCAGCGTCGTGGCGATCGAGCGCGAACGCGACATGTGCGAGGTGCTGCGGCGCGAGCTTGGCGGCCACCCGCGATTTGCGATGCGGGAGGAGAACGCCCTGCATACGGACTATGCGGCGCTCGGCGGCGGGCGACCGGTCGTGATCGTCGGCAACCTGCCGTATCACATCACGGCGCCGCTGCTCTTTACGTTCCTGGCGGCGCGGGCGGCGGTGCGGCGAATCGTCATCATGGTCCAGCGCGAGGTCGCGGCGCGAATCCTCGCCCCCCCGGACACCGAGGACTACAGCGCCTTGAGCGCCCAAGTGCAGCTGCTGGCCGCGGTGCGGCGCGTCTGTCATGTCGGACGCAGCGGATTTCTGCCGGCGCCGCGAGTGGACTCGACTGTGGTCCGCTTGGATCCATTTCCAGATTCGGGTACCGCGGTGCCGGTGCTGGACGCGGCCTGCTATTCCCAGGTTGTGCGCGCGGCTTTCGGCCAGCGCCGCAAGACCCTGCGCAACGCGCTGGCGTCGCTACCCGAGACCATGGATGACGAGCGGGTCGCGAGCGCCATCGCCGCAACCGGCATCGAGCTCAGCCGCCGTGGTGAGACCCTGACGGTGCAAGAGTTTGCTCGGCTTGCCGATGCCATCACCAGCGCTCGCAACACAGCCGAGATGGTGAAGGGTAAGGACTAGCCTGATCCGATTTACGCTGAGGGTTTTTAGCCGCTGGGCTCAGATCGATACTGAGGCGCGAAGAAAAAGACGCGAACTTTTGTGAGCGGTGGAGGAAATGGGATTCGAACCCACGACACCCGGCTTGCAAAGCCGGTGCTCTA
>CALFML010000280.1 GCA_937879845.1 uncultured Myxococcales bacterium
GATCTACACAGGCGAAGACACTCTTTCCCTACACGACGCTCTTCCGATCTCCCCTTAGGAGGGCTCGTATGCGATTTCTGCTCATGCCCCTTTGGCTTGGGCTGCTGCTCCTCTGCCCGGGTGCCTGCTCCCGTCCCTCCACGCTCAAAGTGACGGTGACCGGCGTGCCGGCGCAGTCCGGGTCGCTCTCCGTATCGCTGGCGCTGGTAAATGAAGGGGAAGCGCCAGTGCTGCCGGAAGCGGCGCTGGCGCCGTACGAGCTGCCGCAGCCGGCCGCGGACATGAGCTCCTTTGTCTTGCGGCTGCCGCTCCAAAGCGATGCCACGCTGCTTCTGGGAGTCGCCGCCTTCAGTCTGAGCGGCGGCAGCGGGTGCGTCCTTGGTCTTGGCAACGCATCGCATCCGTATCGCACCGCGGTTTTGGACGATGAGGTAACGATTGCCCTGACGCCGCAGAGCGAAGACGCGGGCGCCGGCTGCACCGGCTCGCCGCGGATCGTATCGGTCACGCCGACCGCGCTGGCTCCGGCCGGAGGAGAGAAGCTGCAGGTCCAGGGCTGGGGCTTCACTCCCGGCGCGCGAATCCTCTTGAACGGCGAGGCGCTGGAGACCCAGTACGTGTCCGCCGGGCTGCTGCAAGCGACGACCCCGGCGTCGGCGCGGCTCATGGCGGTGCCGCTCACGGTGGAGCTGCCCGGAGGGGCGCGGGCGAGTTACCGCGACCTGCGCTACATCGCCAAGGCCATCTCTTTTTCCCCGCTTACGACGTTCACCGTGCCCGACTCCGATCATAAAGTCGCCGTCGCCGACCTGGATGGCGACCGGCGTCCGGACCTTATCTTTTATCCCTTCGCCAACTCCGGCGATAATAAGACGATCATCGCCTTTCAGCGTGCACCGCTGCAGTTTACCGTCGAGACTCCGGATTCCATGCAGGACCTGGACGGCCTTGTGGCCGTGGATCTCGATCGCGATGGCGACATCGATCTGGCGGCGATGAGCGGGGATCAGCAGACCCTCAAGCTCTATTTCAACGACGGGCGCGGCAACTTCACTCTCAAGACCCAGCCGCTCAGCGCCACGGAGCTGGCATGGCTCTGTACGGACCTGAACGGCGACGGCGCTCCGGAGATCGCGTTCCTCGATGACGGCAGCGGCTCCAGCCAGGTTCTCTACACCTTGACCAACGACGGCAAGGGCAACTTTGCGGCGCCGGGCGAGACCATGACGCGGCTGACGCAAACCCAAGGCGTCTACTCGCTGGCGGCGATTGATTATGACGTGGACGGACATGTCGATCTGCTGATCCTCGATGTCGATCTGTTTACCGTGCTGCTCAATCCCGGCGCCGGACTGCCGGCCGATGACGGCGCGGCCGTGGTGGTGCAGCTCTCCGATAGCCTCGGCTCTTCTTTTTCGATTCAGGATCTCGATGGTGATGAGATAAACGATCTGTTGGCCACGGATCTGGGCGGCATCCCGCTGGTCTTTCTGAGCCGCTCCAATCCGCCGCGGGCGCGCAAGGGACTGCGCCCGGCCTGTGAGAGCTTCACCTATACCGCCGGAGATCTCGACGGAGACGGCCTGCCGGAGACCGCCTTTGGCTGCGATTACCGCACGGAGATTCGCTTCCAGCACCAGCTGCCAAGCCACGCTCTGGTGACCAGCACGCAGGCGCCGCCGCTTTCCTACGAAGCGGATGACACCTTCGTTTTCGACCTGGAGCTGGCTGATCTGGATGGCGATGGCCGGCGTGATCTCCTCTTCGGCATCACTCCTAATTACACCGACGATCCCACCCAGTACCGTGTGTACCGTAACGTCAGCCAGTAAGATGCCGGCCGGACGGCGCGGTGAGCGGCCGCGTGCCGGGCCGACCCTGCGCGTGTTGCACTGCAGGGCTGCGATCCTTTGCGTGCTTTTTTGCCTTGGGTATGGGCCGCAGGCAGGAGCGGCAGAGCCGCCGGTCCCGCCGGGCGCGGTGGAGGTCGAGCCGCCCCCCGCGGAGATCGAGCCAGCCCCCGCCGGCAGCGAACCGGTCCCCGCCTCCGAGACCGCTACGGTGACCCTGCCGGCGATTCATATCGATCCCAGGCTGACGATCGAAGATCTCATCGTCGCGGCGACCCACGCCTTCAGCGAAGAGCAGTACGAGACGGCGCTCGCCTACCTGTCGGCCGCCTATGCGCGCTCGCCGCTGCCGCCGATTCTGTTCAATATCGCGCAGACCCAGCGCAAGGCGGGCTACACGCGCGCCGCGCTCTCGACCTACCGCCGCTTTCTCGCGACCGCGCCGCAGTCGCCGCTGGCCCCGGAAGCCAGCGCCCATATCGCTGCCATGCAAGCCAAGCTGGAAGCGGAGCAGGCGACGCGCGAACGGGCGCTGGCGGAGCAGCGGGCGCATGACATCGCCGCGCAGGCGGAGCGTCTATCCAAGGCGCGGACCGCCGAACGCGAACAAGCGCAGCGGGATCTACGGCGGGCGCTTTCGGTAAGAGACCAGCCGATATATCGGCGCAAGTGGTTCTGGGGACTTGTCGGAGGCCTTGTCGCCTCATCGCTCGTGGTCGGCCTCAGCGTCGGTCTTGCCCCCAAGGTGCCGCCGGAGCCGGTGGGTGATCTGCCGACCCAGGAGCCGCGCTTCTGATTTTATCGGCGAGCGGGGTGGCGGCTCTGCGGCTTAGCGCAGGATCGGAATGTTGACAGGGTTCTTGTTCGGCGCGGCTTCGGTCGCCTTGGCCGCTTTGGCGGAGCGGCTCTCATGCGCTTTGGCAGAGCGGACCCGCTTGTGCCCCGGAGCGGGCGGGGAAGGATGCGGGTCAAGGGCGGCAACCGGGGCGGCCGGAGGCGGAACGACAGGGGCCGTCGCAACCGGCGCGGCAGGCGAGGAAAGGGGAGGGGGCTGCGGTGGAGCGGCCGGCGTAGCGGCATCCCCGGTGCGCGGGACATTTGGTGCGGCGCTGGCTGCGGCGGCGCGATTGCGGCGATCGGCCCGCCGCTGCTTCCCGGCTATGATGAGCAGCGCGCTGGCTAAAACGATGCCGGCGCCCAAGAGGTAGCTCTTCCAGCGCTTGCGGCGGTGCCAGTTGCGGCGGTGCTGTGAGCGCCACTGATGGCTCGCGGCGCCGGTCTCGGCTTCTAAGAGCTGCTCCAGCCGCACCACGACCTGGGCGATGCTCGGCCGCTGCTTTCGGTCCTTGGCGAGCATCTCATGCACCAGGTCGCACAGCGGCGGCGGCAGCGACAGCTCGGCCGGTGACAGCGGCGGCGGCGGCTCGGTGATGTGCTTGGTCATGATCAGCACCGCCAGCGTCGCCTCAAAGGGCAGTCGCCCCGCCAGCATCTGGTAGAGGATGACTCCCAGCGCGTAGACATCGATCGATGCGTCCACGTGCTCCGCGCCGCTGCACTGCTCAGGCGACATATACGCCGGGGTGCCGAGCAGCTTTCCGACCGTCGTGAGCAGGTGCGCCTGGCCGCCGCCGCTCGGGTCGCCTTGCTTGGTGCTGTCGTAGAACTTGGCGATTCCGAAGTCGAGGATCTTGGCGCGCTCGCCGCTTGGCGATTCGCTATCCGGCACCAGAAACAGATTGGCCGGCTTGAGGTCGCGGTGGGCAATCCCTTTCTCATGGACGGCTTCAAGGGCCGAGCCGATCTGACGGGCGATGCGCAGGACGTCGACCAGATCCATGCGCTGGTTTTGTTTCTGGAAGCGGCTGAGGCGCTCCTGCAGGCTCTCGCCTTCCAGAAACTCCATGGTGATGTAGGCGGTGCCGTCGGGCAGGTGGCCGAAGTCGTAGACCTTGATAAGACCTGGGTGGCGGACGATGTTGACGGCGCGGGCCTCGTCGAAAAACCGCTGGACGTGGCGGCTGTCCGATGACAGCTCGGTCTTTAGGACTTTGATGGCGATGCGCTGGCCGATGGCTTCGTGAACGGCCTCATATACAGCGCCCATGCCGCCGCGGCCCAGGATGCGCAGCACGCGGTACTTGTCGACCTGGCGCCCGACGAGATCAGGCTCCGTCTGCGCGCGGTTTGCCGCCGCCGCTTCGCCCAGGGACTCAAGTTCAGATGCGGACATGGCGGAAGTTCAGTTCTTCGCTTCCAGGCGAGCCTCAGTATGACGGAAAGCGCGCTTGCTTGTCACTCCTGTAGGGGCGGGCGCGTGCAAGCAGCACAAGCGCCCACAAGTCCTTTCCCCTGCGGTCCGCGCTGTCGGCATAAGACGCGCCGGCATTTGCAATTGCGGCGCGGGAACGGGCCTGCGTAAAATGTCAGGTTTATGGGCCACGGAGCAGCGCTCGCCGAACCCGCCATGGAAGGCACGCAGGTCGAGCAGTTCCAGATTCTGCGGCGGCTCAGCGCGGGCGGGATGGGGACCGTCTACGAAGCCGTGGACCAGGGCACCAAGCGGCGCGTCGCCATCAAGATCCTGCACAAAGACATCGCCCAGCATCGCGATGTCACCCTGCGCTTCATCAATGAGGCGCGGGCGCTCAACGTCGTGCACCACCCGAACCTGGTGCGGGTGATTCACCTGGGCAAGCTGCCGAGCGGCACTCCCTATCTGGTCATGGAGTATCTGGACGGCGTGTCGCTAGGAACGCGGCTGCGCGAGGACGACCGGCGCCTGTCGATGAAGCAGGCCATCGACATCTGCGTTCAGGCCGCCAGCGCTCTTCTGGCGGCGCATGAAAAAGGGATCGTGCACCGCGACATCAAGCCCGACAACATCATGGTGATGACCGGCGGTGACGGGCAGCTCCTGGTGAAGCTGTTTGACTTCGGCATCGCCAAGCTGCCGCCTGAGCACATGTCGGCCGAGCTGACGTTCCTGCGGACGCAGAGCGGTCAGCTGCTCGGCACGCCGTATTACATGGCGCCCGAGCAGTGTCGCAGCGATGCCGCGATCACGGAAAAAGTCGATGTCTACGCGCTTGGGACCGTGCTGTTCTGCTGCCTGGCGGGACGCACTCCTTTTGTCAGCCAGGGGCGCGGCGATGCGGCGATGATGCATCTGTGCGCCCAGCAGATAGCGGAGCCGCCGCCGCTGCTAAGTGAGTTCGTTCCGGATGCGGCGCCACCGCTGACCGCGCTCATCGCCCGCGTGCTGGTCAAAAATCCCGATGAGCGGCCTTCAATGAAAGAGCTGCATGATCAGCTAAAGCAGATGCTGGCTTCCGATTCGCAGCTAGTCAATGCGCCCAGTGCTGCGCTAGCGGCGGCGACGGTGATGCAGAGCCAGCCGAGTGCGCTGGGCAGCGACGCCGCGGTCCCGCGGCCGCATGGCAGTCCGCTGCGCCGCTACTATCCCTATCTCATCGCCGCGGTACTCATCGCCTGGTTTGTCGGCCTCATTATCTGGGGGCTTGGCTAGTCGGCAGGAGCGCTTGCGCCGCAGCGAGGTCGCGCGCCGCCCCGAGCGCCTGAAAGATCCGACAGGCGCTGGCGATGTGCTGGTCCTGCTCCGCCGCGGACAGCGGCGCGTTGCCGCCGCGCACGCCCAGGGTGGCCCGCCACAGGTGCAACAGCCCTTCATCGTAGCGCATGCCGTAGCGCCGCGCGATTGGCAAACCCGCCGCCAGCACCCGGAGCGCGAGGCGGTGCTGGCCTTGCTGACCCAGATAACGGCCGGCTCCCAAGAAGACATGCGGCCAGCCGATCGGGAAGCGCACGGCAAACTGCACCATGCGTAACAGTGCCTGCCGGACGCGCTGATCCATAAGAGCGCGCTCGGCAGGGGAGCGCTCTTGGGTTTTACTTGCAAGCTCCAGGCTGGCCAAAAGTACGCAAGAATAGATCACCTGATAGGAGGGCGCGGCGGGCAAGTAGCGCCGCATGCGGGTCAGAGCGGCAGCGAGCTGCTGCGCTGCTTCGTCGGGCTTTCCGGATAAGACGGCGGCATAGGCGAGCAGACCGTTGGCGCTCATGTTGCTTGCCGAGTCGCGCAGTCCGGCGACATGGGTTTGCGCCGCCTTGGCGTTGTCGTAGGCGGCGGCCACCTCGCCGCGGCGCAGCTGGACCAGTGCCCGCCAGCCGATGCCGGAGCCGGTGTAGATCGGGTTGTGCATCCGCTGGCCGATGCGGAAACAAGCCTCGCCGTCGGCGAGCGCCCCGGCGAAGTTGCCCATCAAAAGGTGCGTGGCAGCGCGTGAGCTGTGGCCAAGGGCCGCCTGCTCGCCAAAGCCGTTGCGGGTGGCGGACTCGATCCAGCGGTGAAAGCCTTCTACGCTGGCGTCCCAGTCGCCTTCGGCCGTATCGAAATAGGCGGACATGGCGTAAAAGCCGCTCTGGTCTGCGGAGGGCATCGTGCGCTGGCAGAGTCTCTCGGCGCGGCGCAGGTAGAAGCGGCCCAGCCGGTGCAGCGGCGCCAGATAGGACGCGTAGGCCAGACGGCTGAGGAAGTTTACTTGCTGTTTCTCATCTTGGATGCGCTCCGCGGCGTGCAAGGCGCGGAGGATGACCAGAACGAGTCCTTCATGTTGTCCGTTGGTTATAAACAGGGACTCATTGGTGCCGCGGATGAGGGCCAATAGCTCGCGCAGCTCGGCTTGGCGGCGCGGGCTCGCTTCCGGATGCACGCCGAAGAAGCGGTGGCGCACTTCGACGGCCGCCTCGCGCGCCAGGGCCAGCCAGCGGTCGGCGCGCGGCTTGGGCACCGGCTGCCCGAGCAGGGTCAGCGCCTTATCGACGCAGGCAATGCTCTCCGGGGTGCGGCCCAGTCCCAGCAGGGTGCGGGAGAGCCGGCGCAAGGTCGCCGCGCGCACAAGCGGCGCCGCCTCCGTCTGTTCCTGGAGCGTGCAGGCGTGCTCTAAGAGCGCCAGCGCTTCGTGCAGGGCTCCGCTGCGCAGCGCCTTGGAGCCCGCCTGCGATGCGTAGGCCGCTGCTTTGACGGCATCGCCGCCTTGGGCGAAGTGATCGGCCAGCGCGGCCAGCGGACGCTCGCCCTCCGGGTAGGCGCTCTCGATGGCCGCGCCCAGCTGGCAGTGCAGCGATTTGAGCTCCGGGGCGGACAGCGATGCCAAGAGTCCCTCGCGCAGCTTGTCGTGGGCGAAGCGCCACTCGGAATCGCGCACCTCAAGAATCGCCGCATCGGTGCCCGCCTGCAGCCACAGGTCGAGTTGGCTCGTCTGCGATGCCAACACCCGGCGATCGATCTGCCGGCCCGCGACCGCGGCGAGCTTGAGCAGCTCGCGGGTCCATCCCGGCGCTCGCTCCAGCCGGCGCTGCACCACCGCTCGGATTCCTCCGGAGGAAATGTGCTGGGGCAGGGTCTTTTCGCCGATCGCATCGAGCCCCCCGGCTTCCTCGGCCAGGGCGCGCAGGACTTCGACGATGAATAGCGCGTTCCCTTCCGTCTCCCGCCCGAGAAAGTTTATAAGCTCCGGCTGGACGCCGGCGTCCCCCAGCATCGACTGGCTGAGCTGGAGGATGGCATCGGGATCAAGGCGCCGCAGGGGGAGGAGCTGCGCGCTTTTGAACTGCGCCGGCAGGTCGTGGAACTCGTCATCGCGGAAGCTGGCGACGATGAGAAGGGGCGCGGAGACGGCCGCCGCCGCCAGCGCGCGGAGGAGCACGCAGCTCTCCGCCTGCGCCCAATGAATATCTTCGAGCAGCAGTAAAAGCGGCTCCACGGTCGGGGTCAACGTGCTGAGCAGGACGCGGCGGACGCGCTCCTGGGATTCCTTGGCCAGAAGCGCCGGGGCGTCGGGCACGGCGCGTCCGAGGATGGCCGGCAGCTCCGGCACGACCTCTTTGAGAATCGCCGCATCGTGGTCGCTAAAGTCCGTGCCCAGCGCCAACCCGCGGAGCGCTTCGTGGAAGAGCTGGTAGCCGGTGCCGCCGTTGCTGATCGCCTGTCCGCGGAGGGTGCGGATGCCGCGGACCAGCGCCAGGGTGCGCAGCTCATCGAGGAGCCGCGACTTGCCGACCCCGCTCTCGCCGCCGAGGAGCACGAGCCCGCCGCGGCCGACCTGCATGCCGCATAGGGCCGCTTCCAACACCGCCAGCTCCTTTTGCCGGCCGACCAGCTCCGCGGCTTGCAGAAAGCTCTCGCGCGTCTCATCGGTGTTGGCGGGAAGGGGCGTGCCGGTCAGCTCTTGCACGATCGCCGACAGCTGCCGCAGGGCGAGCTCCGCGTGCTGCAGGCGCAGCGCCGGATCCGGCTCCAATAAAGAGCGCACAAGGTCGGCCAGGCGTGCATTTACCGCCTGCAGCTCGCGCGGCTGTATCGCTCCGGGGTCCGGCGGCGGATTCACCGTGATGCCGCCGGTGAAGGCTTGGCTGTCGAGCGTCCAGTCGGGAGTCGCGACCGTCTCCTCCGCCTCCTCTGATTCTTCAGCCAGGGGATCGCCCGCGGTCGTACGCAGGCTGCCCGAAGTCTCGCCCGGTCGGGTACAGAGATGCGGGGTCCGTCCGACCAGCATCTGATAGAGCAAGATTCCCACGGCGTACAAGTCGGAGGCCGGGTTAGGCGGCTGGCCGGTCAGGAGCTCGGGCGCCATATAGGTCAGGGTGCCGCTGAGCTCCACCGCATCCCCGCGCGGCGCGGCGATGCCGAAGTCCACCAGCTTGACCTGCGGACCGTGCGGCCCGGCGATGACCAGGACGTTGCTGGGTTTTAAGTCGCGATGGATGATGTTGTGGCGATGTAAGTAAACGAGCGCCCGGAGGAGCTGGGCCAAGAGGCTTAGCTTGTCGGGCAGCTCGGCGCCGCGGGCGGCGGTCAGAAGGTCGCTCGGCTGCCGGAGCAGCTGCATGGTGAAGAACGGCTCGCGCGCGGCATCGAAGCCGTAGTCCAGCACGCCGACGATGTTGGGATGGCGCAGCGTAGCCAGGGTGCGAAACTCATGCGCCAGCGCCAGGCGGAAGGTCCGCAGCGCCGTGTTGGAGTTGGGCTGCGCGTCTTTCCTGCCTCCGCCCGCCCGCGACTTGCCGTCGGGACCAAGCTGCACCTGCTTGAGGGCGACCTCCTGTCCCGTGAGTCGATCGAGGGCGCGATAGACTCCTCCCATCCCACCTGCGCCCAGAAGGGACATCACCTGATATCGCTGCCCGATCAACACCGCGCTGGCTCCTGGGTCCGAGTCGACGGTCCTCCCCTCCGTGCAAGCGGTCGCGGTCTTCGCCGCTACCTTCCCAGCATGACACAGCAGGCGCGCAACAAGCAAGGCCGGAGCCCCGCGGGCCGCAGCGGCGGGTCGGCGGCGAGGATTGGGAAAGGACTAGGCAAGGAGACTAGTAGCGGTAAAGGGCCGCAATCTCAGTCGTAAGGCTGATCGGAAAGACGATTCGCGCGCAGTGCTCGGCGGCGTGTAAGAATCCGTCATCGCCTAGGAGTCCCTGCAGGTCTTCATAGCGGCTCGGCTTGGGAGCGAAATCCCAGACGTAGATGACCGGATACGAGTTCACCATCGGGTCGGCGCCGAGTGAAAATAGCACGCCGCGCGCGTCGGCGCTGCCGTCATGGCGGTAGTCTGATTCGTGGCGGATGGAAAACTTGGGCTGTCCGGCCTGGGCAAACAAGATAAGGTGCGTCGGGAAAGTGAACGACTTGTAGTCGGTGGTAACACCGCCGGAGTAGGTCAGTAGCAGCTGGTCGTGGACGACCGGCGTGCTAAAGGCGCCGCAGGTCGCCGGCGTCATTCCGGTGCACGCGCGCGTCCGGCGGTACAGCGTCGCATCGGCCAGCTTAAGACGCGGCGCCGCCCCAAGCAGCGAGAGCGCCTGGGCCGCGGTGAGCGCCGGCGCGCTGCAGCTGGCCGGATCGAACGGATCGCCGGTCGGCGAGCTGAGGTCTGCCGCCAGATCCTTCCCCGGGGCAGCAAAATCAACGCTGCCGCTGTCGCGCAGGTCGCCGCCCATCGCCGCATCGCCGGACAACAGATCGCTTCCGCTGCCGCCGTCCATCGGAAGCCCCGGGCCCGGGCCGGGTCCCGGGCCCGGGCCCGGCCCTTGATAACCACCCGATGAAGTGAGACACGCCGCACCGGTGAGGCTGGCGCAGAGCGCGAACATCCAAGCCGCGCGCCGCCGCTGCGACGCCCCGATGGGACGCCCGAGCGCATTTTTTTGCCGCAAGGTCGTAGACTGTAAGAGCATGCGGCGCACCTTACAATGACATGAGGAGAGATGGCTAGATGGCGCACAATCCGCCGGATCAGGGCTTGGTGCACCTCCGTACGCTAATCCGCATCAGCGGGCTGGCCGCGATTCTGGGGACGCTCCTTTACGCCGTAAGTGATGTCTTGCTGGTCGGCGTCACCGCGGACTTGGCCGACCATCCCGCCTTGCAGCCGCACGCCGCGCTGCTCGGAAAGATGGTGAAGCTAGCGGCCGTGCCCAAGTGGCGGCTTGTCTGGGGCGGACTCCTCGGCATCTTCGCCGCCCCGCTTACCGTCGCCGGCTTCTGGCAGATGTACCGGGGCCTTTTACCCGCGGGTCCGGTGGTGGCATTGCCGCCGCTGCTGCTGTTCGCTTGGGCGCAGATCGTCAGTCCGTTTTTGCACGGCTCGCATATCTATCTTGGCGAGTACATCCAGGCGCTGGACACGCTGGCCCCGGAGTCCCAGGGGGTAATCGCCGCCATGGTCGAACGTCACAATCGCATCCTCGCCGTCACGCTGGGCTGCATGCTGGGCTGTGTCGCCATCGCATCGGTCTTATACTCGGTGCTCGTATTCAGAGGACGGACCGCGTTTCCCCGGTGGCTTTCGGCGTTCAATCCCTTCACCGTAGTCCTCCTCTGGTCGCTGCTGAGCAAGCTCCTTCCAGGGTCGATCCGGACGGCGACCAGCGGCGCCGGCATGAACTTCGCGTTCCTTGTGTTCTTTGGGCTCAACACGCTGACGCTGTGGCGTCAGGCGCCGGTCTGGCAGTCGGCGAAAAAGGACTGAAGCAAAGCGCTATATTCCTCCGGCCGCTCGAAAAATGGCGCGTGTCCGGTGCCCGCGATGCGCCAAACCTCCCCGCGCCACAGCTTGGCGTAGCGCAGCTTGGCGAAGAAATGAGGGTTCAGAAATCCGTCGTTTTCGCCGTTTATGATCAGAAGGGGCACCGCCGACTCTTCCACCGTGCGCCGCTGATCCGCCCCCAGGCCCTCCATGAAGCCGGCCAGCATGCGGGCGCGGGCGCGGCCATCGGTGCGGCGCGCGGCGCGGTAGCGGAAGTCGTCCCGGTTCACATCGGCGGTGGTCGTGGCGCGGGCGTAGTTCATCGCATCTTCATCGGTGAACTCGGGCTTTCCGGTAAGCTGCATATGCGGGGTCGGCAGGAACGCCTCGCCGATGCTCTCCTGGCTTTTGGCAAACGGCGGCGCGCCCGTGATGGCCACCCCGAGCAGCCGCGGCTCGTGCGCCATGAGCTCGAGCGCAACGTGGCCGCCCAGCGACCAGCCGACCACGAAGCAGCGATCGATGCCGAGGCTGCCGAGCACCTCGCGCACCACGCTCGCATAGCCGGGGATCGTATAGGTGCGCTGCGGGTCGTCGGCATCGGCGGAGGCGCCGTGCCCGGGCAGATCGAGCGCCAGCAGACGATACCTCTTTTGCAGCGGGGAGCGCAGCTGGGCCGCGAAGATTTCTTTGCAGGACGAGTTGCCGTGCACAAAGATCACGGCCGGCGCACTGCCGCCGGTGTCCTCCACACAGATCCTTGCGTGCGTTGTCATGACGTTCATTTCACGATGAGCTTATCACGACTTGCCCGGCGCGCGCGCGTCCCTGCCAGACCCTGCTAGACCACCGGCAGGCTGACCACGAGACGCATCGCTGCGACGGGATGGACGCTGACGCCGATGGCCTTGGAACCGAGCACGAGGTAGCCCGGGGGTCCAAGCGGACGCACAAGGGCGTAGCGGACGTTGAAGCGCCGGCGCAGCAGCGCCAGCAGGTCGCGCGCCGGGGTCAGCTCTTCGGCGAAGGTCAGGGTCACCCAGAGCGCGCTGCCGTCCGTATAGCGCTCCGCCAAAAGCTCCGCCAGAGCCGGGGCGATCTGGTCGTACGCCGAAATGCTGCCGACGTTCCGGGCCTCACCGTCCTGCATGCCGACGACCGGCAGGCTGCCGGCGTGGCGCGGGAATGCGGTGCGCATCAGATCCGAGCGGCCGCTGGCGAGCATCGCATCGCGCGGGTAGGGGACGCACAGCTGCGTCGACTCGGCCGCCAGCGCCTGGCCTGCTTCCAGCACCGCGGCAATGCTATGACCGGCACGGGCGCCCGCGCCGCAATACGCCGCGATGAGACCGGCTCCGAGCTCGACGAGCCCGGTATCAAAGACGCGCACGTCGAGCTTCTTGCGCGCGCCGGTTACGATCCGGACCGCCGCCACCGCCGCATCGTACGTTCCGAGCATCTTGCGCGTGCCGGTCACCACCAACACTTCGCCGGTTCGCTTGATCAGATCTTTGAATAGGCCGATGTACTCGGGCGCCGAAGAACCAAGCGGGTAGGGCGGCGCTTTGGCCTCTGTCTTCAGCTTTTTTAGCGTCGCAAAGGATGTGACGGAGCGCACGTCGTGGAGCGTGCCGTCGACAACGATCTGGTGCGGAGTCTCCTCGATCCGGCAGTGCTCGAGCAGCTCATGCGGCAGGTTCAAGCCGGAGCTTGCGACAACGACCATGACACCTCAGAGTCGCATTGTACCTGAGAGCCGCAGTCCTTTTGGCAGCAATTACCGGCGACGCCGCGCGCTTCTTTTATGCAATAGTTCGGCAACCTTGGAGGTGACGCGATGAGCCGCATTTTTATCGATCGCAGAGGCGGACTTGCATGGGGAAAAAGAGCCTGGCGGTGGGGCAGCGTTTGGCTGCCGGCGCTGCTGCTTCTGACGGCGCGGGCGGGCGCGGCGGGAACCGGCGGCGCGGATAAGGAGAATCCGGGCGTGGCGGCGTTTACTGGCGTCAACGTGATTCCGATGGATCGGGAGCGCGTGCTGAAGAACCAGACCGTCGTTGTGCGGGCCGATCGCATCGTCGAAATCGGCGACGCCAAAAAGGTCAAGGTGCCGGCCGGGGCGCTGCAGATAGACGGCCGCGGCAAGTATCTGGTCCCCGGCCTCATCGACATGCACACGCACTTGTTTTCCGATGAGTCCATTCCCAAGCGCATGGCCGATGATGAGCTGGCGATCATGGTCGCTAACGGCGTGACTACGATTCGCCTCATGACCGGTACGCCGGAGCAGCTGGTCCTGCGGGAGAAGGTGGCCAAGGGCGAGCTGCTGGGTCCGACGATCTACGCCGCGAGCCCGCAGCTCGCCGGCCGGGCGTACGGCAAGGTCTTCAACGGCTACGTCGTGACCACGCCGGAAGAGGCGCGGCGGGCGGTCAAACAGAGCAAGGCGGCCGGGTACGATTTCATCAAGCTCACGACCGAGATCACCCGCCCCGTCTACGATGCGGTGATCGCGACCGCCCGCGAGGTCGGCTTGCGCGTCATCGGCCACGTCGACCCGCGGGTCGGCACCGCGCACGCACTGGAGGTCGGCCAGCAGATCGAGCACCTGGACTCCTATATGGAGTCGGTGCTCAAGGACGATGCGCCGATGAAGGTATCGGTCTCGGACTATGGTGTGTGGAAAAAGCCCAACTGGGAGAGCCTTGACTATGTAGACGACCGCAAGGTGACCGAGCTCGCCAAGGCGACCGCGCGCGCCGGGGTCTACTCCACCCCGACCCTCACGTTCTTCAAGCTCTGCTTCGTCGTCGAACAGAGCGATGCCGAGATCCGCGCCCGGCCCGACTATCGCTTCTATCCCGAGAAGCTGCGCGAGCGCCTGTTCGCGGCGC
>CALFML010000281.1 GCA_937879845.1 uncultured Myxococcales bacterium
AGTCCGCGAAAGGGACGAAACTCCACCGGCCGCGTGTCTGGCTCTGCGGCCACGGGGCGGGAGTAGACTTGCAGGCTGGCCCAGTCAAGCACCTGGGGATCTTGGGTCAGCTCTTGCCGCGCCGCCAAAAGGGCGCTCTCCAGGGACGACAGCTCAACCAGGATCTGCCGGTAGAGGATCTTTGCCAGCCGGATCGAGCCGGCGGCCGACAGCGGATAACGGGAAGCGACCCCGCTGGCGATGCCGATGCGATGCAGCGCTTGCGCCACGCTCCCGCGCTGATTCCCCGGGGCGCCGCTGTTCCCGCTGTCACACGCCGCCAGCACCACCAGGGGGAGCGTCGCGGCGAACGGTTCAAGGAGCTGGCGCATCCGCCCCGCATCGTCCACGGCGCAGCCGCCATCGCCATCTTCCGTATCGAAAGCCAGACCGAAGGTCGTGCCGGCCGCGCTGCCGTGACAGAGCAGGTGCAGCACCGCTACTGGCGTCCCGGCTCGCGTCGCGGCCGTCAGCGCCGCGCTCAGGCGTCCGCACGAGGCAGCGGAGAGCACATCGGTCTCAGGTGTGAACGGGGGCGCCGATTCAGCGCACGCCTGCTGCACTGCGGCGATGTGCTCCCTCGCCGGCACTGCGCCGCCCGCGGCCGACCAAGCAATCAGGAATCGGCTCCCATCCGTAGCGGCGCCGGCATCGGACCGCTGCGCCGGTCTTGGCGCGGTCGTAGGTGGCGCAGCCGGCGCGGGGCTCGGCCACTCATAGCGCAGCAGCAGCTGCGGCAGCTCGCCCCAGCTAAATCCTGATTAGAGCAGCCCGCAGTACAGATAGGCTTTCGCCTGTATGGGCTGCTCTGGTTCAAAAGTGAGCTTGATGTGGTTGATGCGGCGCACGATGCCGCGCGGCGGGGCAAATGGCCGCCCCCGCCATGCTTCATCTCCAGCCGCAGTGAGCCCGGGCCACTGAGTCAGCGCCGCTGCCGCCGCCTCCGTGCAGACTCCGTGCCCGACAAGTCCCTGGAGGAGCTGCTGCCAGCCCGGCGTGTATCGCGGATGACCGGGCAGGGCGATTTCGACACCGATGCGCGGTCCGAGATCGGGACTGAAATCGCAGTGCAGCGCCAACGCGGCCTGCTCCGGCACGAGCTGGCGCAGAGCTTGGAGCATTGCTTCGCCATCGCCGCACCAGCCGAGCGCCATGACTTGGCCGTACAGCGTGTCTATATCGAGCCCTTTGTGAACCAGACGCACTCCTTTTTCCTGCCGCGACAGCATCAAGCCGACAAAAGCCAGCTGCGCCCCTGCCGGCGCCCGCGCGTTCCAGCGCTGCAGTCCCGCGCGCACCGCTGCCGCGCCCTGCGGTCCTGCAAGGAGGGCCGCGCTCTCGGCAATCCAGCCGGGTTCTGGACGCTCTTGGGAGGGCAGGGGACGGCAGCCGATGAACAGGCTCGGTACGCTCACGCTGCCCGCGGCCGGCAGATCGAACTCCAGCCATAGCGATGTCAGCTCTCGGTTCTCTGGGGTGCCAGAGGCGACCCAGCGCTCCCCCAGCGCACGCAGCCGCGGCCACTGCGGGTAAGACAAAAGCGCCGGCGCAAAGCGCAGCGTTTCATGCCGACCGAGCAGCGCGTCGCGGCCCCCATCGTCGGGCAGCAGGCGCACCGCCGCATCGACGCGCTCGCGGTCCGTGAGATGGCACTCCAGACCCCCGCCGGGCAAGGCCGGCAGGGTCGCACCCAGCGCCATCACCCGCGCCAGCGCTGCCGGCGCGATGAGTCCGTTGACTCTCTCCAGGCCCGCCGCGTCCAGGCAGTCCGCCCAGCTCGCGGCGGGCGCCGCCCCCACCGCTTCCAGTTGACCGGCCCGCATGGCACCGGATTACCAGTGGCTGGGGTTGAGGTTGTTGCTCCCCCAGTCGTACACGGTTCCCAGCGCGTTATTTACCTGATCGGCGCCGTACCCGACCCCGTATAGGAGGGACTGCACTTGCTCGCCGCCCAGGTTTAGTCCGGAGCGGAAAAACGACGCCAGCTCATCGGCGGGCAGGTTCAGGACGTTTTTGGCGTAGCTTGCCACATCGCCGACCTTGAACACGCCGGCGACTGCCGGCAGGACGAACTGCTTGCCGAAGCTGTCGGCGATCGCGCGGCCGACATTCTCCAGTCCCACGCTGGCCGAGTTGAGCCCGATCGCGGCGGCGTTGGCGACAGCTTGGGTCGCCGTGTTGATGCGGCCCTGAAGGTTGGCCGGGTCGGCAATCAGGTTGCCTTGCGCCCAGCCGCTGAGCGCGCGCAGCGTCTGCAGCGCCTGAGTCGGCGCGGCCAGGGTGGTCAGTACGTCATGGGCGGCGTATCCGGCGAAAGTCAGCGCGCTGCCGGCCAGGGCTTCACTGACGCCGAAGCTCTGCTGCAAAGCGGCGCTGACATCGGCGGCGACGTAGCCTGCTGCTTGCATCGCTCTGCCTGCTTCCGCCGCGCTTGCGCCATAGGCCGCCGCGATCCCCGGAAGCGCATCGGCGACCAGAACGCCGGCCCGGCTGAGCAGCGTCGCCGCCTGGGCCGCGCTCTGACCGTAGAAGTTCTTTAACACCTGCGCCGACGTGCTGGCAAGGCTTATGACTCCCTGCCGCACCAGCGCGACCAGGTGGTTCAAATCGCCGAGCAGCGCGCTAAAGATCGACTGCGCATTGCTTACCAGATGCTGCACCAGCAGGACTGGAAGCTGCGTCAGATCAGACACCTCTTGCGCCGGAGTGAATTGGAACGAGAACGGAACGCCGGCCGCCCGGACGCTGCCGGTCAGACTCAGAGTGTGCGCGCTGCTTGTCAGCTGCAGGGACAGGTTGGCGGACACGGTGGCGGTATCGAGCGTCACATCGCAGAAGTGAACTCCGCCTACGGACAGCGGAATGCTCACGCTCGGCAAGGTGAGGCTCACTCCCGCCGCCGGCACGTTCAGGCCCAGCGGGCCGATCGTCGCGCTCAGGTTGAAGTCGGCCAAGCCGGCCAGGCCCCTACACTGGACCGTGAAGCTCAGGCCTCCCGACAGGAGGCCGGCGGTCAGCTCGATCCCGACCACGCTCACGTTGAACAGCGACAGGTTGCCGGTGACGCTGATGATGCTGCTGGTCAGCGACCGGGTGGTATCCAGGGTCAGGCGCGGGCCGCGGGTCCCGGTCGCATCGCTCAGGGTCAGCGGACCAAGCTGGAACCTGTCGCACTGGGCCGCGGCCTTGATCCCTTTTTGCGGATCGAAAGACAGATCCATCATGGCGCTGATACCAAACAGGGATACGCGGGTGCTCAGCGTCACCCCGCTCGGGTAGACGAGCGTCGGATCGAGGGGGCTGGGAATGCTGGCTCCGGGACCGACCAGATACGCCGTCAGCTGCTGCAGCTTGAGCTGATCCAGGATCGTCCCCACGCTCCCCAGCGACAGGCCCGGCGAGAGCGCCGTGAGCATCGAACCGAGGGTGATGCCGCTGCTGGCCGAGCTGCCGGCATGGAGCGAGCCGGCCAGGTATTGCGGCTGGCTGGTGGCGGCATTGACTCCGGCGGCGACATCCACGATGCAGCCGCCGCTCTGCGGGTTGCCGATGGTGAACTGGCCTCCCAGACCCAGCACCGCCGCGCCCTGTCTGGTAAGATCGATCCCCAGCGCCAGCTGGTTGATGGCGACCCCGGACAACCCGAACGGACGCTCCCACAAGACACTCTGTCCGGTGTTGCTGGACAGCGGTGCGGTCGGCGCGAGGCCGTTCGCGTCGTTGATCGATCCGACTGATGCAGTGTTAACTTGAGTTGAGTGACTGCCAGCTGCAAACGTTGTCGACGCTTGACTTACCCCGCCCGCACTGGCGATGTTCGACTGCCGACCGGAAGCCGCCCCAACAAGGTGGGTTTGTCTGACGAATGCCGAACTGACCTGATTGCTCTGCTGAGAGTTCGCTATCGTGATGTTATACGGGCCGAAATGGTCGTAGACAGTCGCAACCCCTTGATCAACGCCGTTTTCGAACAGTCGGTATGACCACTGATACGTCCCATCTGACGCTCCGACATGTTCGAACGTCAGATTCGGATAGATCGTGAGCACACCTGATACCGGCTGCGATACTACT
>CALFML010000282.1 GCA_937879845.1 uncultured Myxococcales bacterium
AGACGGTTCCTTTATGCAGGCTGCCGATCGGAATCACGTTGTAGACGCACTTGCCCGGTAAGATCCGCGCGCCTTTGAGCTGCGCCAGCACCACCAGGGCTTCTTTGCGGATGCGGCGCGGGTCCGGACAGTTGCGGTAGTGGACGCTGAGCGAAAATCCCTTGTCTTCGATCCACACGCCGGGCCGGCCCGCCAGACCTGCGGTGAGCAGCGCGGCCCACTCCCTGACTTGCTTATATAGCGACTCGGAGATGTGCCAGGGCTCAAGACCGTGGTTGCCGAACACCTCGCGCGTGGGGATGTCGCCCAGCCGCTGACAGACGTCTTTGCGCGATCGGCCGGAGAGCACCACGCAGTCAAAGCGCGTCGCGACCTTGTAGAAAAGGGCGCTCGTGCGGGGGCGCATCGCCGCCTGTTCCGGCGCGTCCACGATCGGCGCCAGCGTTCCGTCGAAATCGAACCCGAGCAGCGGCGACTGCGCCATAAACTCCGTCAGCGCCTGCTGCCCTTCCGGGGTGAATAGGTACTTCACGATGCCTTCCTCAACAGACGCTGCAGCGGCATGAGCGCGCCGCGCAGCTGCGCCTTGCGCCGCACGGTTGCCGCATCGATCAGCATCCGGCCGGCCCAGCGGTAGACGTTAAACTCGGCGATGAGCGCCCGCATCGCCCGCATGCGCGCCTGCTGATCCTCGGACGGCATGCGCAAGGCGGCACCGAGCGCCGCGCTGGCCTCTTCCAGATCATAGGGGTTGACGATGAGCGCCTCGGTAAGCTCGCTCGCCGCTCCGGTGAAGTGGCTCAGCACGAGGACGCCGCGCTCATCATTGCGCGAGGCGACAAACTCCTTGGCGACCAAGTTCATGCCGTCATGCAGGCTGCTCACGTAGCACAGATCCGCGGCGCGCAGGTAGCGGAACACCGCCGGCGGTTCGTGGTGGGCGCGGGCGAAGATGATCGGCTGGTAGCCGCCGGGTGTACCGAAGCGCTGGTTGATGCGCGTCACGAGCTCGACCACGCTCTCGTTGAGCTGGCGGTAGCGCTCGATCACGGTCCGGCTGGGGGCGCCGAGCTGAATGAAGACAAAGCGGCCGCGGAACTCCGGAGAGACCTCCAGCAGACGCTCGACCGCCAGCAGCCGCTCCTCGATTCCCTTGGTGTAGTCGAGTCGATCGACGCCGACGCCGATGAGCGCATCCGGCCGGAGTCCATGCTCCTGTATCACCTGGCGGCGGCACTCTTCCGCCGGCGGCAGCTCGCTCAGCCAGCTGACCGGCCACTCGACCGAGATCGGATACGCGCGTACGAGCGTCCGGCCGCGGTTCTGGATGACCACGTTCTCCGCCCGATCGATGCGCGATTCCAAGAAGCGGTCCACGCTGCCCATGAAGTTGTTGCAGTACTGCTGGGTATGGAATCCGACGATACTGCTGCCAAGGAGTCCTTCCAGGATCTGCTCGTGGAACGGACAGATGCCGAAGCGCTCGGAGTTTGGCCAGGGGATGTGCCAGAAGGTCAGGATCGTGGCGCGCGGCAGACGCTGGCGGATCATGCGCGGGGCCAGCGCGAAGTGATAGTCCTGAACCAGGATGATCGGCTCATCGCTGTCCACTTCGGCGCACACGGCGTCGGCGAACTTCTGGTTCACTCGGCGGTACATCTCGAAGTCTTCGCCGCGGAACGCCGGACGGGCGTGCGCCAGATGGCACAGCGGCCACAAGCCCTCGTTGGAGAAGTGATAGTAGTAGCCGACCTCCTCCTCTTTGCTCAGCCAGATGCGGCGGATGGAATAGGACTCTTGTCCTGGGGGAACGCGCACGCGGTCATGCTTATCGACGGTTGCGCGGTCGGCGCTGCCGCTGCCGTGCGCGACCCAGGTGCCGGAGCAGGCGCGCATGACCGGCTCCAGCGCCGTCACAAGTCCGCTTGCCGGATGCTGCACCGTAACTGTGCCGTCGGCCGCTTGCTCGTGAATGTACGGCTCGCGGTTGGCCAGGATGACGATGCGCTCATCGCGCAGGTACCGGGTCAGCGTATGGCGCAGGCGGGCCGGCGTCCAGCTCCGCGGATGCCCCTCGGTGCGGGACTCCGAAGCGACACGATCCACCAGCCGGCGGACCTCGCTCAGAATCGGCTGGAAATCGCGCCCGGGGGTCCGACCCGCCAGCGCCAAGCGCAGCTCTTCACTCCACTGCTTCCAGATGAGCCGCGCGACGATGAGCGTAGAGATCATGGCGAGAAACGTCAGGGCGCCGAACACCAGCAGCAGAAAGCGCCGGGCGCTGGCGAGCCGTTCTTCGATAAAGTGCGGATCGTGGATCAGGCTGACGACGCCTAGCACTTCATCGCCCGTGTAAAGCGGATACGCGCTCTGGTGCAGCTCGACTCCGCGCAGGCGTAGAAAATGGGGCTCGGCGATGGTGCAGCTCAGTCCGTCGGGATAGGCGGCGGTCTTGGCGAGAATCCGCTGCTCCTTGTCGCAGGCCGCGATGGCCAGCAGGCGCTCATCGCGCACAAGCTCCGACAACATCTCCCCCAGCGCCGTGGGGTTAGACCACCTTTCGGACAGGGTCTGGCGCGCGCTGCTGACCGCCAGGTGAGCCCGCAGGCCCAGGTCGTGGGCGAACCACGCCCGAAGCTGCCCGTGAACGCCAATCACCGCGACTAGCGAAAGTGCAGACAAACCGAGTAGCAGAACGAGCAAGAACCGGAGCGATCTGAGCATGGATCTTTCCTTGCATATAGCCTTGGAGAGGAATCCGCAAAAAGGCTCGACGCTTTGTCGCAGGAGCCGACCCTGCAAAAACAACGCCACTGGACGGCCTAAAAGAGAGCGCACATGCGGCTAGAACACCTGGGGCTCATCGGGAACTGTCAATTTTCCGCGCTCATCGAGCGCAGCGGCGACGTGGCCTGGTGCTGCCTGCCGCGCTTCGACTCGGAACCGATCTTTTCCACCCTTTTGGATGAAGCCGCCGGCGGGCGCTTCGCCATCGGTCCGGTCGACGGCAGCGCCGGCACGCAGCGCTACCTCGACAACAGCAACGTGCTGGAGACGCGGTTTGACACCCCCGAGGGCAGCTTCCGCATTCTCGACTTCACGCCGCGCTTCATGCTGCACGGCCGCATCTTCCGGCCGACCCAGCTTTACCGTCTGATTGAGCCGATCTCCGGCGCCCCGCGCGTCCGCGTGCGCTGCGCCCCGCGGCTCGGCTGGTCCAAGCAGATTCCGACGGAGCTATGGGGCTCGCACCACATCCGCTACGAAGGCTTCGCGGCGCAACTCCGCCTCACCACCGACCTGCCGCTGTCGTATCTGGATGCGCGCCCGTTCTCGCTGACCGAGCGCCGCCACCTGGTGCTGACCTGGGGCCCGCCGATCGAGGAGCCGCTGGAGCCGCTGTGCGACCGTTTTCTCCACGAGACGCTGCGCTACTGGCAGACCTGGGTCAAGCACTGCGACGTGCCGCCGCGCTACCAGCATGAGGTGATCCGCTCGGCGTTGGCGCTCAAGCTCCACTGCTTCGAGGACACGGGGGCAATCATCGCCGCCATGACGACTTCGATTCCCGAGTCGGCGGGCAGCGGCCGCACCTGGGACTACCGCTACTGCTGGCTGCGCGACGCCTACTATGCGCTGGGCGCCTTCCGCCTGCTCGGCCAGTTCGAGGAGCGGGAGAACTTCACCCGCTTCCTCATGGATCTGGCCGGCGGGGCGCCCGACCTCAAGCTGGCGCCGCTGTACCGCATCGACGGCAGCTCCGAGCTGACCGAGCACACCCTGGCCCACTGGCCGGGCTTCGAAGGCAACGGCCCGGTGCGCATCGGCAACGCCGCCGCGCAGCACCTGCAGCACGACATCTTCGGCGAGATGGTGCTGGCGCTGACCCCGGCATTTCTCGACGAGCGCTTCGCCGTCGATAGGTCGCGGTCCGCCCTGGCCCTGCTCGAAGGGCTGGCGCGCCGGGCGATTGCCGTCGCCGGCAGCCCCGACGCCGGCATCTGGGAGTATCGCACGGAGTGGCAGCCGCAGACCTTCTCCAGCCTTATGTGCTGGGCCGCGGCGGATCGCATGGCGACGGTGGCGGCCCGCCATAACCCGAACGTGGCGGCGGAGTTCGCGCAGGCCGCGCAGCGCATTCACAGCGAGATCTGCGACCGCTCCTTCAGCACGACGCTGCGCAGCTTCGTCGGCCGCCCGGGCAGCGAAGAGCTCGATGCGGCGCTCCTGCAGATGGTGAGCCTGCGGTTCCTGCCGTGGAGCGATCCGCGGCTGCACGACACGGTGCAGGCCATCGCCCGCGCCCTGGCCCCCAGCGGCTGGATGTTCCGCTACATCATCGACGATGGCTTCGGCCAGCCGCAGGTGGCGTTCATCATCTGCATGTTCTGGCTCATCGAGGCGCTGGTGCGGCTCGGCAAGCAGCGCGAGGCCGAGGTGGCGATGACCCAGGCCCAGGCGGCGCTGTCGCCGCTCGGGCTCTTGTCGGAGGACTACGACACCGGTAACAAGCGGCTGTGGGGCAACTTCCCGCAGGCGTATTCCCATGTGGGACTTATCCACGCCGCCTTTGCCGCATCTCCCAGCTGGGCAGAAGTGCTGTAGGGCAACGTCCTCTTTTGCGCTGAGCGCTCCTGCCACAGTGGGACAAAAATGCATGTGTCAAAAATGCAGCAGGCCGGCGCTCGGCTTCGGCTATTAAGCCCCTAGCGAAAGCTCTCAACGCCATGACGCACGCGCAGGCTGTTCCCGGCACGCAGATTCTCACCACCATTCCCGGGCGACTCGATCGAAGGCGCTGTCACCACCAACTGGAAACGAGCATTGGAGCAACTCTCACTC
>CALFML010000283.1 GCA_937879845.1 uncultured Myxococcales bacterium
CTTGGGCGCCGAGGCCATGATGAGCGGCATGAGCGGCGGCCCCACGACCTGTCCGCCCATCGCCGTGACGGCGTTTACCGAGACACCGATCAGCGTCGCCGCTGCCTGCCACTGGCTCCACGCCGAGCAGATCGCGCTGCAGATGCCGTCGATGTACTTCGCGAAGTCGTTCGAGAGCTGAGTCGTCGTGTCCGTGTGGTACTTGCACAACGACGCCGGAATGAACAGCGGCGGCGGCATGGGTACACCGACGAGCGCGTTGTTCTTCTGCAGCGCCTGCACGTACTGCGCGCCTGCGGCGCCCATCGGCTGCCGCCAGTCCGTCGGCAGCTTGATGGCAAAGCTCATGAACTGAGCCTTGGCCAGCGTTTGCATCATGGCTGCTTGTGGCGCAGGCATTAGAAATCCCCTCTCACACTGTACTCGGTCGCGCCGCCTCCAGGCAACGGCTGTGCGACGCTCCAAGCACTTCGGCGTAGATCCAGGCGGAATTTGGCGCCGCGGTGAAGCGCTGGAGGCGCTGGCGGCGCTGCCAAATTTCCGCCCTGTCGGCTAAGATGAATCATGCCCCTAGAGCTTGCGCCCGGCGAAGTCGTCCTCTTTCCGGCTCCCTTTGTGCCTAACGAGCCGCAAAAGCTCGTCATCAGCACCAAGCGCGTGGTGCAGTACGCCGAGGCGGGCATATACCCCGTCGCGGAGTTTCCAGTCGACAAGATCGACCACGTAGGTCGGATGTCCGAGCGTCCCAATATGGTTCTAGGGATCGGGGGCATGATCGTCGGTCTTGTGTTCTTTATCGTCTTTGTCGCCAAAGTGTTGCCAGCGGTCATGTACGCAGGATCGGCCAACAAGCCGGAGGCAGCGTCGACAAAAGGCTCTGGCTCTGGCGATGACGAAAGCGGAATCGAAGGGCGGGACGTAAACGATGAGGATCCGTTCGCCAACGAAAAAGACGCCGAGGTCAAAGAGAGCGTCCGCGAGAAGGCGAACAAAAAGCTCGCCCAGATAAAGCAGGTAAGCTTCGGCATCCCGCCGCTCACCGAGGATGTGGTCCTGGGCCTTTTGTCGCTGGTCGCCGGCGGGGTGGCGCTGCTCGTCGGCCGCTCGCTCTACAATAAGGAGCAGCACAAGGTGTTCTGCCGGGTCGGGGAAATCGTCTATGAGATAGAGGTCCGAACTCCTATCCAGCAGGCGCAGATCCTCCAGACCATCCAGGCGGCGCAGGCCGCGACGCCCAAGAAATAGCAGCGGCAGCGGTAAGCCGGAGCGCCGTGCGGGACTCGGGCAAAGCCTCTAAGATGGCGGCCTAAACGCGCGTAAGGCTGGCAAATGACCGATCTGTCTGCGACCCCTCCTGCTCTTCCGGGACCGAGCTCCGACCCGCGCTGCGGCGCCAGCCGATTGGCCGATGACGCGCCGCCGCGGCGCCGCCAAGCCCTGGATTCCTATCTGGAAGAAGCGGCGCAGGCGCTCACGGAAGCGGGTCTGTGGCGGACGCTCCAGCCGCTCGCCGGAGCCACCGGACCTACCGTGCGCATAGGAGAGGAGGAGCTCCTACTTTTGTGCTCCAATAACTACCTTGGGCTGGCTACGGATCCGCGGGTCACCGAAGCGGCGGCGGCGGCGGCGCGGAGCTTTGGCAGCGGCAGCGCGGGCTCGCGGCTCGTGTGCGGTTCGCTGGAGCTGCACGGCCAGCTGGAGCAGCGCCTGGCGCATCTTAAGGGGAAGCCGGACTGCGTGCTCTTTAGCTCGGGCTATCTGGCCAACCTTGGCACCATCGCGGCGCTGTGCGGGCGCGGGGATACGGTGGTCTCGGACGCACTCAACCACGCATCGATCATCGACGGCTGCCGGCTCTCGGGGGCGGAGATCGCGGTCTACCCGCACGCCGATGCCGCCGCCTGCGCCAAGCGGGTGGCGCGCGCCCGCGGCCGGGTGCTGCTGGTCAGCGATAGCGTCTTTTCGATGGATGGCGATCTGGCGCCGCTGTCCGAGCTCTGCGCGATCGCCGCGCGCCAGGACGGCTGGCTGATGCTCGACGAGGCGCACGCCACCGGGATCCTAGGCGGCGGGGCGGGCGCCGCGAGCGCGCAGGGCCTGGGGGCGCAGGTGGATGTGCTCATGGGGACGTTGTCCAAGGCGCTGGGGGCGGCCGGCGGCTTTGTCGCGGGCAGCCGCGCCTTATGCGACCACCTGCGCAACCGCGCGCGCTCGTTCGTCTATGACACGGCGCCGGCCCCGCCCGTGGTCGCGGCGGCGCTGGCTGCCCTGGATGTGCTCAGCACGGAGCCGGAGCGCGGCGAAAAAGTCTGCCTGTCGGCGCGCTTCCTCGCCCGCGAGCTCGCCGCCTTGGGCTACGCGGTGCCGCAGCCGGCCGCGGCGATCGTGCCGGTGATGATCGGCGACAGCTCGGTCGCGATGCAGCTGTCGGGCTACCTGCGGCGGGCCGGCATCCTGGCGCTGGCCATCCGGCCGCCGACCGTTCCGCCGGGCACCGCGCGCCTGCGACTATGCCCGATGGCCACCCACAGCACCGCCGATCTGGAGCGCGTCGTGGCCGCCTTCCGCGCCGCCCGCGATGCGCTGCCGGAGCTGCGCCCGAGTTTGCGTTAACCATCGGTGGCGGCTGCCAACTAGCGCCTCCTTGCAGTAAGCTGACTATGGGAGGTTCGCAATGCCGGTCTACGACATCTCACTAGCCGATCTAAGGCAGGGGATCTCTGCGGTGATTGCGACCGAGATGGTGCTCAAGTGGAACTCCGGCCCCAAGTCGCCAGAGCAGCACCAGCGCCTCATGGAGCCCTACAAGGTGCGCGGCACGGTGGCCTCCAGCGACTCGGCGGGTCTGTCGCGGCTGACGCAGCAGTACTCGCTGGCCCAGGTGCTCAAGCTCATCTCGGAGCCCAAGGAAGAGATCCACGCCCTGGGCAAGGCCATCGGCGGCGAGTCCGTCGGCATCTGGGCGGCCGACAACACCTTCATGTTCTATCCCGATTCGGTGCCGCCGGCGCAGATCGTAAGCCAGATGCTGGTGGCGCAGCGCAAGCTCACGACCCGGATCGTGCGCGTCGGCATCGGCATCCACTTCTGTTCCTGCTATCGCATCGCCGGCGGACTGTTCGGCCCCGACATCGATATGATTGAGGAGATCGCCGAAGACCGCACCGCGGGCGGCGAGATCGTCCTGTCGCAAGCGGTGCACGAGCAGCTCGCCGACCCCGTGCGCCAAGCTGTCCGGCGGCGCGGCGATCTGGCAAATTACGGCGGGTTCTTTTCGCTCTCCGATTATCAAGGTCCGCTCACCGAGGTGGCGGGAACCGACGTCCATTATCCGACTCCGTTTGATGCCAGTTTTTTCGCCAAGCTCCGCAGCACTCCGCTCGCCGAGCTCGGACAGGAGTGCTTCGCCTGCTACGGCACCACCCGGACCGTGGCGTTCGTGTACGTCCGCCATCGCCGGCATGAGTTCCTGCTCGATGCGTTTACGGATATGTCGCTCGTCGATATCGCCTTCCGCCGCGTCGCCGCTTCCCATGATGGCGACGTCGTCAAGTCAAACGGAATCCTGGCCATCGTCCTTTTCGAAAGCGGCAGCGCCGCCCTTGCCTTCAGCCGCGATGTCATCATCACGGCGCGCAAGCTCGGCGTCAGCGCCCGCGTCGGAATGACCTACGGCGAGTCCTATGTATTTCCGCTTAGCAACGGAAGCCGCGACATCGCCGGCAATACGATCAACATCGCCTCCAAGCTAGCCGAGGATACGGATCTGGATGGGATTCTGATCGAAAGCTCGGTGCAGGATGCCGATCGCGGCGCCGCCAGCGATTCCTTCCGCATCACGCTCTCCCGCGTCGAGCTGACCGGGCACCGCATTCTCGTCTAGGAATCCGGGCGGCACGCGGCGGCCGCCTACTCGCGGACCGCGACCCCGCAGTTCCATCCCGGAACCAGGTGCGACCGCAGTGCGATGAGCCTGAGACCCGCCGTGGCCAGCTCTTGCCGGAAGCTCGGAAAATCGAACATCGCGTCCCAGGGGTGCACGGTCGTGTGGCGCAAGAGCGAGCCGAAGAGCCCCGTGTCATAAAAAAACTCGCGCGACAGCTCTTCGAAAAGGAAGTAGCCGCCGGGCCGCAGGACGCGGTGGACCTCCGCTAGAGCCTTTTGCCACTGCGGGATGTGATGGAAGATGGCGAACTCGAAGACCCCGTCATACGTGCCGCTGGCCGCCTCGAGCTGCAGCGCATCCCCCGTCCACAGCCGCAGCGGCCGGCGCTGCGACAGCTTCGCCAAGCGCCGCCGCGCCCGCGCCACCTGCAGCTCATCCAGATCAAATCCATCGATCGCCGCCGGCCCGAAGCGCCGGTCGATCATCGCCGTCCCCGTCCCATTGCCGCAGCCGATCTCCAGCACCCGCGCCAGCTGCGGGGCGCAAGCCGCCTCATACAGCCAGTGCACGCTCGCCTGCAAAAGCGCCCCCCGCAGCGGATTGTTGACGAGCACCGTCTCGACAAAGTTGAGCTTCATAGCGTCTCCACCCTCTCCTACCCGCACAATAGCACCGCCCCTCAGCTCTGCGCCCTCCCCTACCGCCCCTGCCCCCGCCTCCTCGCTCTACTCTCTGCATAGGATGCCCACCCCCGGCCGGACCGACTTCCCCCATGTGCCCGATACGAAACCCAGCCCGGATCGCGAGCGTTCCGAGCAAACTCTCCCCAATCTGTCGTTTTTCCTTGCCATCCCGAGCCCCCGTTTGATAGAAGGTCCAGACAATTTAAACGACACCACATCCTGGGGCTGTAGCTCAGTTGGTAGAGCGCTAGAATCGCACTCTAGAGGCCAGGGGTT
>CALFML010000284.1 GCA_937879845.1 uncultured Myxococcales bacterium
TGGATCATGGACGAGTACAGCAAGTTCCACGGCTTCCATCCCGGCGTCGTCACCGGCAAGCCCGTCGACCTGTTCGGCTCGGTGGGCCGCGACGAGGCCACCGGCCGCGGCGTCGTCATCGCCTGCGAGGAGCTCTTACGCACCTACGGTCAGGAGATAAGCGACGCGCGCTACATCGTCCAGGGCTTCGGCAACGTCGGCAGCCACACCGCCCGCATTCTCAACGAGCGCGGCGGCCGCGTGGTCGGCATCGGCGATCACACGGCATCCTATTATGACAATGCCGGTCTGAATGTCCGGATCAGCACGGCGCGCAGCCGCGCGAGGCTGTGGCGCAAAGAAAAGTCAGGCAGGAATTTTAGCGGAACGAAACGACTTGGGAGGGGATGGTGCCGCAGCCGCAGGCCGCGGGCCGCTTACTGGGAGAGAACTTCGTGGATGGTGATGTTGGGGAAGGAGAAGCCGTCGGCGGTGGTGGTGATGTCGGTGGTGACTTCGACGCGCTCGACGAAGTTGAAGTGGCCCGGGGTGATGCGGGTGTAGGTGTAGGTGATGTGGCCCCAGTTGTACGGCGCGATCTGCGGAGCGAAGTACTTGACCTGCTCCTCGCTGACATCGGCCAGCTTGTACCCTTCGTCGATCAGGCTCTGCTCGATGAGCTGCAGGCGGTGGTTGTCATCGGCCGCGGTCCGGGCGGTGACCGGCGTGTTGCGGTGGTGCTTGGCCGTGGCAACCGCGGGGATGGCGAGCGAGCAGAAGAGGAGGGCGGCGGCGATGTGGCGGAAAGTCTTCATAATCTTGCGAGCTCCGAAGGGTTCGTTAGTAAGCGTTGCGTTTCGTTGCCGGCCTATAGAACACGTCCTGTGCCAAACGCCCGAGCCGCCCGCCCGCCTGCGCTAAAAAAAGCGATTCACCGTCGAAAAATCCTCATGCGCAAGCTTTCGGCGGCGATTCGGCGCTGGAAAAATGAAGAAAAGAATCCAGTAAGATGACGTAGAAGTTCGGGATTTGAACGCCAGGCGCAGGGGCATCCGGCCGGCCGCTGCCGGGTGCGGTCGGTAACCGGGGCCAGCCGCTAACGCAGCCGGGTCGGAAGCGGGGCTAGCTCCTCACTGCGGTATGCAAGTTCCTGTCCATCACCGCGCGGCCTCACCCCACCTGCCGGGGATTGCGGGTTCGCAGAAGCTTCCGGCGCCGGCCGCGCGCAGGTCTTTGCGAGCTGCTCGGTGACAAAGCCTGCCGCGTGATCCGGCCGCGCCGTTTTTGCGCCGCCCCTCCGGCGCAGGCGCCGCGGCGAACCGCTGGCGCGCACCATCTCTGGGTCGCGCCCCGCCCGCTGTTCGCCCATCCCGGACTCTGCGCATCGGCAGCTTTTGGTCGGCCCCGCAGCTTTTTTGGCGCGCACCGATCTGGTGCGGACTCGCCCGCAAAATTTAGAGCACTTTACAGAAGGAACGCGGGATCGGCGGCGATGCGCCGCGGAACGATTGCCCGCCGCTTATCGGGAAAAGTGGCGTCGCTGACTCAGCCGCGGGAGGCTTTTTTGTCCTCTCCGGTCTGAATGTCTCGGCCGCGCTGGCGCATGTCAAAGAGAAGCGGGTGCTCGCCGGCTGGACCGGCGGACCGTCGATCTCGAGCGCGGAGCTGCTCGTGCAGCCGTGCGACGTGCTCGTGCCGGCGGCGCTCGGCGGGGTCATCACCCGGGACAACGCCAGCGCCCTGAAGTGCCGCATCGTCGTCGAAGGCGCAAACGGCCCGACCACGCCCGAGGCTGACGAGATCCTCAAGCAGCGCAACATCACCATCCTGCCCGACATCTACGCCAACGCCGGCGGCGTGACCGTCAGCTACTTCGAGTGGGTGCAGAACATCCAGCAGTTCGCCTGGGACGAAACCCGCGTGCGGCTGGAGCTGGAGCGGATCATGCGCGCCTCGTTTGCCCACCTGACCAAGGCCGCCGCGGTTCACCGCGTCGATCTGCGCACCGCCGCTTTCGTCGTCGCCATCGAGCGGGTGGCGCGGGCGATGGCGCAGCGCGGCATCTAAGCCGCGCCAAACCCGGGCGGCCGCGGGGCATGGCTTTGCCGCCGCGCTCTTCCGTTTGTGCCGCCTTAGCCCCGGCAGCGTGCCGCCAAGCCTTGCTTCACGACGACGCGCCGCGTAACACTAGCCTACATGACTGTGACCCAATCGGAAGCGGGAGCTGCAGCGCCCAGGCCCTCGGCTTTCGCCGGTATCGACGAGGGGCTGGCGCGGCGGCTGCTGGAGCTGGCGCTCAGCCGCGGCGGCGACTACGCCGACCTTTACTTCGAGCACGCCGAAAACGCCAGCTACGTCTACGAAGACGAGCGCGTCAAGACCGTCGGCCGCGGCATCGCGCTCGGCATGGGGGTGCGGGTCTTAAAAGGTGAGGCGACCGGCTACGCCTACTGCGAGGGCCTCGACGAAGCGGCCCTGGCGGAGGCGGCGCGCACCGCGGCGCAGATCGCCCAGGGCGAGCGCGCCCCCGGCCCAGTGCGCATCAGCGCCCGCAGCCACCCGGCGTTTTATCCGGTGGCGCGCATCAGCCTGGATACCCCGCCGCAGGCCAAGCTGGAGCTGTTGCGGCGCGCCGATCGCGCGGCGCGGGCGGTCGATGCGCGGGTGGTAAAAGTCTCCTGCAACTTCTCCGAAGAGCATCGCGAGATCCTGCTGTTTACCGCCGACGGGCTGCGCTACCACGATGAGCAGCCGCTGCTGCGCTTCGGCGTCAACGTCGTCGCCGAGCGCGCGCCGCTTTTGCGCAGCGGCTCGTCCGGCGGCGGCGGGCGCTACGGCATGGATTACTTCCTGCAGCATCCGCCGGAGGAGCACGCGCGGGAGGCGGCGCGGATCGCTCTGCTCAACCTGGATGCGGTCGAGGCGCCGGCCGGCGAGCTGCCGGTGGTCCTGGCGCCGGGCGACTCCGGCATCCTCCTGCATGAAGCGGTGGGCCACGGCCTGGAGGCGGACTTTAACCGCAAGCAGACCTCCAACTATTCGGGGCGCCTGGGGCAGCCGGTGGCGTCGCCGCTGTGCACGGTGGTGGACGACGGCACGATCAGCCACAGCCGCGGATCGATCAACGTCGATGACGAAGGCCAGCCGGGCAGCTACAACGTGCTCATCGAAAACGGCGTGCTGCGGGCCTACATGCAGGACCACCTGTCGGCGCGGCTCCTTGCGACGGCCCCCACCGGCAACGGGCGGCGGCAGTCGTTCCGCCACAACCCGATGCCGCGCATGACCAACACCTATCTGCTCGCCGGACCGCATGAGCCGGAGGAGATCCTGCGCTCGGTCAAGCGCGGCGTCTTCGCCGTCCGCTTCTCCGGCGGCCAGGTCAACATCAGCAACGGCGACTTCGTCTTCGCTCTCACCGAGAGCTACCTCATCGAGGACGGCAAGCTGACCACGCCTCTTAAAGACGTGCAGCTCATCGGCAACGGGCCCGAGGTGTTAAACCGGGTCTCCATGCTCGGCCGCGATTTCGCGCTGTCCGATGGCATCTGGACGTGCGGCAAAGACGGCCAGTCGGTCCCGGTCGGCATCGGCACTCCCACCGTCAAGATCGCCGCGATCACCGTCGGCGGAACCAAGGCATAGCGCATGAGCTCTTCTCTCCCCACCCCGTCGCAAAAAGACGAGCGCAGCGAGCTGCGCGCTCTGGCCGAGCGGGTCGCGGCCATGGCCATCGACGCCGGGGCCGACGCCGCCGAGGTGATCCTGGGCTGCGGCAGCGAGCTATCGGTCAAGGTCAGAAAGGGCGAGCCCGAGCTCGTGCACGAGGCGCAGAGCCGCGGGCTCGGGCTGCGCGTGTTCGCCGACCACCGCGCCGCGGTGACCTTCACTTCGGATTTCGGCGAGGCGGCGCTGCGCCAGCTCGCCCACGACGCCGTCGAGCTGTCGCAGCTGAGCGAGCCCAGCCCCTTTCACGAGCTGCCCGACCGCGCCGACCTCCACCCCGCCGGCGTGCCGCTGCCCGAGCTCGACATGTGGGACGACCGGGCGGAGCCGCTCCGCGCCGAGTTCCTGATCGACCTGGCCCGTCAGGCGGAGGCGGCGGCGCTCGGGTTCTCACCGAAGATCACGCACGGCGACGGCGCGACCTGCGATCGCAGCGCCGGGTACATGGCGTTTGCCTGCGCCGACCGGCAAGGGCTGGCGTTCGCCGGCGCCTCGCGCGGCACCGGACACTCGCTGGCCGTGGAAGCGCTGTGCGAAGACGAGGGCGGCAAGAAGCGCAACGCCAGCTACTGGACCGCCGGCAGCTTCTTCGCCAGCCTGCTCGACCCGGCGGCGGTCGGGCGCGAGGCGGCGCGGCGGGCGCTGCGCAAGCTCGGCGCGCAGAAGTTAAAGACCGGAGAGCGCACGGTGATCTTCGATCCCGACGCGGCGCGGGCCCTGCTGCGCTCGGTCGCCGGCGTGGTCTCCGCCGGGGCGATCTATCGCAAGAGCAGCTATCTCGTCGGGCGCCTCGACTCGCAGGTCGCCTCGTCGCTTGTCACCATCGTCGATGATCCGCTGTTGCCGCGCGCCCCCGGATCGCGGCCTTTCGACGGCGACGGCCTGCCGGTGCGCCGCAACGTGGTCGTCGAGGACGGCGTGCTCAAGACCTATCTTTTCGACACCTACTCGGCGCGCCAGCTCGGCTGCAAGAGCAACGGCTGCGCCGGGCGCGGCGTCGGCGGCTCGCCCTACGTCACGACCAGCAACTTCATCCTAAAGCCCGGCGCCCAGGACCCCGCCGACATCCTGCGCGGCGTCGAGCACGGCCTGTACGTGACCGACATGATGGGCTTTGGCTTCAACGCCACCACCGGCGA
>CALFML010000285.1 GCA_937879845.1 uncultured Myxococcales bacterium
TGTCGGGCCTGGCAAGCGCCACGGTCACCGCCCCCGGAGAAGCCGAGCTGCGCCCGCGGCAGCTCATTACCCCCGACGGCCAGGTCGATGAGCGGCGCCTGGCCGAGCTCGCGGCGCCGCCCGAGCTGCTCTTGCGCCTGTACCGCGGCATGCAGCTGGTCCGCATCATGGACGAGCGTCTGCTCACCATGCAGCGCCAGGGCCGCATCGGCTTTTACGGCGAGGCGCGCGGCCAGGAGGCGGCGGTCATCGGCACCGCGGCGGCTCTTGCGGACAACGACTACATCGTGCCGGCCTTGCGGGAGGCCGGCGCGGCGATCTACCGCGGCCTGCCGCTGCGCTCCTACGTGGCGCAGCTGTTCGGCAACGGCAACGACGTCAGCAAGGGCCGCCAGATGCCCTGCCATCCCGGCACGCGGGTGAGCCGCTATGTGACGATGTCTTCGTGCATCGCCACCCAGCTGCCGCATGCCACGGGCCTGGGTCTGGCGGCCAAGCTGCGCGGTGATAATATTGTCGTCGTTGGGTATCTGGGCGACGGAGCGACCTCCGAAGGGGACTTCCATGTGGCGCTCAACTTCGCCGGGGTTTGGAAGGTTCCCGTGGTGTTTGTGTGCCAGAACAATCAGTGGGCGATCTCGACGCCGGTGAGCGGGCAGACCGCGGCGGCGGCGATGGCCTGCAAGGCGCTGGCTTACGGCATGCCGGCGCTACGGGTGGACGGCAACGATGTCCTGGCGTGCTACAGCGGCATGCGCGATGCCGTCGCCTACGCCCGCGGTGGCCACGGTCCGATCCTGCTGGAGGCGTTGACCTACCGGGTGAGCGCCCATTCCTCATCGGATGATCCGTCGCGCTATCGCGATGAGTCGGTGACGCAGCGCTGGCGCACCGAGCGCGATCCCCTTGTGCGCTACCGCAAGGTGCTGCTCGACCGCGGCCTGCTCAGCGAAGCTGCGGACGCGGCGCTGCTAGAAGAGATCGAAGCCCAGGTGCGCAGCGCGGTGGCGGCCGAAGAGTCGGCGCCGCCGCCGCAGCTGGCGACGCTGGTCCAAGACGTATTTGCCCGCGTACCGAGCGCGCTGCAAGAGCAGCTGGCCGAGCTTACGGCGGTCCCGCGGCCGTCCGGTCATGGCCACTAACCGAAGCTGCGCTCCGGACATAAGCGCCGCAGTCGGCTAAACGACGCACCGGCGGACGCGGGCCAGCTCAGCGGAAACGCAAGATTCAAGACTAAGGACAGACAGACACATGGACAACATTCGCACCGAGGTCGCAGTCATTGGCTCTGGGCCCGGAGGCTACGTCGCCGCGATTCGCGCCGGACAGCTTGGCAAGCAGGTCGTGTGCATCGAAAAGGAATCGGCCGGAGGCGTGTGCCTCAACGTCGGCTGCATCCCGTCCAAGGCCCTCATCAGCGCGGCGAAGCAGTTTGACAAGATCCGCCACGCCGACGCGATGGGCATCATGGTCGCCGAGCCGCGGCTCGACGTCGCCAAGATGCTCGCTTGGAAGGGCGGCATCGTCGATAAGCTCACCTCCGGGGTGCGCCAGCTGATCAAGAGCGCGGGCGGCAAGTTCGTCCAGGGGACGGCGCGGCTGCGCTCGGCGCGGATCATCGAGGTGCAGAGCGATCAGGGAACCTACACCGTAGAGGCCGACCACATCATCGTCGCCACCGGCTCGCGGCCGATCGCCGTGCCGGGGTTTGTCATCGACAACAAGCGCATCCATGACTCGACCGGGGCGCTGTCGATCCCGGAGGTGCCCAGGCGCCTGGCGGTCATCGGCGGCGGCTACATCGGGCTGGAGCTCGGCATCATGTGGGCCAAGCTCGGGTCGGAGCTGACGGTGGTGGAGTTTACCGATCAGCTGCTGCCGGGCAACGATCCGGAGCTCGTCGCGGTGGTGGCGCGCAAGCTCAAGAAGCTCGGCGCCAAGGTGCACCTTATGCACAAGGCGCTGCGCTGGGAGGAAAATAAAAGCGGCGGCATGCAGCTGTTCGCCGCCCCACGCACCGAGGGCCAGGGCGCGGCGCCGGCGGAGCTGCCGATCGACTGCGATCACATCCTGGTCACGGTCGGGCGGCGCCCCAACTGCGAGAACCTGGGCCTGGAGCAGGTCGGGGTCAAAGTCGACACCCGCGGCTTCATCACCGTCGATAAGCAGCAGCGCACGAGCGTGAAGAACATCTTCGCCATCGGCGACGTGTGCGGTCAGCCGATGCTGGCCCACAAAGCCTCGCGCGAGGGGGAGGTCGCGGCCGAGGTCATCGCCGGCCACAAGTCGGAGATGGACGCGGTGGCGATCCCCGCCGTCATCTTCACCGATCCGGAGATCGGCAGCGTCGGCCTCACTGAAGCGCAGGCGCAGCAGCAGGGCCGCAAGGTGGTCACCGGCAAGTACAACTTCGCGCCGCTCGGCCGCGCCATGGCGGCGCTGGAGACCGACGGCTTTGTCAAAGTGGTCGCCGACGCCGAGACGCACGAGGTGCTGGGCCTGCACATCGTCGGTCCATCCGCCACCGATCTGATAAGCGAAGGCGCCTTGGCGCTGGAGATGGGCAGCTTCCTGCCGGATCTCGCCCTGACCATTCACCCGCACCCGACCTTGGGCGAGGCCGTAATGGAAGCGGCCAAGGCGGCGCTCGGCGAGTCTCCGCACGTAGTCGGCGGCGGCCAGCGGCGCGGCTGAGCGACGACACCCGCGGCGGCACGGCCAGCGGCTCGGTAGTAGCCGTCGAGAGGTATTGCAGTATACTAAGAACTGGTTGATGAACTCGCGCAACCAGGAGGTCGGTCAAATGGGTCGTGCGCTGCTAGGCCTGATTAAGGGAGCGCTGATCGGTGGCGGAATTGGCTATTGCCTGCTCAAGCTTGGGAACCCGGCCAATGTGCTGGTTTACCTGTGCTGCGGCATCGTCGGTGCCGTGGTCGGGCTTTTGTGCGGACGGGCGCCGTGGCACGCCGAGACCATCTGGACGCCGATCCTCAAGGTGCTGTTCGGCTTCGGAATCGGCGCGGGGCTTTATGCGCTCGGGCATCGGTTCGCGCCGGGGATGAACCTGCCGCTGCCGATGTTGGCGGAGACGACCTCGCTGCGCTCGGGGGCGACCCTGGCGCCGATCATCGGCATGCTCTACGGGCTGTTCGTCGAAGTGGACGACGGAGCGACCGGCGCCGCCCCCAAGAGCCGCGTCAAGGCGCTCCCGGACGGCGACAAGGACCTGTAGTTAGCGCTGATCGCCGGCAAGACCCGCCAGGGCTTTTCGCCCAGGGGCTGCCGGCGCACGAAAACCCCGCATCCTGCGCAGCGCCTTCTCCATCCGGAGCCAGGCGCCCCCGCTTCCGTTTCCAATCACTCAGTTAAAAAAACAGCGCCTGCGCGCCGCCCCGCGTCAGTAATCGATGCCGTCGCCGGTGAGGTAGCTCTTATCGACCTGCAGGCTGGGCAGATACTCCTCACCGTCCCACAGGTAGACATAGTGGGCGTAGATGTCGAGGAGCTTTTTCATGTACTCGCGGGTCTGGGTGTAGGGGCACAGCTCGATGAACTCATCGAGAGGCCGATCGCCGTTGCGCATCAGCCAGCGGATCATGGCCTTGGGTCCGGCGTTGAAGCTGCCGGCGCCGAGCGCCACCTGGCCTTTGAACTTTTTGAGCAGGTGGCCGATATACCAGGCGCCAAACTGGATGTTGCCCTCGGGATCGTAGAGCACGTCGTCGGTGTAAGGCCGATCCAGGTGCGCGGCGACGCGGCGGCTGGTCGGCGGAATCATCTGGAGGAGCCCGATCGCGTCGGCATAGGACACGTCGTGCGGGTTATACGCCGACTCTTTTTGCATGATCGAATAGAGGTAGCGCGGCGGGTTTTCGCCGCTCGGACCGTACTTTTCGATGAAGCCGCGGTAGGCCAGGGGATAGGTCGCCTCCCACAGCGGTCGCGCCGCGGGAACTTTTTGCGGGTCGCGACGCAGGGCGCCGGCGCCGTGGACTTCGGCCAAAAGGTGCGGCCGCTGGAAGCTCTGGGCGCGGGTGTACAGGTCAAAGAGCACCGGCAGCGCCTGCGCCGCGCTGTGACGCTGGATGAGGGACTGCTCGCTGCGGCGCAGCTCCGTGCTCGCTTCGGCGTTCAGGCCGACCAGCAGCATCTCCGTAACCCGCTGCAGCGCCGGCTCTTGCAAAAGCGGGCTCCGGGCGAGCTCCGTCGGCGTCGGCCAGGTCCACAGCCCCTCCGCCGAGCGCCGCGCCGCATCGGCGAACAGCGTCACCTTGACGCCTTCGTCGCGCAGCCGCACGCGCGCCATCATCCCGTAGTAGCCCAGCGGCTGGCTATCGACGAGCCGCTGCCAGCGCTCGATGGCTTCGGGCTTGCGGCCGAGCTTATGCAGGGTCACGCCCGCCCAATAGCTGCCCTTGCCCGCGGCCGGGCCGCGGAGCTTGCTCAAGGACTCAAACTCCGGCAGCGCCGCCGGGTAGTCGGCCAGCAGGTAGCGCGACAGGCCGATGTACCAGCGCGCCTCTTCGGCGAACGGGCCGCTGAAGCGGCGCAGGGTCTCCTGCAGGTTGGCGATCGCCTCGGTGTAGCGGCTGCGGTTGTACTCGAGCCAGCCGGAGAGGAAGGAGGCCTCGGGGGCGAAGCGCGACTTGGGGTGGGCCTCGACCACCGCCATGTAGCCCTTGATCGCCTCATCGTCCTTGTCGGCGCGGGACAGGGCGCGCGCGCCGTGGAACATCGCCTCGGCCTGGGTCTCGCCGTGCATGCGCTTGGCGACCTCAAGGAGCTTTTGCGCGGCGCCGCTGTAGTTGCGGCGCATGCGGTAGAAGCTGGTGGCGGTCCAGTATTCGATCTCGTCGCGGATCGCCGGCGCGAGGTCGGGCGGCAGGGCGGCGAGCTCGGCGATCGCCTCGGGCCAGCGGCGGCTCTGGATGAGGTTCTTGGCGCGGCTTATGTGTTCGCTGGCTAAAAGGGTGGTGCTGGAATCAAGCTCGTGGAGCCGGGTAAGGGCGGTATCGGCGAGCGGGTGCAGCGGGTGCTCGATGTAGAGCTTGCGCAGGGCGGCCCGCGCTTCGCTGCTCTTGCCGGCTTGCTCGGCGAGCTCGGCGAGGCGGAAGCGGACGGTGGCCGCGTCGATGTTCGGCTTGGCGCTGGCCAGCGCCTCGCGATAGGTGGCTTCGGCCTCTTTGGCGGTGGGCTTGCCGAGCTGGCGAAGGCAATCAGCGACGCGCGCCCGCGCCGGCATCGCCAGAGGCGAGTCGGCCATCGCCGCGACCAGGCGCAGGTGCTGTGCGGCGCTCTGCCACAGCCGGCGATCCTGCTGCTCATCGCCGAGCAGGGCCTCGCTCTCGCCCAGGAGATAAAGGGCGTAGTCCGGCGCTTTGAGCGCGCGCAGGTCGCCGCGGCTGGCCAGCGGAATAAGCTCGCTGCGGACGAGCGCGTAGTCGCCGCTGCGAAACGCCGCAACCGCTTGCCGCAGGTGCTGCAGCGCCGGCGAGAGGCGCTCTTTTTTCTTCGCCGCGGGCTCCCTGGCGGCCTTCGCGGCCCACGCCTGCGGCACCTGCGCCGGGAAAAACGGAGCGCCAAGCCACAGCGCAGCCCCGATCGTCAGCGACCCGGCGAGCCGCCGCCGCTCGCACCGCGCCCCCAAAGCGTGTCGTGTCCCCGGCACCACGGGTGATCTTACTGCCAAGCCCCCGCCGCGAAAAGTTTCGCAGCTGCCGTCCGTTAAAAGCGCCTATTAGGGCGGGCCGCCCATGATCGCCGAGACGAACTGGATGAACTCGGGCTCATCGACGCTGCCAGTGATGGCGTAGCCGAGATCGCGGTCTTGGAACACGGCGACGTGGTAGCCGCGCGAGCCCTGGATATGGACCTCGCGGTTGCGGAGCACGGCGCGGCGCGGCGCCTGAAGATGCAGGCCGCTCGGATCGAACACGAAAACGGAGATCCGCTGCCCGCGCTGCTCATACTGGAGATAGGCCGCCTCACGATCGCCCAGGTGGCTGATGCGGCCGCCGCGCAGCGAGGCGATCGGCTCCACCCGCGGCGGCGGCA
>CALFML010000286.1 GCA_937879845.1 uncultured Myxococcales bacterium
GACCGTCAGTCCATATCGCGCCAGCCTCTGTTCCAACGTAAGATGCGAAGTCTTCATTTTTCTAGTTCCTCGTCTCCAGTGAAAGCCGCGCCCTTCACGACGAAGGGCCGGACTTTGCTCTGTACGTACCGGCATCGCCGGCACCTAAAGAGCGGGTTGATCGCGCAGCACTGCGCTACGCGGAAAGTGGAGCTACACAGCGGCCTATTGCCCAAAGCGAAGCCAACAGCCGTTTTCGTCCTTTGCGTGAATAACCAGTCGCGAAGGACTCCCTTGCAGGGTTTAGGCCAATGGGGAAATTATTTCGAAGAATATGGGCAAATCAGATGAGTCCGTTCGATTTTCTTAGCGAGCTCATATTTAGCTATTTAACGAACTTAGCTTTACTGCAATCCGCTCGTCAAAGCGGCCAAAAGATAGCTTTTCTTCGTCTGAAGGCTGAGGTTACCGTGGCAACGTGAGGTCGTTGGGTTTCCTTGTTGACGCTGCCTGCGGAGTCGTCTCCGCACACTACAAACCGATATGAAATAGCGATCTCATGCGTGATTAAGCTCTACAGCTAAAATGCATCAATAACTCACGCTAATGGTCAAGAGGCGCAAACTCATCAATTGAAAATCCCGAATTTTTTTCGCAAAAATTTGGTGCAATGGAAATTCTTGCGCACTTAGGACTAACGTACAGCGCAAGCCACTAAACGGCTGCCATGCTGTCCCGAAGCTGACCGGCAGCACCCGCGCCGCGCTCCGCGAGTCCCGCGCCGCGCCAGCATACGAGCGTTTTTTCACGGACGGAGCGACAGCGGTGCTGACTTCTGCTTTCAGCGGACTCCACGGGCCGGCGCTGTTCGTACGCAGCGACGTCTGGCCGAACTTCATCGCCTGCGTTTTGGGGATGCATGAGGATCTGATCCGCGAGTGTCCCGCGATCGTGCAGGAATCGGCACGTCGTTCCTTTTGCTCATCGCGGTGGACACAACGGCGGCGGTGCGCGGGATCGACCATCCGGGTACTGGCGCAAACTCGCGGGTGGTTTTTCAGTCCTGTCAGTGGCTCAGCGGGGAGGGCTCAAGCGTGAGGAATCTGCCAGTCCAGGCGGATGGCGTCGGGAGGCCGATGCCGGACCCCAGCCTCGCTGACCAGCGAGAGGGTCTTGCCACGGGCGTGCGGCTGAAACAGCGCAGCGACCGCCACGTTGGCCACATCGGCGCGCGGAATGCTTCCCCCCAGACCGCGCGTCGCGCCCAGCACCTGACCCGTGGCGGCTTCATTAGTGAGCCCCCCCGGTCGCAGGATCGTGTAATCGAGCCCCGAGCCTTGGAGCCGAGACTCCGCGCGCTCCTTAGCCGCCAGCACCTTCCCCAGCATCAGCTTCAGCGGCCCCGGAATGTCGTCCGCGGTCTCGCCCGCCCCGATGGAGGTCACCAGAATGAAGCGCCGCACCCCGGCCTGCTTCGCCGCATCGATCAAGTGGATGGTCCCCACGTCATCGACCATCTCACCGCCCAGGAGCATCTTGACGGGATTTGGGCGCGAGCCCACCGCGCACACGACCGCATCGACCTCCCGCACGGCGCGCGCCGCCTCGGCTGGCTTCATCAAATCGCCCTGCATGTACTCCCCAAGAGGCGTCAGCTCTGCCTTCGCCTCCGCCCGGCTACTCAAAAGACGCGCGGAGATCTTGTGCTGTTTGAGAATGCGCGCAATTTCGAGTCCGGTGCCACCTGCCGCTCCAGCAACCAGCACGAGTTTCGGGGCTTCGATCATGGGTTCTGACTCCTTGCGAGTACCTGTCGGTTCGGTATCGAGCGTGTGGCTTGCCCATTCCGAAGTCAAGCGCCGGCCTATCGCGCCAACCAGCACGCGTCAGTCTGCTGAGGGCGGCGGAGAGCGCGCGCAACGGCGTCTACGGAGTGGTCGATCTGGGACTGACTCGCGCGATGAGCTGGAGGGGTGAACCGCTGCATGGCGCGGCAAGATGTCCATTGCAGCTCCACGATCGAGCCTGAGTCTGGATCGCTCGTCATCGCTACCGCCCGCGGGAGCAAACCGACAAGCGGCGCGATAAGCGGCGCGATAAGCGGCGCGATAAGCGGCGCGGCGCGGCGGCTGTTCACAGGCGCGCGGAGGTGCGCGGCGGAGCGCGCGGCGCGGGAGAGCTCAGGGTGCGGGGCGGAGCGCGCGGAGCGTAGGGATCTGTCCCGGCGCCATCGCCTCCATCACGTCGATCAAGGCGAGCGGCTCCCGCGCGCCCAGCGCTCCCAGGCGGCGTAGCGCCGGGACGCGGGTTGCGGACCACATGATGGCCGCGACCACAAAGGACGGCAGCCGGCTCAGGACCACGGCAAAGGAGGGAGTGATGGTGTTCCCCAGCCGCCGCACCAGCGCGACCCCCTCGTCCAGGGCCCGCGAAAGCTGTGCGGCCTCGGCCCAGCTCAAGCCCGCGCGGCGCCGGTAGGAAAGGACCGTGGCGACCATGAAGGGCACGACGAGGGCCGCGTGCGTGCGCAGCCAGCTCTCCATATCGCTGTGTACGACGGAGGGAATGCCTGCATCGGAGAAGACGCGGCGCCAGGTGTCGTCCGTGACCGTGGTCAGCATCCCGCGGCGCTGAATCTGCGCGTTCAGCCTGCCCTCTTCAAGGGTGCCCAGTACGCTCGGGAAGCCGAAGGCGAACCGGGCCGCCTCTACGGCGTCACGGAGCGGGGCCAGCGGCGCGAAGGTGTTGAACATGAACATCACGGTCCGCGCTGCGCTGGTGGTAAGGGTCGGCAGCACGGCGTCCACCTGATGCGCCAGCACGGTCAAAAGGACCAGATCAAAAGAGACGCTGGGATCAAGGGCGGCGCTCACTCGCACCGCAGCGCGGGCTCCATCGCTCATCACGATGGCCTTATCCCGCTGCAGCTGTTCCAGCCGCTGCCCGCGCGCGATCACCACCACGTCGTGCCCTGCCCGGGCGAGCTGAAAGGCGAAGGTGCTGCCGATAGCCCCGAGTCCGATGATGGCGATGTGCATGACCGGCACGGTAGCAGAGCGCCGGGACGGCAGCAAATCGGCATCCGTATCGCGTCTCTGGGAAAGTAGACTCGGATGCGAGGTCTGGGCGCAGCAGCGCTCCGCGGACATCGTTGACCGGCACCGGGGAGCGCGGCAGCTCGGCACGCAGCACCTCTGGCAGGGGCCGGCCGTGCTCGCAGCGGAGGGAGCGCGGGATGAATCGGTCACCCCCTTGCCGCTGGGAGCTAGCTCTTGGCCTCTCCTAGGCGAATGCCGCGGTCGGCAAAGGGAGCGAGCACGCGCCGCTGCATCGAGCGAGCCGCGAGGTCCAGATACTCCTCGGTGCCCATCCAGCCGAGGGAATGGTCGTCGCTCTTCGGCGTTGCGGGGCGCTGCCGGAGATCTGCCCACAAGCGGCGGATCTCGGCAATCGCGGCGGTCGCCGTCTGTTGGACGAGCCTCATTCCTTCACTCGACAAAAGCGGCAGGACCCAGTCGAGGAAGGTCCAGCCGGCGACGCCGTGCGCCGCCTCATCGCGGACGATACGGCCCATCACCGCGCGCGGCAGCGGGTGGGTGGTCCGCACCCAGATACCGTGCAGCAGCGGAATGGACAGCGACTCTCCGACACAAAAGTTGCGGACGACGAGCTCGCAGGCGCGATGCAGCGGGGGCAGCGACGCATCGGCATCGGCGCACATCGCCGAGGGCGAATGGCGCAAATCCGTGCCGCCGCCAAGCTCCATGGCCAGGCGCGCGCATAGCTCGACATGGACTACCTCGTCGAGCGGAAAGCGCGCGAACCCGGCAATCAGATCGAGCGGCGCCCGCGCCTCGACCAGAGCGCGCAGGGTCGCGGAGCACGCGGCGGCCGTGCGGTACTCTTGGAAGGCGGCGCTGGTCCAGGCCTGACGCGCCGCCGTCACCACAGCCGGGTCGTAGTCGCGAGCGTCCAAGGTTCCCCAGGGGAGGTCCGCCACCTCCGGCCGGGCGCGCCGGTATCTTCTCTCGACCGGACCGCCCAGAAGCTCCAGCTCGAACAGCTCGATCGGCTCGGGCTGTTCAGGGACAGACATAGATAGTTGTGCGTCCATGGCCGGCTAATCTCCCTTCGCCATGGCGTCAACACTGCCATCGCCGGGCGCTGCGTCCGGGCTGGCGTCCGCCGCAGAGCCAGGCGTCTTCAGGTCGGGTGCGTCGTAGCAGCTGTAAGTTCCAGTGCCAGGGCAGGGAGGCGGCGGGCCGAGGTTGCAGCCCGGAAATAGCGCGCAAGCAGCAAACGTCAGGGTGCCGATGCCAACCGCGCCAACGAGAAGCTTTTTTCCGCGCAAGGGTCGAGTGGTTCCGTACATTAGATGGACTCCTAGTCTGTAAGATTCGAGCCGGGCCTACCTGTCTCAGGAACTCCATCTGGACGCTTCCGTCCGGCCCACTTGGCCGGATTCGGCCATCGTCTGGGCTGGCGTCGGCGAAAAAGAGATTCCAGAGCATCGGCAGGCATCGCGGAGACACTCCATCGCAATCAGCGTGCCGGGCTCGCCTGCCTGGTTGTTCATCCCCCAACGTCAGGCGATCAGCTCATGCTTATTGCGGCGCCGCACCGCCTACTACGGGCCTCGCTGTCGCGGGCCCGCCGGCGTCGTCGCTCAGGCTCATAAGCTAAGGTCGCTGCGTCAGATCCCTGCCAAGCAATCGATCCGCAATCCACCCCGGAGCCCTTCTTGCGATCGATTCACCGCTGGAGGACTACCAGACGGCCGTAGTGGCGGATAATGAGCGCTCCGGCGCGGGGTGGCTGTTTAATCGATCCGCGAACGCACCAAGGGCTCGACTTGCTGGGGTTTTTATGCGGATCGATTCAAGCAAAGCTCGCGCTTTCGTACGGAGAAAGTTCCCGCGGCAGCGGCAGCGAATGCCGGCGGATCGGGCAAAATTCTCGTTTGTTCATGCTGCGCGTCGCCGGTCGCATATAATCATGGAATTGTGCGCACACTCCGCACATACCGCGTGGAGCTCCATCGATGACTGCCTTGCAACCTGGCGCGACCTTCGCCAGCCGATTCGAGATCGACCGCCAAGCCGGAAGCGGGGGGATGGGAGCTGTCTACCGCGCCTACGATAAGGAATCCCGCACCTGGGTCGCCCTCAAGCTGCTCCACGGCAGCCAGGACGCGGCGCAGGAGTCGAGCCGCTTCACCCAAGAGGCGCAGCTCTTGGCTGAGCTGCGGCACCCGAACATCGTCTCCTATGTCGCGCACGGAAGAGCGGAAGAACAGCACTACCTGGCCATGGAGTGGCTGGAGGGCGAAGATCTGGCGACGCGCCTGCAAAAAGGCCCGCTCTCGCTCCCGGAGTGCGAGATCCTGCTCACCCGCATCGCCGATGGGCTTGCCGTCGCCCATGCGCATGACATCATCCACAGGGACCTAAAGCCCCATAATCTGTTTCTGGCCGCGGGGCAGATCGAGCAGGTCAAGATTCTCGATTTCGGCATTGCCCGGCGCATCCTCCCGCAGCACGGACTGACTCGCACCGGGAGCGTGATCGGTACGCCGGGGTACATGGCGCCGGAGCAGGCGCGCGGCGTACGCGAGCTTAGTCCGGCGGCCGATATCTTCGCGCTCGGCTGCGTGCTTTATGAATGCCTGACCGGAAATGCGCCTTTTTCCGGCGATCACTTCGCGGCGGTGCTGGTGCGCATCCTGTTTGAGGAGCCGCCGCCTCTTGCGGAACGAAGGCTGGGGATTCCGCCGGCGCTGAGCGCCCTTGTGCAGAAGATGCTGGCCAAAGACGTCGCCCAGCGGCTGCCCGACGCGCTGGCCCTGCGCCATGCACTGTCGGAGATGCTGCTGACGACCAAACCGCCGCCGCTCTCGACGCTGGAGACCGCGGCGCCGCAGATCCTGCACTTTTCTGGAGAGGATCAGCGGCTCTTCAGCGTGGTGGTTGCCCAGCCGCATCCGGTAGCCGATCCGTCGTCGGCGACGCTGCGCGGCAGCGATACCGATGAACAGGAGCGGCGGCGGGCGCTTCTCAGCGTACTTGGGACGTTTGGCGTCCGGGTGGAGTTTCTGATCAACGGCGCGCTGGTCGTCACCGTCGATGCCGCCGGGAGTCTCACGGATCAAGCGGTGCATGCCGGGCGGGCCGCCATTCTCATAAAGGAGCGCTGGCCGGAAGCCGCGGTCGCGGTGGCCACGGGACGCGGCATGGTCAAAGGCCAGAAGCCGGTCGGTGAAGTCGTCAGCCGGGCGCTGACCCTGCTCACCCATCCGGAGGGATTTATCGGCAGCGATCACCAGGCCGGGGTGTGGGTGGACACGCTCAGCGCCCAGCTCATGGAGCGGCGATTCCGGCTGAGCAGCGAAAATGGAACGACGCAGCTCCTGGGAGAGGATGAGTCGGCGGACTCAAGCCGCCTGCTTTTGGGAAAGCCCACGCCTTGCTGCGGACGGGAGCTGGAGCTTGGCACGATCGACATCCAGCTGCAAAACTGCATCGACGAATCCGAAGCGCGGGCCATCCTCATCACCGCGCCGCCGGGCAGCGGCAAGTCGCGCCTGCGGCATGAGTTCCTTCGCCGCATCGGCCCGAGCGGCCCCGCGCGCCGGGAGCTCATGACTCTGGTGGCGCAAGGCGAGATGATGAGCGCCAGTGTGCCCTATGCGATGCTGGCGCAGGGCCTGCGCCGGCTGTGCGGTCTGAGCGGCGGCGAACCGCTGGCCGAGCAGCGGGCGCGCCTCGCGTCGCGACTCTCGCGCCACCTGGCCGCGCCGGATCACGCGCGGGTCCTGGGCTTCCTCGGCGAGCTGGCCGGGCTGCCGCTGACCGCGGAGCTGCCGCCGCTGCTGATGGCGGCGCGGCAGGACCCAAAGATCCTGCATGAACAGATTCGCCGCGCCTTTGTCGATTGGCTGCGGGCGGAGTGCGATGTGGCGCCCGTGCTGCTGGTCCTCGATGACCTGCACTGGGGCGATACGCTGACGGTGTTGCTGATGGACTCGGCGCTGCGGCAGCTCAAGAACCTGCCGTTTTGTCTCCTCGCGTTCGGGCGTCCGGAAGTGCATACCCTGTTTCCGCGCCTGTGGCATGAACACGGCTTGCAGGAGCTGGCGCTCAAAGGCCTGAACAAGCGCGCCTGCGAGCGGCTGATTCAGCATGTGCTCGGCAAGGACGTTCCGGCGCCGGTCGTCGCGCGCATCATCGATCAAGCCGCCGGCAACGCCCTGTATCTGGAGGAGCTCATCCGCGCCACCGCGGAGGGAAAGGGCGACAGCTTTTCCGAGACCGTGCTGGCCATGCTGCAGGCCCGGATCAGCCGGCTGGCCTTCACCGCGCGCCGGGTCTTAAACGGCGCCAGCATCTTCGGTCAGACCTTCTGGCAAGGCGGCGTGGCGCGGCTTCTGGGATGCAGTCCTTTTGCACCGGAGCTGGAGCAGGCGCTGCTGGAGCTCATCGATGCGGAGATCATCCGCAGCCATGACGACAGCCAGATCGCGGATGAAAAAGAGTTCGGATTCCGGCACGCGCTCATGCGCGATGCGGCCTACGGGCTGCTTACGGAGATCGATCGAATCGTCGGCCACTGCGTCGCGGCGCAGTACCTGACGCACCGCCCTGACTCGGGCAGCCACTGGCTGGCGGCGCTGGCGACGCTCGATGCGCTTCCCGACTCCAATGAGAACCGTCGGCGCCGGGTCGAGATCACCCTGAACCTCATGAACGTCTCGCGCAGCACCGACACGCCGGAGCAGAACCTGAAGCTGCTGCAGTGGGCGGCGGAGAGCGCGCAGAAAATCAGTCCGGAGCACCGCACGCCGGAGCAGCAGCGGCAGCACGCGCTTTTGCACTACTGGCTCGGGTACACGTACTATCTTTCCAATCAGACCGCGCAGGCGATGATGCACTTCCAGCATGTGCTGGCGCAGCCTATCGATGATGAGCAGCTGATGGCGCTGCCGCGCGGAGCGATTGGCCGCGTCAAGATATTCCTCGGACGCATGAACGAGGCGCTGCCGCTGCTGGAGTGCGCGGCGCGGGCTTCGGTGGGCCGGCGGACGCTCCTGGTCGAATCCATGCTGGCCGAGGTCTTCTACGGCATCGCGCTTACGGAGATGGGCCGCTGCGACGAAGGTCTGGCGGCTGGCCAGCGCTCGACGGCGCGGGCGGAGGAGCTCAAGATTCCGATCCTGATTCCGCCCACCCGCGGCCCCCTGGCCACGCTCCTCGTACTGCGGGGGGAGTATCAGGCCGCGATGGATCATCTGGAAGAGGGACTGCGGCTGGCGCGCGAATCGGGGGCGCGCGTTTACCTGTACCTTCTTTATTACACGGCCGCCTGGGCGCAGGCGAAGCTCGGTCAGCATGCCGAGGCCCAGCTCTCCATGCAGGAGTGTCTGAAGATCCGCGATGCGCTGGGCCAAAAAGTAATCGCGCCGGACTGGGTGGCCATGGTGCAGGCGGAGCTGGCGCTGGCGCGCGGCGATTTCGCGGAGGCCGCGCAGCGCGCCGAGGAGGCGGTGGCGATCGCCCAGACCCAAAACGGGCTCTTCTCCGGCGGGCTGGCGCGGCGGATCTGGGCCCAGGCGCTGCTGTCGCAAGGCGGCGCGGCAGCCGACATCCGCGCGCACCTTGCGGTGAGCACGCAGCAGCTGCAGGACGGCGGATGCGCGCTGGAGCTTGTCCGCACGGACGTCCTCTATGGCAGCCTGGCCGCCTACCAGGGCGAGGCGGAGCGCGCGCACACCTATTTCGCTGCGGCGTCGGCCAAGCTGCGCGAGTTCGGCCTGCCGCAAGAAGCGGACAAGGTGGAGTCTATGCGCGCGATCTTGCGGCACGGCCGCGTTCCGCTGCCCACCTGAGCGATCATCCGAACTTCCGCTCCGGTCGCGCCGCTATCCGGGCCACCTGCGCTCGGTCGCAAGGAGGCCGGCACGCCACGGCGGCTGACGGCAGCGCCACGGGGCGAGCGTTTATTTTTCAGGGCGGCTGAGCCACGCTATCATCGCCGGTCCGCATGGACCCCGCGCTGCTCACCGTGATTCCGCCGCCTTCGTCCGCCCCCTACCAAGGAATCGAGTTCGTCGCCCGCCCGCACCAACAGGCGGCGCGCGATGCCATAAAGGCGGCGCGCCAAGCCGGTCGCCCCGGCTTCTTGTTAGGCGACCTGACGGGCCTTGGCAAGACGCTGTCGGCATGGCTGGCCATCGCGGCGATGGCGGAGCAGGATGTGCTCATCATCTGTCCCAAAGGAGCCATTCCGCAGTGGCGGCGCACCATCGCCCGCTCCGGCACGGCGCCCAAGCGCGTCACCTTGCTCAACTTCGAAAAGACCAAGTCCCTGCTCGCTCCGGTCGCCGGCAGCACCAAGCGCTCCACCCGCGCCCGCAACAACGAGCGGGCCCGGCACGGGACCCCCAAGCGAACCTGGCCCATCGTGGTGATCGATGAGAGCCACCGCATCCGCAACCCCGCCTCGCAGCAGGGTCTGGTCTGCCGGCAGATGGCGGCGGCGGCGGACTTTACGATCTACATGAGCGCCACCGCCGGGCAGTCCCCGCATGAGCTGTCGTATCTGGGGCGGCTTTTGACCTACGCCGTGGGCGGCCAAAGCGGCGACCTGGACGAGTTCCGGACCTTGATGAAGCGCCTGCGCATCGGCCGGGCGCGCGGCCGCTGGAAGAACTGGAGCTGGGAGCCCAACGACGCCGACCGCAAGCTCATGTCAGAGCTATTGTACAAAGGCGACCGCGCCATCGGCCTGCGCCGCCGCCCGGAAGATCTCGCCGGCTGGCCGGAGGTGCAGCGCGAGCTGGCGCCGACGGCTCTGGACCCGGCGCATAAGCGCCTGTATGACGCGACCTGGCGGGAGTTCCGGCGCGAGCTGGGGCTCCTCGGCGGCAGCACGCGGCGCCCGACCGGGTGGGCGGCGGAGCTGCGCTTCCGCCAGAAGGCGAGCCTTTTGCGCACCTCCGGCACCGCGGACTTCGCCTGCGACCTTTTGGACGCTGGCCAGCAGGTCGCGATCTCGGTGGCGTTTCTGGAGACCAGCGCCATGCTGGCGGAGAAGCTGCGAGGGCACGGCTGGTCGGTCGGTGAGCTCAACGGCACCCGCTCGGCGGAGGCCAACGAGCAGACCCGGCTGGCCTTCCAGACCGGGCGCCTGGACGTGGTGCTCTTCACCGTCACCGAGTCGATCTCCCTGCACCAGGGCGAGCTGCCCGGCGGGGAGCGCGAACGCTCGCTGGTCATACACGACCTGCGGCACAGCGCCATTGCCCTGCAGCAGATCGAAGGGCGCTGTCACCGCGACGGCAAGCGGGCGCTCATCTACTACGCCTACGCCGAAGACACGGTGGAGGAGAAGATCGCCGCCACGGTGACTGCGCGGATGGCGGCCATGGACGGCATGGCTGGCGACGACACCACACTACTTGATGAAATCGCGCGGATCATCGAGACCACCAGCGCGCCGGCGCGCGGGGAGCCTGGGGCTTAGCGATCCATCCATTTGCTAAAGGCTATTTGCTAAAGGCTATTTGCTAAAGGCTGCGCAAAGGAGACAGTCGCCCAACTTTCCAAACCAGCTCCTTTCCTCCGCGGCAGGATGATATTCCTATCGCAGCAACCCCACGGCAAAACCTTCGGAGGCAGCCGATGATACGCTCTCGCGCCGTTCGCATCGCGGTCTTTACGACTCTTCTTCTGGCAACGGGCGGACCCTCTTGCACCCCGAACCCGCCGAGCCCGCCGCCGAGCGCAGACCTTGGAATGGACGCAGCCGCAGGCTGCCGCCGCTCCTGCGAGCCCGGCTGCCTCTCCGGCTTCCTGTGCGTCATACCCAGCGCCGTCACCCAAGAGCATACGGCGTTTTGCGCGCCTCCCTGCACGACCAGCGCAGACTGCGGCAGCCTGCGCTGTGCATCCCTGTTCAATCAACCGGGAACCCCCCCGGTGTGCGTGGCCACCGATGTTCCGGAGCTCTGCCCGCAGCTGCCCATGGACCCGAGCTGGCACTGCGACTTCCCACCGCCCAGCTGCAAAAGCGCCACCGTGCTCATGCGCGGATTCAGCCAGCCCACAAACCGCGTATGCGGCACAGAGTATGTTTTCTGTCAGAACGGCTGCATAAGCGCCGGTACCCCAGACAAAAGCGCCCACTGCCAATAGGCTTTCCAGGCAACCATCAACGCGGCTCTCCGTCGGCCGCTTGCTCAGGGCAAGCCGTGCGAGCAGCGGCAGGTTGAAAAATCACGCCGTAGCCCCCACACTAGCAGGAAGGACCAACCTGCTGGCTATCTGCCATCAGACCCTGGCGGTCTCCGGGGACCGCCGGCGCATCCAGTCGAGCCAAGAAGGAGAGAACCCATGAAGTCAGCCCTCCCCCCAAGTCGCCTGGCCAAGCTAGCCTTCCTGCTCATCTCCGCGGCGTTCTGCCTTGGGGCCGGCGAGGTGCAAGCGCGCCGCGTGGTCATCTACTACGGCCGCCCGGTGGAGAAAGCCGGACCGTTCATGATGAACTTCCGCGGCGGTCCGGCCTTCGGTGTCGCCAACGCCGACAACGACCTGCGCTTCCTCGGCGCGCTCGGAGTGGATCTGGGCTTTGCAGTCTCACGCGATTACGCCGCGTACATCGTGTTTACGCCCAACCTGCAGCTGCGCGAAAACTTTTTCCACATCTCGATTCCGATCGGATTCCAGTACGACATCCGCATCGCCCCCCGCCTGTTTCTGTACCCGCGCGCGAGCATCGGCTACTCGGCGCTCATCTTCACTTCATCGTTCAACTATGGGCCGTTCCGCTACTACTCCTCGGATGTCGAGCATGGCGGCATCCTGATTCCGGAGTTTGGCATCAAGTACGTCGTCAACGGCAGCCTGAACCTGGGCTTCGAGCCCTTCAGCCTGCCGGTCTTCTTCAACGGCAACGGCTACAGCATCTGGTACCGCTTCATGTTCTATATAGGCTTCAACGCCTAGCAGGCCGCGCCTTCCGATTTAATCTAGTACCCGGGCGTCGCCGATATTGAGCTCGAACGGCGCTCCGTCGAATCCCAGCCAGGGCTTGGGCGAAAGCTCCCCGAAGCGCGGGTCGAGCGACACGATACGCAGGCTCGTACCGCGCAGCCGGGCCCGTACGCGACCGACAAAAAACAGCAGCTGGCCGTCCCGCACCCCAAAGCCCGGCGTCGAGACGCCCACCTCCGGCCAGAAAGCCGGCCGCTGATCCACGGTAAAGGTCGCGACCGCGCCGAGGTCGTCGCGCACCGCCACCGTGTCGCCGTGCCAGGAAAAATCCGCCAGCTCTTTGGGCAGGCCCCAGATTCTCCGGCCGCCGGCCACGGATTCGCGGCTATCGACCCAGATGTGATCGATAAACAGCGCGACCTTGCGGCCGCGGCGGGTCATCCGTCCGATGATGAGCTCATTGTAGCTCAGCGTGCCTTCCAGGTAGCGCACCACCGCCACCACGCGGTGGCCGGCCAGCACCGGCGTAAGCCCGGCCGGCAGCGCCGCCGCCGTACCGGATTTTACCCGAAACAGTCCCATGAACATGCGCCCGCGCATGATCCACGGGGTCGGCGGCGGAGTCACAGTGGCGGCAATCTCGGCTCCGGTCATCGCAAGCTCCGTCTCCAAGGACAGCGGTCGAGGTATTTGGCAAGGAATAGGCAAAGCTGCAGCCAAGCCGCCGCGCGGTCGCCATCCGGATCTTGGCTGGCCCAATCTCTCGTCTCCGTCAGCCGCCTGTCAACTACATTTGATGCGACGCACGCAGGTAACCCTGCGGAAGCTCAAGGTAAAATTACCCCGGCTGTGTCCGCTTTTGTGATAAGGCTCAACTGCCGGAAGGCTTAAGGCACAAACCGCAAAACGCCCGCTACGCCTCATGTTGCAAACCGCAGTTGCGGCCGAGTTTGGGAAAGAAGACGACGATGTCGCGATCGAATCCTGCGTTGAGTGCTCCGCTTCTCATACTCATCCTCGGCCTGCCGCTCGGCGCTTCGTGCAACGCCTCCTTGCACGGGCTGCCCTTTATCGATGACCCCGTCGATATGGCCGACCAGGGCGCCGAGCCGGTCGACGCCGGACCCCTGCCGTGCGTAAACCTGAAGTGCCAGATCCCCAACTGCAGCAAGATGGGCGGCGGCACCACGTCGATCTCCGGGGTCGTCAACATCCCGGCCGGCAACCTGCCGCTTTATAACGCCACCGTCTACGTGCCAAATGGCCCCGTGGCGCCGATCGTCAGCGGCGCGTCGTGCGATCGCTGCGACAGCCTCTACTCCGGCGACCCGATCGCGATGACGACCACGGACATCAACGGCCGCTTCACCCTCACCGGCGTACCCGCGGGGGCCAACATCCCGCTCGTCATCCGGCTTGGCAAGTGGCGGCGGCAGATCATGCTGCCGCCGGTGCAAGCGTGCCGCGACAATACCGTCGATGTCGTCCAGACGCGCCTGCCGCGCAACCGCACCGAGGGCGACATTCCCAAGATTGCCCTGGTCACCGGCGCCTACGACGCCACCGAGTGCCTCTTCCGCAAGCTCGGCATCGAAGACAGTGAGTTCACCAAAGAGACGGAGCCCGGCCGCGTCAACCTCTTCGCCGGCCACGGCGGCACCAACGCCTACCAGGCCGGCTTCAACAACGGCGAGCCGTTCACCGCGGCCCCCGACTCCGGCGGCGCGCCGAACGGCTGGTGGTCCTCCCTTGATAACCTGAAAAAGTACGACATCATCGTCCTTGCCTGCGAAGGCCTGGCCTACGTCGAGGAGAAGAGCCCCCAAGCGCGGGCGGCGATGGAGAGCTACATCAACCTCGGCGGGCGCGTGTTCGCCTCGCACTGGCACAACGTCTGGATGGCCAGCGGCTCCCCGGCGATGCAGAGCATTGCGCGGTTTGCGCCCAACATCCAGTACACAAACACCGTGGTGGACATCAACCTCCTTACCCCCAGCGGCGAGATATTCGAAAAAGGCAATGCCCTGGCCGACTGGATGGTGGCCAACGGCGCCTCACCCTCCCCCCCCGGACGCGGTCGATTCTCCGTGTTCGCCGGCCGCAGCACGGTCATTCCCCAGACGCTCAACACCGCCCTGGCCCAGCGCTTCGTCACCTACACCCCGCCGATGCAGACCGACTTTGTTGAACAGTACTTCTCGTTTTTCGCGCCGATCGGCGCCGCCGCCAAAGATCAGTGCGGACGCATGGTGTTCACCGACATGCACGTCAGCGGCAACGACGTCAACCGACCAAACCCCGCCCTGGATCTATCCTCGCCCGGCAAGCCGTTTCCAAGCGGCTGCGTGACCAACTATCTGTCAGCCCAAGAAAAAGCGCTGCTCTTCCTCTTGTTCGACCTCACCAACTGTCTGCAGCCAGAAATCGGCTAGCTTGCAGCCGCAAATCGGATAGGCACAGCGCCCCGAGCTAACGCAGCGCAACTTGATGCGCACCAGTAATGTCGCTAGTCGGCAGGTAGCTGGTCGATCCCACCACGATAAGGCGGTACCCAGGTGCCAAGGAGTTCACGGTGGCAGCGCTGACGCGAGCCGTGAGCTTCATACCGCTTGTAGCCGGCAGCTGAATGAAATCGACGTAGTTGCCAAGCGACACCAGCACGAAACCAAGAAAAGTCTGTCGGCCATTTCCGCGCGAGTCGGCGATCTTGTGCCCGCGCGAATCCAAAAGTTCCAAGTTGAAGTCCGACAGCGAGTTTTCCGGCACCACCGCGATCGTCACATACTGCGCCGCCTTGGATGTGAATGAGTAGTCGTCGCTCTCTCCGGCGCTCAGGCTGCCGCTGACCATGAACGAAGTGTCGTTGTCGCTAAGCCCGCGGGCCACCGACTCCGGGTAGTGCTCACAGAGCTCGTAGGTGCGGTAGCGGCCTTCGTAGGGAACCCGCACGGTGCGGATGCGGCTGCCCGCGCTGACATAGTGGCCGTCTGCATCGCGAGACAACCCGTGCGACCCAAGGGGTCCAAGCGGCCCAAGCGGTCCCAAGGGCCCCAGCGGTCCCAGAGGCCCCAGCACCGTCCACACACCCCCGGCCTGAAGCTGTTTGCCGAAGTCATTGATCGCCGGCAGGGTCATGGTGTAGGCCGGGCGGCCGAAGAAGGGCAGCCAT
>CALFML010000287.1 GCA_937879845.1 uncultured Myxococcales bacterium
GCAGGGCCCCCGCCTCCGGTGCCACCCGCTCTGCTGGCAATAACTTCGGGTTTCAACTGGGGTGCGGCTTGATATAGGAGGTACTGCGATGGGTCCGCTGCGTGGGTCGGTGCGGGAAGCCGCTGGGCTTTAGGGGGTGCTGGGCTGTTTGACGCGGTTGATAAACGCCAAGAGGGGCTTGGAGAGCGTATCGTGCTTCGTGCCCAACTGGAGCATCATGCTCATGTGATCGTCGCCGGGCAGCTCGACCACGGTGATTTTGTCGCCGGCCGGGGCCATCGCTTTTACCATGTCGCGATGCTGCGCCACAAGGAATGGGGCGTCGCGCAGGGCGGAGACCAGCAGCATCGGCGGCGCGTCCGCCCGGGCGAAGCGCAGCGGCGCGAAGGTCGGCAAGCCCTCCTTGCCGCCGGCGCAGCGCGTCAGAATCGCCGCCTCGTCCGCTTTGAGCGACGGGAGGAGCCGCTCGGGCTCGTACGCCCCGGCAATGCTCACGAAGCCGCGGATGCGCGCGGGATCCGCTCCGGCGCTGCGCAGGTACTTGGGCTCCAGCGCCAAAAGCGACGCGAGCATCCCGCCGCTGGAGTGGCCGGCGACGAACAGCGCCTCCGGATCGGCGCCCCACTCCGCGGCGTGCTGCTGCGCGAACGCCACGGCCGTCGCGACGTCGTCGATACCCTCGCTGAAGCCGACCTCCGGATACTGCCTATAGCCTACCACGGCCGTGCCGACCCCCTGATGCGCCAGGCTCAGCCCGACGGCGCCATAAAGTCCGGTCGCCGCCTGGAAGAGCCGCCGATCTTGCGCCTTCCAGATGCCGCCGTGCACGAACACCACGAGCGGAAACGGCTCGCGGGTGTGGGTCGGCAGATAAAGATCGAGCTGCTGCTTCGCATGGGTGCTGCCGGCGCGGTAGGTCAGATCCTCGCGGATCGTGACCCCGTCGCGGTGGCCGTAGTAGTTCTTGAGCGACGGGACCAGCGCCAGCACCGTCGCACAGCTCACAAAGCACACCGCCCCTATGATGAGGCCTAGTTGTTGTCTGCCAATACGCATCGCGCCAGAGTATATCTTGGCCGCCGGTTCTTCTCCAGTTGACAACTAGCCGCGCGGGGTACCCGGCTTAGCGGCTCAGCCGCGCCGCGGCGTCGGCGTGAAAAAACGTATTCAGCTCAGAGGCTGTCGCCATGTCGGCGAAGGCGTTGAAGGTGCCGGTTTCGGCAATCTCCCGCGCGGCGCGCATGAACGCCTGCCAAGCGAGCCGCGATAAGGCGCTCCCCACGCTGATGCGCCGCACCCCGAGCGCCGCCAAGTCGCTGACCGTCAGCCCGCCGGCGCTCGACATAAGGATGTTTACCGGCAGCGGCGCCGCGGCCTGCACCACGGCCGCGATCTGCTCGCGGGTCTTGATTCCCGGGGCATAGAGGCAGTCGGCGCCAGCGGTCTTATAAGCCTGCAGACGGCGAAGCACTTCCGGCAGGTCCGGACGACCGACCAGAAAGCTTTCGCAGCGCGCCGTGAGCACCACCCCGCCTTCGGTCGCATCGATGGCCGTACGCGCCGCGCGCACCCGCGCCACCGCATGCTCCAAGTCGTACAGCGGCGCGTCTTTTTCCCCGGTCGAGTCCTCAATCGACAGGCCGGCGACGCCCGTCTCCACGCACCGCCGGACGTTTTCGCCGACCCCGTCCGGATGGTCGGCGTAGCCATCGCCGAAGTCGGCGTTTACCGGTACCTCGGTCGCGGCGGCCAGCTCGCGGAGGTGGGCGAGCATCGGCGCGAGCGGCACCTCATCATCGGCATGGCCGACGGCATAGGCAAAGCCGGCGCTGGTCGTGGCCAGGGCCTTGTAGCCAAGGTGCTGTAGATAGCGCGCCGTACCCACGTCCCAAGGATTGGGAATGACGAAGCATCCCTGCGCATGGAGCTGACGGAAGGTGCGGCACTTGTCGGAGTGAGCAGAAGCAGAAGTAGTCATGGCCGGCTTTTTACCATGACTGCAAGTCCGTAGCTCCTTCTTGTACGCCGCCCTGGCTTTCGTTCCCACTTGTCGCAGGGACCTATGCCATACTCGCTGCTGCGATATTCTGAAGGGGGAATCCATCATGTCCGGATCACGCGCCTTCTGGCTCCCGTTTCTCTTTGCCGGGTCTACCTTGGCAGGGGTCAGCTGTTCGGCCACCACGCTGGACAACACCACCGTCGGTCAGTGCGAGCCCGGAGCGCAGAAGTGCGTCGGCTCCGAAGTGCAGCGGTGCGGCGCCGACGGCTTCTTCCAGACCATCACGACCTGCAGCGCGCCCAAGCTCTGCAACGATCAGCTCGGGTGTGTCGATTGCACCCCGGGTATGTCGGTGTGCGCCAACAACAACACCGAGGTCCACTCCTGCACCAGCGAAGGCGTGGTCGGCCCGATGACGCAGCAGTGCACGTTCGGGCAGACCTGCAGCGGCGGCAGCTGCCTGGACTCATGCGAGCTCGCGGCGAGCGAGTTTGTCTACCTTGTCGATTCGCAGAACAACTTCCTTAGCTTCGAGCCGCGCCTTGACTCCGATCCCAAGAGCTTGAAGCTCATCGGCAAGCTGACCTGCTCCAAGACCTCGACCCCTTACGCGATGGCGGTCGACCGCAAGGGCACCGCGTGGGTCAACTACTCCGACGGCGCGCTCTTCAAGGTCGACACCTCGAACGCCGCGTGCTCCGCCACGCCCTTCCAGAAGAACCAGAGCGGCTTCGGGCGCTTCGGGATGGCGTTCGCGAGCGACTCGGCGGGCAGCGAGGCCGAGACGCTCTACGTCGTCGGCATCGAGGGCGTGGGCAGCGGCCAGGGCCTCGCGAAGATCGATCTCCAGACCTTCAAGCTCACCAAGATCGGCGACTTCTCCGGCTCGCTGCGCGGCCAGGGCGCCGAGCTCACCGGCACCGGCGACGGCAAGCTCTACGGGTTCTTCACGACGTCGCCCGCGAGCCTCGCCGAGATCGACAAGAGCACCGGCGCGACCACCACGCCCAAGAGCCTGAGCGGCGTGAGCACCGGCCTCGCCTGGGCGTTCTCGAGATCGGAAGAGCACACGTCTGAACTCCA
>CALFML010000288.1 GCA_937879845.1 uncultured Myxococcales bacterium
TCTTTCCCTACACGACGCTCTTCCGATCTCCTGGCGCCGCGGACCCGGCACGGCCAGGAGCACGATACCGGTCACCGCCAGCGCGCCGCCGATGGGTAGGAGCGAGGCGGCCAGGTTGAACTGAGTCATCATCGTCTCCATATCACAGCCGGGCGGTGGCACCGCCATGGCCATCGGCGGCGGACAGTTGTTGCTCTGGTTGATGCCGAGCAGAATGCCCCCGAGCGTGCCGAGCGTGACGCCCAAAAACAGAGTCGAACCGCCGAGCCCCAGCCGCCAGCGCGGGCGCGGGCCGCGCTCCCAGCGCAGCGGGACCGGGGGCGGCGCCACGGGAAGAGGAGGAGGAGGCGGCGGCGGGATTGCCGGCAGGGTCGCCGTAAGCGCAGCCGTCTTTTCCGCCGTAACGCGAACCGTGCGGCGCACCGGCTCATGACCCGGATGGCGCAGCTCCAGCGTGTATTCATCCGCCCAGACTGGAAGCGACAGCGGCGTCCGGCCGAGCACTCGCTCGCCGAGCCGCACCTCCGCCCCTGCGGGATCCGAGGTGACCGCCAAGGTCCCGCGCGGTCGCACAAGCCCCGCCGCCAGCGTCCGACTTACCGCGTCCTGCAGCGCGGTTGTCGCTTGCGCCTCGGTGCAGGGGGTGCAGGAGAGCGTCTGGGTGCGCGCGGGTCCCAGCGTGCCGGTGCGCAAAAGTTCGATCGCGAAGTCCCACTGCTGCTGCGCCGGCGGCGGGTCCGGTGCCGGCGGCGGCGCCGGCGCGGCGGCGGGCGGTGCAGTCCGATTTGCACCCGGCAGCGCCGTCTGTTTGGCGGCGACCTTGAGCGCGTGCTCCAGCTTGTTCCGCTGCAGGAGGCGCTGCTGGCAGTCCGCATCCGCCAGGCATCGCCGCAGCTCTTGCTGGGCGCGGGGCGCCGGCGCATCTTTGAGCTCCGGGTCGAGCGACACCAGGGTGTCCGGCTTCAAGAGCGCCAGCTGCTCGCCCTGCGCCGCGCGCTCGACCGCGTCTAGGAGCTGCTCGGCTGCCGCGGCGGGGACCGCGGTCAGCTCCGGCAAGACCAACAGCGAGGGAACCACGGCCAGGAACACCGCCCCGGTGGCCCGCGTGCACTGGATATCGATCATGCGGCCGGCTTCGACATCGACCGGAACGTCCAGCAGCTTCCCCGGATACTGGATGACCACCGTCCGTGCGCCCGGCGCCGCGAGCAGCGGCTGCACAAGCGGCAGCCGGCCGAGCAGTCGGCCGTCGATCGAGACCAGCCCGCCGCGGTCGCCCTGAACCCGCAGCTTGCCGCTAGGCGGCCGCGGACGCGCCAGGACTTTGTTCGCCTCCGCCGTCTTTTCAGGGTCCGGGGTCGCCGTCGGATCGTTGAGATAGCGCCGAAAAAGATCCTGCGCCGAAAGGAGCTGCTGCTGCGCCGCCGCCAGCCGTCCGAGCTGGAACAGCAGATCGGCGTGCGGCGCCTGGCGATACGCAGCGGTGAGCGCCTGCTCGGCTGCCGCCAGGTCGCCGGCCCGCAGCGCCGCCTCGCCGCGCTGCACGAGGGCGCTGACTTGCGCCGCCGCTTTCCCCGCCGCCGGCCGCGCTGCGCTCCCTAGAATCAGACAGCAGACAAACCCCAGCCAGACTCGCGACGGATTGCGCAGGAAGGAACCGGTGGTTCGCGGCGTTGTCAGTTGCATGTGCCGACCTGAATGTCCTCATCGGTGCGCGCGAGAATCCGCTCCAGCTTGCCGCCGACCTTGATGATGCGCGGTCCGGGCGGAACCCAGACGATTTCTTCGACACAGCGGCGGCGCACCGGCTGGCGCACGACGACTTTGCACACCCGCGGCCGCAGGCGGGTCATGGCCTCGGCGACGCGCGCCTTGAGCTCGGGCTTGCCTTTGACTTTGTGAAACAGCGTCGTCACGCGCTGGTACTCGTTCATCGCCTCCGGCCACTCCAGCTGCTGTTCGCGGATCTGACCCAAGCGGAAGATCAGATCGACCGAGAGAATCGCGCACAGCACGGCATTCTGACGGTCCTGCGTACACAGCGAGATCGCCTGATCCAGCTGCCGCTGCGCTTTGCGGTAGTCGCGGCGGTTGAAGGACTCCTCGGCCGCGTGCGCCAGACGCTCGACGCGGGAGATGGCGAGGCGCAAGGTCAGGCTCTGCTCCGGTTTGACGACGAAGTCCTGTTGGCTGCCCATCGCGCTTATGTGATGCGGTCCCGGTGTGACGCGGACCGGCTGCGGGCCGGTGAGCTGAAAGCCGCGGTGGTCGAGCTGGTACAGGATGCCGGGCTCCGCCTCAAAGATCAGCGTCGCGGTTCCGGCGCCGGAACCAGGGGCGGCGGCGCCGGGCTCGGGCGCTTTTTCCGCCTCTTCTTTCTCTTCTTTTTCTGGGCCCGCGGCAGAAGCAGAGCCGGCGGCCGGTGGCGCCGCCGCGGCAGTTTCCTGATCGATGAAGTCGCTCTCTTCCGGCGGCTCCGCGGCGTCTGCGGCGTGAGCCAGCAGCGCCTGCGCGCGGGCGCGCACCGCGGCGTCATGGTCGGTCAAAAGCAAGCTCAGGACCACCGTGGCCACCGCCGAGCCGGCGGGGCGCGGGAACCCGGCGGCGACGACCGCGACCCGGCTGCGCACCCGCGGGTCCGGATCATGCGCCGTCTGGGAGAGCAGCGGCAGCGCCGCATCCGGCGGCAAGTACGAAAGGGCCCCCACCGCCGCCAGCCGCTTATCGACATCACGAACGATGAGCAGCTGTTCCAGATCCGCCGGCTCCGCGGTCTTTTCACCGAGCTGCCGCAAAAGCCCGTACGCCACGATTCCCTCCACGCCGCCGCCGCCCGCCAGCTCCCGCAGCGGCTGGGCGGCGCGGTGGTCGCCGCGAGCCACCAGCTGCTTGGCGGCCCCGAGACGCACCGCCGGCTCTTTGTCTTGCAGCGCCCGCACCAGATCTTCGGGACCGGCCAGCTTGCTTTCGATAAACCGCCGCCGCTGCTCGGGATCGGCGGAGGTGGCCAGGGCCAGCAGCTTGGCGCGGTGCTCCGGATCGCCCAGCTGCGACAGGATGCTGCTCACCAGCGCCTGCTCGGGCGGCGGAGCGTGATCGAACAGGGTACGCAGCCACGCCACCGCTTCGGCCTTCTGCTCCGCGCTGACGGGCGCGGGCTGCGCGGCCAGGATGCGGCCCAGGGAGCGAATGGCGGCCTGACGCACGCCGGGATCGCTGTCGCTCAAGCTGTCATGCAGGACGGCCAGCACCGCGGGCTCGTGGCGGTGGCCGAGCGCTTGCGCGGCGCTGCGCCGCAGCCGCGGGTCGCTGTCTTTAATCAGGCGCGCGAGCACCGCCACCGCATCGGCCGAAGGCGTGTCGGCGAGCACCGAGACCGCCGTCTGACGGATCAGCCAGCTGCGATCGGTCAGGGCTCCCTGGGCCCAGTGCAGGCTGTTTTCGCCGAGCGTGCCCGGTTCTTGCGCCGCCAGCCGCACGATCGCCCCCGCCGCCGCGGTGCGCAGCCGCTCCGGTTGCTCCGCCCGCAGCAGCCCGCCGAGCAGACGCGCGTGGAACGTGTCGCCCGAATCCCCAAGCCCCTGGGCCGCCAGCTGCCGCGCGGCGGGGTTGGCGCTGGCATCCGCGGCCACCTGCGCGAGCAGCTCCACGCTCTTTTGTTCATCCGGGCCGGATCGCCAGCGTGCCGCGGGTCCGGACAGCCAGCGCGCCGCCAACAGCCCTTCCGGTCCGCCTTGCCGCACCGCCCGCTGCAGCACCGTGCGGCCTGCTTCTTCGCCCAGCTGGAGCAGCCGCCCGGCGGCGTTTAGCCGCTCCAGTCCGGCGCCGCGGGCGCGCTCGATAAGCTGCTGCCGCGCCTGGGCATCGCCGCTTTCCGAAAGGCAGGCCAGGATGTTCTGCCGGATCGGCTCGGGAGTCGGCGCCGCTTGCACGTAGCGCCGCAGCAGCGCCTGCGCCTGCGGCACCATCGTCTCTTCGCACAGCAGCATCGCGGCGCTGAACTGAACCTCGGAGTCCGCGGCCGAAAGCGCCTGGACGAGCTGGCGCTGCCCCTCCGGGTCGCGGAGCTGCAGCAGCGCTCCGGCGGCCGCGACTTGGAGAAGCGGCGGCGGCGTCTGCGCCAGCACGCCCTGCAGCACCGCCGCGGTGCTCGGCTCGGCGAGCTGACCTAGGGCAGCGGCCGCCTGACTCTGCACCTGCGGATCGCGATCTTTGAGCAGCGGCAAAAGCTCCTGGCTGACCGAGCCGTCACCGCTTTGCCCGAGCGCCGCCAGCGCCTCCAGCCGCACGGCCATGGGCGCAGCGGGTTCGAGCTGCATGTGCAGTACGGTCAGCGCCTGCGCTCGCAGCTGCGCCAGCTCACCGGGGCGGAGCCGCGGCTTTTCGGGCTTGTGGAGCTGCCGGTACAGGATCGCCGCGGCACCTAGAAAGAATAGGAGGATCCCCGCCGCGGCGAGCCACAGCCTCGCCGGCCGCAGCGGCGGCGGCGGCACGACAGCCGACTCACGCAGCCGGCCGTCGAGCGCCGCCACATGCTCCGCCGTCAGCAGGCGCTTCTCGCCGCGCGCGATCAGAATCAGATCAAGCTCATGCTCCAGGGCCTGCTCGACCGCGGCCATGGATGGGAACCGCGCATCGGGCTCTTTGGCCAACAGCCGCAGGACCAGCTGCTCCAGGGTGTCGCTGATCTGCAGACCGGGCAGGCGCTGGCGCGGCGGCAGCGGCTTGGCTTGCAAGTCGCTGTGCTGCAGCATGACCTCGATCGCGCTCTTGCCGGAAAAGGGAATCCTGCCGGTCAGCATCTGGTAGAACATGCAGCCAAACGCATACTGATCCGTCCGGCCGTCGATATGTCTGCCGCGGACCTGCTCGGGCGACATATAGGCTGGGGTTCCCATCACCGCGCCGGTCTGGGTCAGGCTGGCCGCCTGCGCCCCCGGCGCATCGGGAGCGGCGCCGCCCGCCGCGCCGGCGCCGCTAGAGTCTGTCGCGTCCGGACCTTTTGCCCGCGCGGCATCGAGCGGGGAGAACGACCCGGTATCTCCGGCGAGCACCTTGGCGATTCCGAAGTCGACGATCTTGACGAAGTCAGGATTCCCATCCTGCTCTACCAAAAGCACGTTGGCCGGTTTGATATCGCGGTGGGCGATTCCGCTGTCATGGACGGCGCGCAGTCCGCGCGCAATCTGTACCGCGATGCGCAGCGCCCGCAGCGCGGGCATCGGCCCCTTATCGACTTCATCGGCCAGCGGGCGGCCCTTGAGAAATTCCATCGCCAGATAGTTCCGACCGTCGGCCAGATGGCCGAAGTCGGAGATGTACACCGTGTTTGGGTGTCTGACCTTGGAAGCGATTTTGGCTTCCAATAGGAATCGCTCATGCTCTTGCGGGCCCCCTTGTTGCAAGAGAACTTTGATCGCAACTTGGGTATCGAGCGCCCGGTGGCGCGCCTGGTATACGGCGCCCATGCCGCCGCGGCCGAGGAGCTTTTGCACCTCGAAGCGGTCGTTGATAAGCGTTCCTATGAGCACATCGGGAGCGAGTCCGGGCGGCGCGGTCGTGGGGTCGGGAGTCGCGGTGGCGCTCAGCGAATCCACTTCCTCCGGCCCGCCGGGAGCCTGCGTCTCGACAAACTCCGGACGCGAAGCGGCAGCGGAGCAGGTGTGATTATCGCCGCTACGGTAGGTGAGGCCGCAGCGCGCGCAGAGCTGGCTGGCGCTCGGAGAAGCGGCCGGGATCGGCTGTTGCGGTAGCGGAGTATCGGCCATGGGTGAAGTCGCCAGCTCGCTCAGGAGAGGAATGCTTGTTCGATTAGCGCCTGACTATACTCTGCTGCCTCGCGGGCGGGCTGGCTAGCCGCCTGCCTATTATAGGCTAATCCGCCGGCCTCTGTCTAGAGGCAGTCCGTCCGGCCGCTCCGCGGACAAAGACACCGCAGCAGCGGAAGACGCATGGCGCATATATGTCAGTTTCCGCGCGGCGAGCGCATAAGATTACTTCATGCCTGTAGCGAGCCCTGGGCCTAGCCAGCGTCTTTTTCTGGAACGCAAGGTGCAGCGCCTGCGTGAGCTGACGTTTTCCAGCGCGGAGCGGGCGCACCGGGAGAAATTCCTTCCCGAGCTTATCGCCGCCGAAAAAGAGCTGGCGGGCCTGCCGCCCCAACCAAGCTCGCTTGTGGTGCGCCGCGTAATCCCCAGTCAGACAGGTTCGGCGGCTTCGGGCGCTGCGGGGGCTGTTGAGCCGAGGCGCCCCTTTCCCGATCACGTGCGCGGCGGCCAAGACATCTCGCGCGGCGCCCCCAGCAACACCCGCGGCACGCAAGACACCTCGCGCAGCCATCAAGATGCTACGCGCGGCGCCGACACGACCGGTTTAGTCGTCGAGGCCTCCCTGCGCATGGCGCATGTTCCCACAGGCCTTATCCATCTTTTGGAGCCGAGCAAGCATCCGCTTTTGACGTTCCGTGTCCACAACGTCCGCCGCACCACGGCACGGCTGCGCTTTACCTCTTTTGTCGAAGGGTACTCGGCGCGCGCCATCGACATCCTCGAAGTGGCGCCGGGCGGGAGCGACACCCTGCACCACCTGCCGGCGTTTTTTCTCGAGAAGACCCGCGAGGTGACGGAGATCTGCCGCGCGGCGCTGCACATCCAGGTGGAAGATCTGGCGCCGTCGGGTCAGATCGAACTGCATCGGACGATTCCGCTGTGGCTGCTCGCGCGGACCAGCGCCTATCTGTCGATCCAAGATCCGGAGACCGGCGGCGCCTTGGATCTGTCCTCCTATCTCGGCGCGTGGGTGACTCCCAACCGGCCCGAGGTGCACGCCTTGCTGCGGCAGGCAGCCGAGCATGCGCCCAGCCGCGCGATAAGCAGCTATCAGGTAGACGCGCAGGGAGTCGAGGCGCAGGTGAGCGCCATTTACCAGACGCTGCAGAAGCTCGACATCGCTTACGTAAACTCGGTTCTGACCATGGGCGCCGTGCCGGGTCTGCTCATGCAGCGGGTGCGCCTGCCGCGGCAGTCGATCGCCGAGCGGGCGGCCAACTGCCTCGATGGTACGGTGCTGATGGCCAGCTTGCTGGAAGCGGCGTCGCTGCATCCGGCGCTCGTGCTGATTCCCGGCCATGCGTTCCTCGGCTGGCAGAGCGGGGATGGGGACGAGAGCTGGGACTATGTGGAGACGACGCAGCTTGGCAGCAAGCCGTTCACCGAAGCGCGGGCCCTGGGCAAGCTGACCGCGGAACATTACGAGCTTCAGTACACACTGGCCGGCGGCCGCGGGGAGCCGCTGTTCAGGCGCCTGCCGCTCGCCGAGCTGCGGCGGCAATGCATTCTTCCTATGGAGTAGCGCCGCACTTCTTTCTGCGCCAGACCCACGGTCCTTGCGGCTCCGTAATTTGTTGGAGATGCCGATGATTCCAAGCAACGCTCCGCCGATCCAAATCGTTGAGATGGCCAAGACGCTGCAGCTGTTCTTGCTCGCGCAATGTGAAGAGCTGGACGCCCCGGAGTGGGAGCCGCTGCGGGCCCAGCTTGCGCGCTGGCTGCCGGAGTTCGAAGACCTGCAGACGCAGAAGAACTGGCCGGCGGTCGAGCAGCGGCTGCGCATTCTCATGGATCAGCTCCACGCTCCGGCCGCCGCGCCGCGACAGCTGTCGGCCAAAGTGCAGGCGGCCCTGCTGGAGTACCAGCGCTCGCTCCCTACCGCGAAGTCTCCGCCAACGGACTCTCCCCCTACCTTGAAGGGACCGTTTATGGGCGCACCGGATGTTGCCACGCAAGCGCTGAGCCAGGCGGCGGGCGTGTTGAGCTGGTTGACCAAGCGGCGGCCGGAGGTCGCGCCGCTCAAGACCTTCCCGACCGTGCGCATGCCGGCGGCGGTTCGCCACCTGACCACCTTCGCCGTCGAAGTCGCGGCGAGCGCGCAGGCGAGCGTCGATGGCGCGGCGCCGCTGGAGCTGCCGCGGACCAGCGACAAGCCCGTCGATTTCGAAGTCTTCCTGGTGCTCCCAAGCGGCGGCGGCGTGGTGGCCCGCAGTCCGGTGGAAGCGGTGCTGCGCATCGGCGCGGAGGGCCGCGCCGTGACGCTCCTGTTCGAGGTGTTCGCGCAGGAGCCGGGCGAGCATTTAATATGCGTGGCGTTCCGTCACGGCGGTCTGGAGCGAGCCCGCGTCAGCCGCAAGGTGATGGTGCAGGACGCCGGCGCCGTGCCGAGCGCGGCCCCTCCGACGGCGCAGATCATCGGGCCTTCCCTGCTGCTCGGCAGTGCCTTTCGCGGTCTGCTCCTGCAGCTGCATGCGCGGCCGAGCGGCGGGCCGACGCGCGTGTTCCAGGTGAGTCTGAGCGGTCCGGGCTGGGCCGGTCCGCCGGCCATGGGCGACATCGCGCTTCCGACCGAGGTGCATCAGCTGCTGGCGAAGCTGTGCCGCGAGCTGCCGGGTGAGACCGGACTGCCGCAGCCGGAAGCGCGCGAGCAGCGGCTCAAGGGCGTCGGTAATGATCTGGCGCTGCGGGTGCTGCCGGGCAAGGTGCTCGACTCGCTCGCTCCCAGCCGCTTTTCCGAAGGCACCGCGCTGCACATAGAGAGCGATGACGCCTGGGTTCCTTGGGAGATGCTGTGGCTGCAGGATCCGACGCTCGCCAAAGGGGGCGCGTTCCTGGGCGAACACTACGCCGTGACGCGCTGGCTGCGCACCGGCAGCGCGCGCGAGCGGGTCGGCGGCAAGTCAGCGGTGCTCCTGGCGACTGCCGAATCAGGACTCTCCCTGGCCGCGGAGCGGCGCGCGCTGAGCGAGATCACGGGCCAGGCGCCGGTAGAGCTGGCGCAGCTCATCGCGGCGCAGCAGTGTCTGCAGGGAAACCCTCTGTGCCGCATCATGCACTTTGCCTGCCACGGCGCCCATGAGAACGACAAGACCTTCGCCGAGTCCCTGGCGCTCGAAGGCGGCGAGCTGCACGCCACCGATATCCTGCTGACGGCTCCCGGCACCGCCGGACCGCTGGATGGCACGCTGATCTTTCTCAACGCCTGCGAAGCCGGCATCGAGCAGCCCGGAACCTGGGCCCACGACGGCTGGATCTCCAAGCTCCTGCTCGCCGGCTGCGGTGCGGTAGTGGCTCCGTCATGGACCATCACCGACCGCGGGGCGAGCGGCTTTGCCGAAAAATTCTACCGCGGCGCTGCCACCGGAATCCCTCTGGGCGAAGCGGCGCGGCGGGCGCGCCAGACGATCGGCCGCTGCGGCAACGTCGACCGGCTAAGCTACGCAATCTACGCCTTACCGCAGAGCCGCTTGCACCTAGAGTAACGCGATCCGCGCCGCGGCGCGCCCGGCCTCCGCGACCGCGCCTACGTCTTACTCCGCTTGCGCACCAGCGACAGGCCGTCCGCGATGGGCAGCATCACGACTTCGATCCGCGGATCATCGGGCAGCCGGTCGTTCAACGCCCGCACCGCGTCCAGATCGGCATCGTGCAGCGCGGGGTCGCAGACCCGCCCTTCGCGCAGCACGTTGTCGATGAGGATTAGGCCGCCGGGACGCAAGCGCTGGAGCAGCTCTTCGAAGTAGTTGCCCTGGTTCTGCTTGTCGGCGTCGATGAAGCCGAGATCGAACATCGGCCACTGCGGCAGCGCGCGCAGCGTCGTGAGCGCCGGACCGATGCGCAGATCGATCTTGTGGGCGACCCCGGCCTCGGCAAAGTAGCGCCGGGCGATCTGGGTCCACTCGGTGCTGATGTCGCAGCACAGGAGCCTTCCGTCTTCCGGCAAGGCGCGGGCGACACAAATCGCGCTGTAGCCGGTAAACGTCCCGACCTCCACCGCGCTGCGCGCCGCAATCGCGCTCGCCAAGAGGTTCATGAATGCGCCTTGAACCGTGGCAATCTGCATCACGCTGACGCCGCCAAGCTGCGCCGTCTCTTCGGCCAGGCGAGCGAGCAGCGGATCGGACGCGGTGGAGCGGCTGGTGATGTACTTCTGCAAGGTCGGGGTGATTGGGACGAAGGCTCCGGACATGACAACCTCTGCGCGGGCGGACTTACGGCGCGCGCGTCTACTCGTAGCGTAGTGCTTCGACGGGATCAAGGCGGGCGGCGCGCCAGGCCGGGTACAGTCCGAAGACGATGCCGGTGGCGGAGCTGCTTGCAAGTCCCAGGATCACCGCCCAGCTCTGGTAGTACGCTGTCCAGTTGCCCAGCACCTGCTTCAAGATCATCGTCACGACAAACACCATCGTCGCCCCGCCCACCACGCCGAGCAGCCCGCCGAGACCGGCGATGAGCCCGGCCTCCAGCAGGAACTGGCGCAGGATGTCGCCGCGCGTCGCCCCCAGGGCCCGGCGGATGCCGATCTCCCGCGTGCGCTCGGTGACCGTGACCAGCATGATGTTCATGATGTTGATGCCGCCGACGAACAGCGACAGCGCGGCGGTGCACAGCATAAGGACGTTGATGATGAGAAAAATCACCTCCGCCTGCTGCTTTCCGTCTTTGTCGTTATCGACGCGGAAGTTCTCGACGCCGTAGTGGCGCTGGAGCAGCGCTGCCTTGATCGCCGTGCGCGCCCGCGTCACCTGCTGCGTGATCTCGCCAATCGTCGGCAGCACCCGGATGTAGATCGTATCGACCTTGCGCGAGTGGCGGATCACCCCCTGGAACGTCGTCTCCGGCACGACGATGCGGCGGTCCCACATCCAAGTACCGGGACCGGCGACCAGCGGCGCCTTGTGCGCCAAAACGCCCACGACTTCCCAGCGCACGTTGCCGATGCGCACCGATTTTCCGGCCAGGCTCGGCGGCGCCCCGAGCAGCTCCTGCCAGACCTCGTAGCCGACGACGCAGACGCGGCTGCGCTGCTGCAGGTCGGTGGGATCGATGAAGCGGCCCAGCTGCAGCTTGACCCGGTACATCTCCAGCGCCCGATCGGAGGCGCCGAGCACCATGACCCGTTTTTTGTCGCTGCCGAAGTAAGCGTAACGGTTCCAGTCCATGAGCTCGCCCTCGGCGGGACCGCCGGCGCTGGGGCTGTTGTCCAGGCTCTGCTGGTCGGCGTGATCGAGCGGACGCTGGGTGCGGTCGCGCTGCTGCGGCGGCGGATCCCCGGTCTCGACTTCGATCACGTCGTTCTCATCGATGAACTGGTTGGCCAGGGTGAGCGCTTCCTCGCCGCCCTTGAGCAGCCCGGAGAGCAGCACCACCGAGCCGGCGCCGATGATCATCCCGAGCAGCGTCAGAAGCGCCCGCGCCTTATGCTGCCGGAAGGAGTGCAGCACGCTGCTCAGCTGATCCCAGAACGCGGCGAAGATCGTCACGGCGGCCCCCTTTATTTTTTGTCCGCGGCCATCAGTTGTTGGTCCGAATCGCGGTCACCGGATCGAGACGGCTGGCGCTCTTGGCCGGCCAGTAGCCAAACCCCAGGCCGATCAGCACCGCCGACACCACGGCCACCGTCACCGCCGGCTCGGAGATATGGGTCTGCCAGCTCGGCTTGAAGTGATGGATCACGATTCCGCCAAGCAGCGTCCCGCCCATGCCGAGCGCCGCTCCGAGCCCGCCGCCGAACCCCGACAGCAGCATCGCCTCGACGACGAACTGGCGGCCGATGTCGGCGGGGCTGGCGCCCAGGGCCTTGCGGATGCCGATCTCCCGCACCCGCTCCGATACCG
>CALFML010000289.1 GCA_937879845.1 uncultured Myxococcales bacterium
TACGAGATACATTGGCGTGACTGGAGTTCAGACGTGTGCTCTTCCGATCTCGTGCGCTCTGTCTTGCAAACTGCAATCGTGGCGTGGAATCGGCGCAGACGTATCTGCAGGCCGCGCAAGGGGCCGACGCGCGGACGGCGCGCGGGCTGCAGTGCCGGGCCGCGGAGCAGTACATGCGCAGCGGCCACACCGATGAAGGGGTCGCCGAGCTGCGCAAGGTTCTGCGGGCGCTGGGAATCAGTCACCCGCAGAGCCGCTTGCAGGTCTTCTCCCGGCTGCTGTTGCGGCGCGCCCAGCTGCGCCTGCGCGGTGGGCGGATCACCATCCGCCCCGATGAGGCCATCTCGGAACTCGATCGCGAGCGCATCGAAACCTGCTGGATGGCAGGGCAGGTGCTTGGCACGACCGACTTCATCATCTCGGCGATTTTCAGCACGGAGTCGGCCCTCTTGGCGCTGCGGCATGGGCAGGCCGATTACATCGCGCTCACCATGGCCCGCGAGGTCTTGAATCACTCGGTCGGCGGCGGCGCGGGAATCCTTCGCGGGCAGAAGATCTTGGAGCGCGCCCAGAGGATCGCCCAGACCCTGAACAACCCGAGCCTGGATGCGCAGCTGGCGCTTGCCGAAGGCTATCTGCAGATGTTCTCCGGAGACTGGCCGAGCTCGCGCTTGGCGTTCATCCGGACGATCTCCCTTTTTCAGGAGCGCTGCCACGGCAAGGCGTATGAGATCGACCTGGCCTGGACCAGCATCCTGCTGCTCGATCGGTATCTCGGGAATTTCGCTGAGATCCAGCGGCATCTGTTCCGCATGGTGGATGAGGCGACCGCGCGCAACGACCTGTATCATCTGACCAACTTGCGCGGCAGCACGGTGGTCCATTTCTTCATTCGCGAAGACAATCCAGAGGAGGCCCGCCGCACCAGCGAAAAGGCGCTTGCCGGCTGGACTCGCAACACATTCGATATCGTGCGCTCTGAGGCCAACACCTCGCTATGCGAGGTCGATCTGTACGAAGGCGACGGCATAAGCGCCCTCCAGCGAACGATATGGATTCATTCGCAGATGCGGCAGCACTTCTTCCTTCGGCTCTCCACGATGCGCCACCAGATTTACTTCGCGCAGGGCCGCGCCGCGCTCCTGGCGATCTTCCAGGGCGGCGCAACTCCCGAGCGGCTGCGGCTCTTGGACAACGCCGCGCGGCAGCTGGAAAAGGAACCCGATGTCTGGCCGCACCCGTTCGCCGCTCTGCTCCGCGCCGGCCAGTCCGCATGGCAGGGTGATGACGGAGCCGCGATCGGCAGCTGGCGGCGCGCCATGGACGCTTTCTCCCGACTGCAGCTGCTGCCCTTCGCGGCTGCCGCGCGCTTTCGTCTGGGGCAGTTCCAGGGCGGCGAAGAAGGCGGCCGGCTCAAAGAGGAAGCGCTGCAGCAGATCCGCGCGCTCGGGGTCCGCAATCCGGCCCGCTATGCCGCCTCTTTGGCCCCCGGAGAGCCGCGGCCGCGGTCTTGACAGGCAGCACCACCTGAAGCTGCAGCCAGCCAAGTCGCCCAAGGAACTTGGCATCCATCACCAGCCGCGCGCCGGCTGAATTAAGCCACGCCCGGTCGCGGAAGGGGGAGTCCTAGACAGGGACGTGAACATGGACGGCTGCTCCGATCTGATTGTCGCGGCGCAGCAGTCCATGCAGATCCAAGTCTTTTACAGCGGCGTGCGGCCAACTTGTCAGGCGCGGCCATGAAGAAGCTGGCGGTGCTCATCGGCGCCTTGGCGCTTGTGCAATGTCACCAGAACACGGCATTCCTTGAAGTGTCGGTCACCAACATTCCCCAAGGGTCAGCCAGGCTCCTTTTGTCGGTCCGGCTGATGTACGAAATCGCGGCGCCGATCAGTCCGTTCCTGATTCCGGACATGCTCGACTCGGCTACGCTCGGGCTGCGGCTGCCGACTATGACCGGCCTTGACAAGCAGTCGCTGGTCGTAGGAGCGGGCATCGTCGATCGGGACGACTGTCCGCTGGCGGTCGGACTCACGCAGACGCTATACCAGAACGTTGACGGTAAGCTGTCCATCGACCTGGCGCCGACTCCGCCCATGGGGCCGCGGCCCTGCTCCCTGCTGCAGCCGATCATCTTCGGCGTCACCCCGTCGAAAGGTCCGAGCTCCGGAAATACCTACATATCGCTGCACGGCTGGGCTTTTGATGAGCAGGCATCGGTGACCATCAACCGCCTGCCGGCGACTACGCCGAGCTGGGAATCGAGCAACGAATTATCGGTCCACACGCCGACAGCCTTGGGCACTTTTGGCCCCGTGCCGGTCCAGCTGGCCAATCGCGACAACACCGCAGTGGAATATCGCAACCTGTTTTCCTACTACGCCAGCTTAATTCGGCTGGAGGCCCACCTGAGCGCGAACAAGACCACCAAAGGGCCCTGGCTCTTCGCACTCGGGCCAGTAAGCCCGGACAGGTCAGAGCCCGAGCTTGTGCGCATAAACGGTCAGAGCGGGGATGTGGACATTCTCTCGAACCTGGCAAGCCGCGATCCGGCGCTCGTGACGATGCCGCTGGCCCTGCACGTCACCCCGAGCGCCGCCGCCCTCACCGCCGCCAGCGCCGCGGCCAAGGCCGATCTGATCCTTACCACGAGCGGCGACGGCGGCGTCGTACGATTCGCCAACCAGGCGGCAAGCCCGCCCTTCCTCGCCCAGGCGGTGAGCCGGACCTTTATCGGCTTGGCGCCGGCGGCCGCGGCGAGCGTGCAGTTTACCGGCAGCGGGAGCCCGGATCTGGTCATCGCCGATCAGGTCTTCGATGAAGTAAACGTCCTGTACCGGCAGCCCGACGGCAGCTTCGCCCGCCGCGCCCGCGCCAGCTACTCTGTCGATCGCGAGCCGATCAGCATGCTCACCGCGGATGTAAACGGCGACCAGCGCTCGGACTTGATTGTCGGCCACCGCAGCCGCAACACCGTCACGGTGCTCGTGCAGAGCGCCGCCGTTACGCCCAGCGCGCAGCCCCTGCAGGCCTTCGCGGTTCCCGTAGCCAGCGCCTACAGCGCCCTGTCCGCCGGCGATCTTGACGGCGACGGCAACGCCGACTTGGTCTATGCCGACAACTCCTCCGGCCAAGGCGCGATTCGCATTACGTACCTCAAGGTCAATGCCGCCGGCGCCCCCGCCCCGAGCACCGCTCCGAGCGGCCAGTCCACGATCTCCGGCCTCCCGATCGTCACCAGCTTGCTCTGCCTGGATCTGAACGGCGACGGCCTCGCTGAGCTCATCGCCGCCACCTCCACCCCCGAGCTGCTGGCCTTCAGCCGCGATAAGGATGGGACCTTCGCGCCGGTCTCCGGGATCGCCGCCCCGTCCCACCCGGTGACGACCCTGCTGCCGATTCCTAACGGGCCGCTGCGGCTCACCGATGTCCTGGGGGTCGATGCCGACAGTGGCGCGGTCACGTATTGGCGGAACCAGTCGCAATGAGGCGCCATTTCTCGTTTGGCCTGCCGCCCTGGTAAGTGATAAATCCTCAGATATGAAAATCGTTTGCGTCGGCGGCGGTCCGGCCGGCCTGTATCTGGCGATCCTGATGAAAAAGCAGGACCCCTCCCACCGCATCACCGTGGTGGAGCGTAACCTTCCAAGCGACACGTTCGGTTTCGGCGTGGTCTTCTCCGACCAGACGCTGTCGTACCTGCGCGATGCGGACGCGGAGTCCTTCGAGCAGATCACGCGGCAGTTCGCGCACTGGGACGACATCGCCATCCACTACCGCGGTGAGCTCATAACCTCGACGGGGCACGGGTTCTGCGGGCTGTCGCGGCAGGCGCTGCTCGACATCCTGCAGCGGCGCTGCCAGACCTTGGGCGTCGAGCTGCGCTTTGAGCAGGAGCTCCACCCGACCGACCTTATGACCTATCACAGCGCCGACTTGCTGCTCGGCACAGATGGCGTAAATAGCACGGTGCGCGCCGCCTATGGGGAGGAGTTCGGCCCGCAGATAGACCTGCGGCCAAACCGCTTCGTCTGGCTGGGGACGACGTTTCCCTTCGCTGCGTTTACATTTTACTTCAAGGAAAACCAGCACGGACTGTGGCGGGTCCACGCCTACCGCTATGCGCCGCACGCCGCGGAAGGGGAGCCGCAGAGCACGTTCATCGTCGAGTGTACCGAACAGACGTTCCGCAACAGCGGCCTGGATCCGGCCAACGAGGCGGCCACCCTGGCCTACTGCGAACAGCTGTTCGCCGGCGAGCTGCAAGGCCACCGGCTGTACAAAAACCGCAGCATATGGCGCAGCTTTCCCATCGTCCGCTGCCGCCGCTGGCATTATCGCAACGTCGCGCTTCTGGGCGATGCGGCGCATACTGCGCACTTCTCGATCGGCTCGGGCACCAAGCTGGCGCTGGAGGATGCAATCGCCTTGCACGCCGCGCTGCGGCACAAGACCGATATCCCGCTCGCCCTGGCCGCTTACGAGGCCGCCCGCCGCCCCGCGGTCGAGAGCCTGCAGCGCGCCGCCCAGACGAGCCTTGCGTGGTTTGAAGACACCGAGAGATACACCGGCCTGGCCCCGCTGCAGTTCGCCTTCAGCCTGCTCACCCGCAGCTTGCGCCTGACGCACGAGAACCTGCGGGTGCGCGATCCGGCGCTGGTGGAGCGGGTGAACCGACGCTGCGCGGAAGTGGCAGCGCTTCAGGTAGCCAGCGCGGCGGACCCCGTAGAAGCCGTGTCGCCGCCCGATACCGCTGCATCGGCCGCCGCGCCGCCCAGTCCGCGCGTACCGCCGCCGATGTTTACGCCCTTCCGCTTGCGCGAGCTGACGCTACCTAACCGCATCGTGGTCTCGCCGATGTGTCAGTACTCGGCGCAAGACGGGGATATCGATGACTGGCACCTCGTGCACCTGGGCAGCCGGGCGATGGGCGGCGCGGGCCTGGTCATCGCCGAGATGACCGACATCAGCGCGGACGGCCGCATCACCCCGGGCTGCGCCGGCCTGTATAAGCCAGAGCACGCCGCCCGCTGGGCGCGGATCGCCGACTTCGTCCATCGCCACAGCGATGCCAAGCTGGGAATCCAGCTCGGCCACGCCGGACGCAAAGGCGCGACGCACCTTATCTGGGAAGGGGAAGACCGACCGCTGCCGGAGGCCCAGTCATGGCCGCTCCTGGCTCCTTCGCCGCTGGCGTGGTCGGCGCACAATCAGGTTCCGCGGCCGATGGACGCGGCGGACATGGAAGCGGTCATCCGGGACTACGTGCGGGCGACCGAGCTCGCCGTCGAAGCAGGCTTTGATCTGATCGAGCTGCACATGGCGCACGGCTACCTGCTGGCCAGCTTCTTGTCGCCGCTCACCAACCACCGTCAGGATGAGTATGGCGGCAGCCTGCAAAACCGCGCGCGCTTTCCCCTGGCGGTGCTGCGCGCCATCCGCGCAAAGTGGCCGGCGGAGCGGCCGATCTCGGTGCGAATCTCGGCGACCGATTGGATGGAAGGGGGAATGCAGGGCCATGACGCGGTCGCTCTTTCGGTGCTGCTCAAGGCCGCGGGCGCCGATATCGTGGCGGTGTCTACCGGACAGACGGTGCCGGGGGCCAAGCCGGCCTATGGCCGCCTGTTTCAGACTCCCTTTGCGGAACAAATCCGCCTGGAGGCGCAGGTGCCCACGATCGCGATAGGAATGATCTCGTCCTACCCCGATGTGAACAGCATCATCGCCGCCGGCCGCGCCGATCTCTGCGCCGTGGGCCGCCCGCACCTGGCCGACCCGGCCTGGACGCTGCATGAGGCGGCCAAGCTGCAAAGCCAGGCCGTCACCTGGCCGCTGCCCTATCTGAGCGGCCGCGACCAGCTCTACCGCGAAACCGCGCGCGCGCAGGACATGGCCCGCGCCGCGCTGGCCGCGGCGGTGCAGAACGCCCGGTTGGCGGCGGCCTGAGGGAGAAGCGTCGCCATGGATCTGGAAGCCCGCCTGGCCGACCCCGCGCTGGATCCGCAGCGGCACGCCGAGCACCCCGAGGAGCTGCGCCTGTGGCTGCGCCTGCTCACCTGCGCGCAACTGATCGAGAAAAACCTGCGCGCGCGCCTGCGCGGCGAATTCGA
>CALFML010000290.1 GCA_937879845.1 uncultured Myxococcales bacterium
CGCGCCTCTTCGTCGATCACCACCGAGAGGGTCTCGCCGAGCATGCGGCGCACCACCTCTTCCGGACGCTGCACGGTGGTAAGGGCGCCGCCGCGGGTCCGCAGCGACACCGCCCCGAGCTGCTGGCTCGGGGACGGCAGTCCGTCGCGCGGCGCCGATACCACCGCGAGGTCGCCGCCCGCCGTCACGGCAATGTGGCCGGTGTTGAAAAGCGGCGACGCAAGCTCCACCCGGTCGAGCAGCTTCTCGCTCTGCAGATCGACGTAACACACCCCGGCCGGAGCGCCGCCTGCGATCGAGCCGCCGCCGTTGGCGACCACCATGGTCTTGCCTTCATCGATCAGCTGGCAGTCATGCGGCGCCGTGCCGTACGTGGGAACGACCCCGAGCTCGGCGAACGTCTGCGCATCGCGGACCGTCAGCACCCCGGTGAAATCACGATCGACCACGGACTCTGTCGCGTAAAGCAGCGTTCCGTCGGCGGAGAAGCTGCCGTGGCCATAAAACCGGCGGCCGGGCGCGGTGGGGATGGTCCGCACCATCGTGCGGGCCCGCAGATCGACGACGCAGGCTCCCGGACCTTTTTTCTCGAACAGCACCGCCCGCGCCGCATCGTTCGGATCGATGGCGATGCCATGGGCGAGAAACGGAATCGGGATGAGCTCCGCCTCCGGCGCCGCCGCGTCCAGATCCAGCACTGCCAAGGCGAACTGCTGAACTCCGTCGGCAAGGTAGCTGCCGCCGCCTAATAGATGTCCTTTGGTTGCCATGCGCCGCGCAACGTAGCCCGATTTCCCGACCGGGTCCAGCGCCCGAGCGCGCCCCGGCACACCGTCCGACCAGGCTTCCGCCCCGCCGGCCTTTCCGCCCGCGGCGGCCGCATCGCCAGCCGACCGACCGACGCTGCCTCCGGGTTATCAGCAGGCGCCGCGGCGGCGGCGGAAGGTCACGGCCGCAGCGCCCTTGGCGGCGATCCTTGGCCGGCTTGAGGTCCAAGGGCGCTGTCTGCGCGCGGGAGGATGGTCGTTAAAAGAGCGGCGGAACGGCTGCGGAATGATTCGGCAGACAGAGGCTTGGTGAGTCGCTTGGTTGGCCGTTAGGTCTGTAAGCGTCTTGGTCGGACTCTGCACGGGCGCGTGCCTGGCGCAACCCGCGGCAAAACGTACGTGATATCATCGGCCCGAAACAGCAGCTGATTCCATGACCGCTCACCTGTCCCCTCTGCATCAGGAGAACCACGAACCATGATCAAGCTGGGCATCATCCTTGGAAGCACCCGTCCCGGTCGCAATGGCGAGGCCGTGGCTCGCTGGGTCCATGACATCGCCAAGAAGCGCAGCGACGCCGAGTCCGAGCTCGTCGATCTGAAGGACTTCAACCTGCCGCTATTAGACGAGCCGATGCCGCCCTCGCGCGGGCAGTACATGCACCAGCACACCAAAGACTGGTCGGCCAAGATCGCCGGCCTGGATGCCTTCGTCTTCGTCACGCCGGAGTACAACCACGGAACCTCGGCTGCGCTCAAAAACGCCATCGACTACCTGTATCTGGAGTGGAACAATAAGGCGGCCGGCTTTGTCGCCTATGGCAGCGCCGGCGGCACCCGCGCCGTCGAGAACCTGCGTCTGGTGATGGGCGAGCTGATGGTCGCCGACGTGCGCGCCCAGGTCGCGCTGTCGCTGTTTACCGACTTTGAGAACTTCCGCGTGTTCAAGCCGGACGCGCGGCGCGAGGAGTCGGTGAACGCGATGCTCGACCAGGTGATTGCCTGGGGCGGCGCGCTCAAGACCCTGCGCGGGAAGTAAGCGCCGCGCCGCTCCCTACAGGGCGTGCACCATGACGTGCGAGCCGGTGATGAAGCTCGGGTCGATGTGAAACCCGATCGGCTCGTATGTCTTGGCGGCGAACGCGCTCACCCGCACGCTCCGTCCCGCCAGGTGGCTGACCAGGTACCAGGCGCGGTCGAGCGACAGCGTCACCCCGCGCGGGCCCGCGAGCTCCAGCTTCCCCAGAAACTCCGCATCATCCAGGCGCCAGATCGAGATGCAGTTGCCCAGCGGATGGGTCGCCAGGACCACCCGCGCCTCTTCGTCGATCACCACCGAGAGGGTCTCGCCGAGCATGCGGCGCACCGAATCCATGTCG
>CALFML010000291.1 GCA_937879845.1 uncultured Myxococcales bacterium
GAGGGATTGACAACCGGTGCGACCGCCGGTAAGCAGGAAGCCATAAACAAGCAGATCGGCAACGTCTTCAGCCAACGGACATACATCAGCATAGCCATCTCCCCCAAATCCCGTCTTGGTTACTTCGCTTCAAAATGGATATCTACGCTCTTTGGCACGTCGGGTCCCGTGAGGCCGCTCAGACACTCTTCCAGCTGAAAGCTGCGATTTTCCGGCAGGTATGAGACCACCTTGAGGCGTTCGGTCCGCCGCAGCTGGATCAGCAGCCCGCGCATGTTGCGCGGCGAGGTCCACTGCGTATCGGCGACGCAGTTATAGATGAACCGTCCCACCGGCTTTTTGACATCGACACCAACCAGCACCGGCTGAAAGTGGACCGGCGCCGCGCTCCGGCTCGACTTCTGTTTCTCTTCCGTGTTGCGGGGGCTCTTGCGCGGGGGCTTTGTCTCCGGCGGCGTTTTCACCGGCGGAGTCACGGACTCCGGCGGGTCCTCATGCGTCGATTCCATGACCACGGTCTCCGGCGTGTCCAAAGACAGCTGCGGCATATCCACGCCCGCATCCATCCCTGCATCCACGACGCTCTCCGCACTCCGCTCGACCCCTCCTGTCGCCGTGCGAACGGGTACTCTTCGCGACAGCAGCTCGAGCAGCGCCAGCCCCAGTATCAGCAGCGTGCCGCAGCCGAGCACCAGACCCTGAAACAGCGTCCGCCGCTGGCGTTTGCGCGGTAGGATCTCGGCCCCAGGCTGGGTGATGTTGGACAGCACCGCCTTGGGAATCGACGGCGCGCTGGGCCGCTTGGGCGTCATCGTCGAGGGATCGGCCGCGGCGGCCGCGTCGCAGTCGCCGCTCTGGGACGCCGCGCGCGACGCGGCTACGGGGTCGGTGCGCTCGGGGAGCTCCAGCGGCTCGGGCGAACAGTCAAGGACCGCGTTGACAAACTCTGCGACCGAGGGATAGCGCTCCGCCGCTTCCTTGCGCAGCGCCCGCATGAGCACCCGGTTCATGCGCTCATCGGCCAGCGGCTCGGGATCTTCACTGATGACGCGGTAGATCGTCAGCATCGACGACTCCCCGCGGCGGTAAAACGCCGGCCGGCCGGTCAGCATCTCATACAGGACGAGCGCCAGGGCAAACTGATCGGTGCGGGCATCGATCACCGCTACATTGCCCTCTGCCTGCTCCGGCGCCATATAGGCCGGAGTTCCCATCAGCACCAGATTCTCCGTGACCGGACCGCCGGCATGCTGGGCGCTCTTGGCGATTCCGAAATCGAGGACTTTGGCGAAGTACGGAATGACTCCGTTCTTACAGAGAAAAATATTGGCCGGCTTGAGGTCACGGTGGACGATGCCGCGGACGTGGGCGACCTGCAGCGCCTCGGCCACCTGGGCAAAGATGCTCAGCGCGATCTTGGTGGGCAGCGCGCCGGTGCGACACAGGCACTGCGCCAGATCCTCGCCGCTTAGGAGCTCCATCACCAGATAGGGCTGACCGCTGGGAGTGACATTCCAGTCGTTGACCGTGACCAGGTTCGGATGCTCGAGCTCCGCCAGGATCTCGGCCTCACGGCGAAACCGCATGACGTACTCCGAGCCCTGGGCGATAGAGGAGGTGATCACCTTGAGCGCAAACCGCCGCGGCAACCGGATATGGGAGACCGCATACACACAGGCCATGCCACCTCGCCCAATCAACCGCTCGATTCGATAGGTCTCATCTAGCACATGGCCAACCGGGAACATCTCAAACCTCCCCTGGGACATAGCAGGTAACCTGGTTTCTTAGGGCTTCTTCCCGTTATTTAAATAAAAATAAACCATCCGTTGAGTGCCATTAACTGCCTCAATGACCAGATCTGGATATTGATCATCATTCAAATCAACAATCGATAGCGTTTCGGTACGCTCATTATTGGCGAGCTTGACTATATTTTTATCCCAATTTATGAAGTGCTTATTTTTCTCAGCTTTTGGATCATATGTAGTAGCAAATATTTGATAATGGCGAGCATAAATTAGCTCCATGAGACCGTCACGATTTAAATCAGCAATAAAAGCACTTCGTATTGGTGGTGAGGTTTTATCTTCAGGATGAGCATTCATCACAGCCAAGTTGACTTCGGCGGTTAATTCTTTATCAAATACTGGATTCAGTGAATCATCAAAACGATAAGCAGAACGCAGATCACTGTCTTCGAAAATGAGCACTTCATTATCTTTGATGCTTGTCCCTCGGCCTTCTATGTCGCCAACGGCGTAGTAAGTAGTTGCAGGAATGCTCGTACGCTCTGGAAATTGTATTGGACCACGGATCTCAGGAGAGTAGTAGCTCATTTCAGTCATATTTCCACTAGTTGTTTTTGATTTTTTCTGTAAAACAAGAACATCAATATTTGGACTAATAAATGGCCTAAAATTTTCTGACAATTGACCATCTAATTGGGATAATTTACCACTATTATCTGATATATACGCAAGCTGCTTATTCTTTAGCGCAAAAAATGAATTTCCGCTTACAAAAATAGAATCAGTTAGAACATTTACGTCTTGAATCTTATCTGGACAAATAGTACATGCCTGAGGATTGAGGTCCCATCCTTTGCCAGGGACATAAACAAATTGAAATGATACCAATTTCGCATTAAGTGTTCCTGAAGTTATTGAATCTTGATAGAAATATACTATTCTGTTTTGAAAAGAAAGAACTCCAGCCCATTTGTACGCTGTTAGCATTGATGTATAAGCCAAAGTAAATGAAACATTCGATCCATCTGTGGGAGAACCGCTGTCGGAAACGACAGATAGATCGCCTGCTGGTATCCCATCGGTTCCCATCCCATCAAGCGCAGAATTCACACACAGCTCATGCCTAGGGCTATACTCACACAGCGGAACGCGGAACCAGTCATCATCGCAGGCGCTCACAGCGCACAGCGTCAGAGCCAACAGCCACGGAAACGTCGAGTGAGCGTAGCGCATTAGTGAACCTCTTTACGGGATGGAATCGTCACACTCAGGACCGCGCCGATTGCCAGCGCGCCGGCGGCGGCGTACATCGGAGCGAACAGCGGCGTATAGTCGTAGACACAGTTCCCCGGCTGCCCTTTGCAACCCATGCCTGCATCCTGACCGCCTGAGGTCTGCAGCGTGATCGCAGTCGCCAGCGCCCCTGCGGACAGGACTCCCAAGCCGACGGCGAGGCCGGCTCGCCAGCGGGCGCGCGGCATGAGGCGGGGGGGCGCCAGCCCAGCTGCGCTGGGGGCCCGATGGCGGGCCGCGGCGGCTTTAGGCGGCGCAGACTCGACGGCAGGCGCCGCACTGACGGCGGTGGGAGTCTCGATCGCCGGTGTGGGCTCCGGTTCTGCGAGAGCGCTCTCATCCACTCGGCTTTCGGGCGCAGTCGCTGCGTCTTGCAGATACGGTCCGATCAAGAGCCCGGCTAGCTCGTGCAGGCGTTCTTCCAGATCATCATCCCCTACATCCAGGGCACCATCCTGACCGTCACCACCACC
>CALFML010000292.1 GCA_937879845.1 uncultured Myxococcales bacterium
TGAGCTTTGCGACTGAGCTTTGCGACTGAGCTTTGCGACTGAGCTTTGCGACTGAGCTTTGCGACTGAACTTGCGCCCGAGCATGCGGCTGAACTCACGCGCCTCCGCCGGCGCGGGTTTGGCGCCGCTGGCGACAATCGGCGTGGGCTTTGCGGTCGTGATACCTTGATGCACGATGACCAGTGTGCAGCGGGGCAGAGGGGGGGCCGGGGGGCCCGGCGCGGGAAGACGGGCGCTTGTGCTATGCGGCGGCGGCATCACCGGCGCCATGTATGAGGTCGGGGCGCTGGCGGCGGTGGATGATTTCCTCGGCGCGGCGCAGGGCGCTTCGCCGCTTGGCAGCACCAAGTTTGATATCTACGTCGGGATCTCGGCGGGATCGTATGTCGCCACGGCGCTGTGCGGCGGCATCACGCCGCAGCGCTTGGCCGCGGCGGTGCTCGGCGATCCCACGGAGGCAAGCCTGGTCCCGCATCGGCGGACCGACCTTTTTCGGTTTGAGCCGCTGCGCACCGCCTGGCATGGGCTGCGGCTCGGCGCATCGCTTATGCGCTCGGCGCTGGCCGTGGCGCGCGGACAGCAACGGCTGGGCGAGGTGGCGGGAGACCTTCTCGCCGCGACCCCGCCCGGGGTGTTTTCGCTGCGCCCCTACCAGCGCTTCCTCACGCGCTTTTTGCGCCAGCAAGGCCTGCCGTCGCGCCTGAGCGCCATGCCGGCCGAGCTTTACATCCCGGTAAATGACCTCGACAGCGGCCACCGCGTGGTGCTCGGCGGTCCGGGCCCGGGCGAGCTCGCCGATGCCGGCATCGCCGAGGCCATCTGCGCCTCATCGGCCATCCCGATGGTGTTCGAGCCGGTGCGGATCGGCGGCCGCGACTACGTCGACGGCGGCACCGGCAAAGCCGACCACGTCGATGTCGCCCTCAAGCGCGGCGCCGAGCTGGTCCTGGTCATAAACCCCATGGTGCCGATCCGCCACAACCCGCGCGCCGGCAGCGGGCTTTTGGGCAAGAGCGACCGCCTGCGCGATCACGGGCTGCTCACCGTCTACGATCAGACCATGCGCATGGCCATCAAGGCGCGGCTGCACCAGGGCCTGCGGCGCTGGCAGGCGGAGTACCCCAAGGCCACCATCCTCATCCTGGAGCCCGACGAGAGCGAAGCCGACATGTTCCTGCAAAACCCGATGAACTTCGACGCGCGGGTGCAGATCCTCCAGTACGGTTATAAAAGCGCCGCCAGCCAGCTGCTCGCCCGCCGCGGCCACTTCGAGTCGATCTGCCGCCACTACGGCCTGAGCGGAGAGGTGTCGCGCCTCAAGAGGGTCTGGCCGTGAAGGCGCGGCTTTGTTAAGTCATTGCCCTGTATGAGCACCCCAGGCTTTCTCACCCGCGGGTCGCGGCCGCTCGTGCTCGGGCATCGCGGCGACTCGGGAAACCATCCGGAGAACACGCTGTTGGCGCTGCGGCAGGCGCTGCGGGCGGGCGCCGACGGCGTCGAGCTTGACGTCATGCGCTGCGCCTCCGGCGAAGTGGTGGTCGTGCACGACGACGACCTTTTGCGGGTGGCGCAGAAGGTGCCGGGCAGCGCCAAGCTCGTGCGAGAGAGCTCTTTGTCGGAACTGCGCCGCTTCGACATCGGCCGCGGCGAGCGCGTGCCGACCCTGGCCCAGGTCTGCGAAGAGCTCGGCCCGCACGCCCTCATCAACGTCGAGCTGAAATCTCCCGAGCCGCACAGCCGGCGCGAGCACCTACAGCTGCTCAAAGACGACGGCCTGGCCGAGGCCGTGGCGCAGGTGCTGCGGCGCGCCGGCCGCCTGGGAGCCGCCGACCGGGGAGCCGCCGACCACCGCGAGACCACGCTCATCTCTTCGTTCGATCCGCTGCAGCTGCGGCGCTTTGCCCGCTGCACCACCGACCTGCCCATCGGCTACCTGTTCCACCGCGAGCAAGGAGCGGTGATGCGCAACCTGTGGCGGCTGCCCGACCTGCCGCTGCGCGCCGTGCATCCGGAAGCGGCGCTCATCGACGCCGTGTCGCTGCGCATGTGGCGGGCGGCGGGGCTTTACGTGCACACCTGGACCGTCGACAACCCGCATGAGATCGCGGCGCTTTGGACGCTGGGGGTGGATGCCATCATCACAAACCAACCCGGGGCCGTGATGGCGCAGATTACCTCGGGCGCCCCCTGAGTCGTCGGGCTCGGCTTCGGGCCGCGGGCTAGGGCTCGGGCGGGCAGAGCGGGCCTAGCGGGGCCTGGCCCAGATCCTTTTGCTCCTCCAGCCCGCCGAGAAACAGCGTCTTCTCATGCGGGGTGAGATCGCGGCCGGCGCGCTGACAGGCCCGGCGCAGCCAGGCGCTGGGATCCAGATCCCACAGCCGCACGGCGCGATCTTCGCCGACGGTCACCGCGTACCGGCTATGCGGCACGAGCGCCACCCCGGTCATGCTGCCGGAGGCCGTGCCGACCGTGCCGATGAGACTCTGGGTCGGCAGGTCCCACAGGCGCAGGGTCTGATCCTCGCCGACCGACAGGACGCGCTGGCCGTCGGGCGTAACGACGAGCTTTTGCACCTTGCCCTTGTGGCCGCGCAGCGGACCGCCGATGGGCTTTAGGGTGGGCGGACCGCCGCCGGCCGCGCTGAGCGTCCAGACCCGCAGGGTGCTGTCTTCGCTGGCGGTTACGACCTGGGAGCTGTCCGTGGTGAAGGCGCAGCTGGTCAGCGCCAGCGAGTGGCCTTTTTCGCCGTGGGCCAGCGCGGCGCCGGTGCGCGCATCCCAGATCCGCAAGGAGATGTCCTGGCTGGCCGAGCACAGCCGGCTGCCGTCGGGGCTAAAGCCGATTCCGAGGATCGCCTGGCTGTGGCCGCGCAGCGGCTCGCCCTGGGGTTTGCCGTCCGTGGCGCTCCATAGGCGAAGCTCGCCGTCGAAGCTGCCCGAAGCCAGACGGGCGCCGGTGGGATCGAAGGCGAGGCTGTAGATAAGCGCGCTGTGGCCGCGCAGCGGCTCGCCCTCGGCCCGGCCGTCCGCGGTCCACCGTCGCACGACCTGATCTTCGCCGGCCGAGGCCAGCTGCTGGCCGGAAGGACTGTAGGCGACGGCGTAGACGATGCCAGGGTGGCCGACCAGCGGGGCGGTCTCGCGCAGCTCGGAGCCGTCGCCGGGATTGGCGATGGTGAAGCGGTGCAAGGCGTGGTCGTAGCTGCCGGCGACCAGCGATTTTCCGTCGGGGCTTACGGCAACGCAAGTCAGTTTGTCGGCGGCGCTTTGGCTGGCTGCCTGAAGCACGGCCGTGGTCCGGGTGGACCATAGCAGCGGACCGCCGGACTCGGTGGCGGTCGCCAGCCACTCGCCGCTCGGCGCGTAGGCCAGCCCGAGCACCGGTCCGAACGGGCTGTGCAAGCGGCTGGCGAGGCGACCGCTGCCGACGCTCCACAAGAACACCAGCTTGTCCCAGCTGCCGGCGGCGAGCTGCTGACCGCTGGGGCTGAAAGCGAGGCTGCTGATGATGCTGCGGCGCAAGCCGTGCAGGGGCCTGGATGCCGGAGCCGGCTGCTCCAGACTCCACAGCTGGACTCCGGCTGGGGGCTCCGCACCATCGGCCGTGTGGCTGTCCTTGGCGAGCTCGCCGCCGCCTACGGCCAAAAGCGGGGCGGTCGGGCTGAAGGCGACCGCGCGCAGCGGATAATCGCTCTTGGGAAGAGTAAGCGGCAGCGGCTGGCCGGAGCGCGGCGCCCACAGCCGCACCGTCTGATCCCAGCTGACCGAAGCGAGCATTTTCCCGTCGGCGCTGAACGCCAGACCGGATACCGTCTTTTTGTGGCCGTGCAGCGGCGGGCCGACTGCCAGCCCGGTCACCGCGTCCCACAAAAGGATGGTCATGTCGTCGCCGCCACCGGAGGCGATGAGCTTGCCGTCGGGGCTGATCGCAAGGGCGGTGATCTCGCCGGTGTGGCCGGACAGCGGGCGCCCGATCGGCTGGCCGCGCGCGGGTCCGGCGCCGGCATCAAAGACCCGCAGCACACCGTCGGTCCCCGCGGTGATGAGGCGCGCGCTGTCGCTAGTAAACCCGAGCTGGGTGACGGCGCCGGCGTGGCCGGGGAACGGCGGACCGCTGGGCTGCCCGCGGCGGGCGTCGAACAGCTGCACCTGCCCATCGCTGCTGCCGGCCGCCACCAGCTGACCGTCGGGTGAGACCGCGACACCGGAGATCTTGCCGCCTAGACCATGCAGCTGGGTCCGCAGGCCCGGCGAGCGCTCCAGCGCGGCGAGCAGGCTGGACTCCGCGTCGGCGCTGGGCAGCAAGCGCTGGCCGGCGACGGCAAGCAGCAGCGCCTGATCATAGACGGTGTCAAACCCCAGGCGCTCCCGCGACAGCGCCGACAGGGTGCGGGCGGTGGCGATGCGCGCCTGGGCCAGCGCCTGCTGCCGCGCCGCGGTGGCGAGCTCGAACTGATGGCCGGCGCGGCGGCTCTCCTGCAGCGCCAGCCCGGCGGCACCGGCGGCGCTGGCGGCGACTATGAGCAGCAGCACCGCCGCGATCTGCCAGCCGCGCGCCGCCCGGTTGATCGCCCGGCGGCTGTCATGAATCAGCTCGGCGACGGCGGTGCTGACCCCTACGTCCTTGGCGTCGGGACCTTGCAGCCAGTGCTCGGCCTCCTGCGTCTCGGCGTCGTCAAGAAGGCCGTAGCCTTTGAGGCGCAGGCGGACGCGCTCAGTGGCCTGGTCCTCCAGGCGCCGGCGCACCCGCTCCGCTTGTTTCTTTTCGTCGATCCAGCGCAGCAGCCGCGGCCAGGCGCGCAGCATCACCTCATGCGAGAGATCGACGCGCACGGCATCGGCACTTGCCGGCTCCGCTGATGCGTCGTCGCTGGTCTGGGTGAGCAGGCGCTGGCTGGCAAGCAGCTCGAGCGTCGCATCGAAGGCCTTGGCGTCGTCGTCCTGGGCGCGCAGGGCGGAGCGCGGCAGCTGCCGCCGGGTGTTGGGCCGGCCCTCGCCGAAGTGCACGAGCCGCAGGAAGATCCGGCGGGCGAGCGCCTGCTGCACCGGCGCCTGGGCGAGCATGGCGAACACCGCTTCGGCATGGCTGGCGATGGCCACCGCCAGACCGCTGCGGGCGGGGCTGCCGCCGCTGGTGCCGGCGCCGCCCAGGGGCTGGCGACCGAGCTGTTCGTACGCGGCAAGAGTGAGGCGGCGGTTCTCCCGCCGTTCCCATAGGAGCACCAGCGCCTCTTGCAGCAGCGGGAGCGCGCCGGGCTCCTCGGCGGCGTCGGCGACCAGGCGCTCCAGCAGCGTCGGCTCCAGCCGCACCCCGACCTGCGCCGCCGGGCCGGCGATCGCGGCCGCCAGGGCGGCGCCGCGCAGCGGAGCGACCTCCAAGCGCTGCGCCGGATCGATCGGCCACAGCATGCTGCTCATAAGGTCGGGGAAGAAGTCGGCCCGCAGGGCGAGAATCAGGACGCAGCGCGGGTCGCTGCGCAGCGCCTGCAGCCGCGCGAGGAACTGCTGCTGGACCGGGCGCGGGCAGCGGGCGAACAGCTCCTCCATCTGGTCGATGAAGAGCAAGAGCCGCTTTTCCCCCGTCTGCGCCGCGAGCAGCGGCTGCCCAGCGCCGCCGAGCTGGGCATCGAGCTCGCGCTCCGGCTGATCGCCCGGCCGCAAGGTCCGCACCGTCAGCTCCGGCGGCAGGCGCGGCAGCAGGCCGGCGTGGACCAGCGACGACTTGCCCGAGCCCGACGGGCCCAGCACCAGGGCGAAGCGCTGTTTGCGCAGGTGCAGGAGCAGCCAGTCGATCTCCGCCGTGCGGCCGAAAAAGAGCGACGACTGGTGGCGAGCAAACGCCACCATGCCCGGATACGGGCAGGCCAGCCGGGTCAGCTGCAGCGGCGGCGCGCCGGCTTGGCCCAGCGCGCGCAGCACCGTTGCCGCCGGGCAGGCGAACAGCGCTCCCGCCATCGAGCGATTTTCGCCGTCGAGAATCGCGGTCCGTAAGAGCCCCACCACGGCGCCGGCGCAGAAGACCGGGGCGCCCGAAAGACCGCTCACCGGGGCGCCGGTGCCGGCGGCGGCTTCGCTGGAAAAAAGCTGCAGGGCGCGCACGCCGCTCACCTGGCCCAAGGTGGTGCGCACCTGGCCGCCGATGTCCAGACCGTCGTCGGGGTTGGCATCGGGGAAGCCGCGGCTGTGGAACTGCAGCGCGCGCCCGGACTGCTCCGCCAGCTGCAGCTCGTCTTCGCCCAGCTCGTCGAGCGGCAGGGGCACCACCGGGTTGCCGGCGGCGTCGCGCGGCGGGCTGTGCAGGCGGAGCAGGGCGAAGTCGGCGTCCGCGTCGTAGGCGCCGGCGACCACGGTCGCCGCGGTGAGGTGGCCGCTGAAGTCGAGCTGCACGCCGCTGTACAAAAGCGGCGGGCGCGCCCGGCGGTCGGCGACAACGTGCAGGGCGGTGAGAGCGTGATGGGGATCGATCAAAAAAGCGGTGCCGCGCACCCCGCCTTCGCAGGTGATGCGGGCGACGGCGGCGCGCAGGCTGGGCGCGGCGGGCTCGTCCCCGCCTCCGGTTCGCGCCGCGGCGGGCGTCTGGCGGGAAGGATCCGGCGGCTCAGAGGGGGCCATGCCGCCCCGTGTACTCTTCTACCGAGGCCAGCTGCACTCGATCGCCGGCGACCTCCAGCCGGGCGTACGTCGGCCGCTGCCAGATGAGCGACTGGAAGCGGTGCGCTTTTATGTCCTGCACGAGCTCCTGCAGGGCGGCGCGCGCCAGCTGCGGGTCGGCGCCGAGCACAGCCTCGGGCACCCGCATCAGGTCGGCCCAGGTGCCGCTGTTGAGGTAGCGGCCGCCGCTCGGCAGCTCGATATCGCGGGCCAGGTGGGTGTGGCCCATGACGACGTGGCGGATGTCGCCCCGGGCGAGCTCGCTGGCGGCGAGGAAGTAGGGGTTCTTGGCGCTCTCGCGGCGCATGTCGAACAGGCTCGAGTCGCAGAACGCGACAAGCGCGGTGTGCAGCGCGGAGAGCCGGCTCTCCGACGCCGGTTCGCTGCCGCCGAAGACCAGCTGGAGGAGGCTCAGGCCCCCCGCCCAGCCGCCGCCGCGAGCCGCGATGTCGGCGCTGCGAGCGGAGATGTCGCCGCGGCGGGCCAGCTCCGGCGCGGGCCCCGGCGGCGCGACCTGGGCGAGGAATCGGCTGCCGGCCTCCGGACCGAGCGCCTCGACGAGCACGCGCTGCAGATCCGCCTCATCGGCGCCGACCGCCACCGCGCCGGAACGGCCGCCCAGATCCGCGACCCGTCCGCCGAGCTCCGCCCCCCGCCCCATGCCGACCGCGCTGATGTCTCCCGAGCGCTTGGGCATGGCCGGCGTCACATAGGTATGCTGCGACGCCTTCACCGCCAGGGTGGCCATGCGCGCCGCATGCGCCCGCGCCTTGGGCTCCAGCGCCAACAAGAGCGGCACCGCCGCCGTCGATTCGGGCTTCAGCAGGTCGATGAACGGATAGTCGGCCTTGATCGGGTTCATCACCTCGGCGACAAGCTGACTGCCGACCGGCGGCGCCATGCGCAGCGCCTCCGGCACCGCCTGGCCGCGCGACTGCAGCGAGCACACCCGCCGCAGCGCATCGTGATCGACGACGTTGAAGCGGTCGTAGCGGTTGCCGTGCTCGATGAGGGCGTCGCCGACGCGGTAGGCCTCGCCGTCGTAGAGGAAGCGCAGCGCGGCCGACGCCGGAACGCCGAGCAGCGCGGTGAGCGCCTGCCGCACCGCGGGAAAGGCCAGCTCCACATCGTGGTTGCCCAGAAGCAGCGTCAGGGTGTGACCGCGCCGCTGCAGCTCGGCGAGGGCGGCGATCACCGGGCGGTTGCGCGTCGCGATGTCGGACAGCAGCTGCTGCGCCAGCTGCGGGTCTTCTTTGATCGGCGACCACGGCGAGCCGCCGGCCGCTCCGGGCGGCGCTTTCTCCGCGAGGAAATCGACGAAGTCGCCGTTTATCACAAGCTCCAGGCGATCGTCGGCGCTGACCGGCTGCGCCGCCAGCTGGCCGATGAACTCCGCCAGCGCCTCGACCTGGGTGCACAGCTGAAACCCGCGCCCGCCCGGCACGGTCGGCGGCGCTCCCCCCAGGTGGAGGTCCGAGATCACATAGACCCGCTGTCGCGCCGTCGTCATGTTGTGCTCCCTGCTCGTGCCCTGCCGGTCCTGTGGCGCGTGCCGCGGGAGACCACCCAAGGTCCTGCGTCAGGCCCGGGCCGCGCGCTCGATCCGCTTTCAAAACCCGATTTTATCCTGAACCCGCGCTCCTGTGCGGGCGGTGGCGGAGCCGCAAGCTCACGGCGCGCATTTCGGTTAGACTCGCCGCATGAAGACCTTGGAGTCTGTGCTCACCGAGAAACGCACTTTTTCTCCGCCCGACGAGTTTACCCGCCGGGCCCGCACCGATCCGGCCGGCGAAGCGGCGCTGCGGAAGACCGCTGCGGACGACCTGGAGGGTTTCTGGGCGGAGCAGGCGCGGACGCTCCACTGGCGCAAGCCCTTCACTCAGATCCTAGATGAGTCGCAGCACCCGTTCGTGCGCTGGTTTGCCGACGGCGAGCTCAATCTCACGGAGAGCTGCCTCGACCGCCACCTGGCCTCGTGGCGGCGCAACAAGGCGGCGCTCATCTGGGAGGGCGAGCCCGGCGACTCGCGCGTGCTCACCTACTTCGAGCTGCACCGCGAGGTCTGCCGCGCCGCCGCGGCGCTGCACGGCCTGGGCGTCCGCACCGGCGATCGGGTCGTCATCTACATGCCGATGATCCCGGAGCTTGTGATCGCGGTGCTGGCGTGCGCGCGGCTCGGGGCGACGCACTCGGTGATTTTCGGTGGCTTCTCCGCCGAGGCGATCCGCGACCGGGTGCTGGATGCGGGGGCGACGACCATCCTGACGGCGGACGGGGGCTACCGGCGCGGCAAGGTCCTGCCGCTCAAGCAAAACGTCGATGAGGCGTGCAAGAGCTGCCCGGCGGTGGAGCGGGTCGTCGTGGTGCGCCGCGCCGGCGCGGACACCGCGATGACCGCCGGCCGCGACCACCTGTGGGCGGAGCTCATGAGCGCCCAGGGTCCCGCCTGCGACTTCCCCGCGGTCGCGGTGCCGGCCGAGCACCCGCTGTTCATCCTTTACACGAGCGGCACCACCGGCAAACCCAAAGGCGTGGTCCATACCACCGGCGGCTACGGCACGCAGGTGGCGTTTACCACCGCCCACGTCTTCGATCTGCGCGACGACGACACTTATTTCTGCACCGCGGATGTCGGCTGGGTCACCGGCCACTCCTACATCGTCTATGGGCCGCTCATGCACGGGGCGACGGTGCTGATGTACGAAGGGGCGCCGGACACGCCGCACAAGGGCCGCTTCTGGGAGCTCATCGACAAGTGGGGAGCGACGATCCTATACACGGCGCCGACGGCGATCCGCACGTTCATGCGCTGGGGCGATCAGATTCCCGGCAAGTACAGCCTGGCCTCGCTGCGGCTCCTGGGTACGGTCGGCGAGCCGATAAACCCCGCGGCGTGGACCTGGTACCGCGAGGTGATCGGCAAGGGCCGCTGCCCGATCGTCGATACCTGGTGGCAGACCGAGACCGGGGCGATGATGGTCGCGCCGCTGCCCGGCTCGACGGTGCAGAAGCCGGGGTCGTGCACGCGGCCGCTGCCGGGAATCTCGCTTGCGGTGGTGCACAAAGACGGCACCCCGTGTCAGCCGAACCAGGGCGGCTACCTGGTGCTGACGCGCCCGTGGCCGGCGCAGCTGCGCACGGTGTGGGGCGATCCCGAGCGCTACAAGAAGACCTACTTCGGCGACATCAAGCAAAACGGCCGCCCGGTCTACTTTACCGGCGACGGCGCTCGTCTTGACGAAGACGGCTACCTGTGGGTGATGGGGCGGGTCGACGACGTGCTCAACGTCGCCGGCCACCGCATCGGCACCGCCGAGGTCGAGAGCGCCCTGGTCTCGCACCCCGATGTCGCGGAGGCAGCGGTGGTCGGCCGGCCCGATGAGGTCAAGGGTCAGGCGATCGTCGCGTTTGTCACCCTGCGCGCCGCGCGGCAGCAGCAGGATCCGGACGAGATCATAAAACGGCTCAAGGAGCACGTCTCGCGGGAGATCGGCGCCCTCGCCCGGCCCGACGATATCCGCCTCACCGAGGCGCTGCCCAAGACCCGCTCGGGCAAGATCATGCGGCGGCTGCTGCGGGAGATCGCGACCTCCGGCCGGGCGCACGGGGACGTGACGACATTAGAGGACATCGCGGTGCTGCAGAACCTGTCGGCGGCAGACGACGACGAGTAGGCAGCGCTCGGCTGCCGCCGCTGCGAACTGCCGCGCCGATTTTACCCGCCGATTTTGCTAAACTAGACACTCTTTGGAAGGGACGATGACCGGGAGCGCAGAGGAGCCGCAAGATCCGCTGATAGGCACCCTGATCGATCGCCGCTACCGCGTACTCAAGCGGCTGGGCGACGGCGGCATGGGTATTGTCTACAAGGTCGAGCACACCTACCTCAACAAGCTGTTCGCGCTCAAGGTCATGCGACCGACCAAGGACGAAGTCGATCGCAAGCGCTTCGAGCAGGAGGCGCGCCTGGCCTCCAGCATCCGCCACCCCAACGTGGTCGAGATCAGCGACTTCGGGGTCCTGCCGACCGACCAGCCCTACTTCGTCATGGAGTTTTTGCGCGGCCACACCGTCGGTGACGCGATCCTCGAAGAGCAGCTGGACGCGCTGCTCGTGTGCCACATCGCGCTGCAGATGGCCTCCGGGCTGCAGGCGGTGCACAAGCAGAACATCGTCCACCGCGATCTGAAGCCCGACAACATCTTCCTGGTCGACCCCGACGAGCACGCCGCGGCGGCGGACGCCGACGCCGCCGGGCGCGCCGGGGGCGAGGCGGCGGAGGTCAGCTTCGTCAAGATCATGGATTTTGGCATCGCCAAGTCCACCGACAACAAGCTCACCGGCACCGGCATGACGGTGGGCACGCCGGAGTACATGTCGCCGGAGCAGGCGACCGGCGATCGCGTCGATTGGCGCACCGACCAGTACTCGATGGGCTGCATCTTGTATGAGATGCTGACCGGCTTCCTGCCGTTCGAGGGCCGCAGCGCCTTCGAGATCATGAACAAGCACCTCACCGAGCGGCCGGTGCCACCGCGGCAGCGGCGCCCGGACCGCGCCGCCGAGATTCCCGAGGGGCTGGAGCAGATCGTCCTGCGCCTCCTGCTCAAGGATCGCAACAGCCGCTTTCCCAACATGCGGGCCGTCGAGCAAGCGCTGCGCGAACAGGCGACCATCCTAGAGCGGCACCGCGTCGCCACCGCGCCGAGTCCGATCCCGGTCGCCGCGAATCCGCCCGGCGCCGCGCCGCGCCGCGATGAGCCGCGCACCGTACCCATGATCAAAGCGGTGCGGCCGCCCAAAGCCGGTGCTTCGGAGTCCGCCTCTGCGCCGGTCGAGCCGGGCCGGGGTCCGCCCTCGGAGCCGCCGGATCTGAGCGATGAGGCGCGGACGCTCAAAGAGGTGCCGGTGGTGCCGGGCGGCGAGTCGCACCACGACAAGACGCGGGTGCTGCCGGCGGTGCCGCCGGCGCGCGATCTCATAAAGAAGATAAACGACAAGATGCGCTCGCGTCCCAGCTTGCCGGAAGTCGCATCCTGGCAGCGGCTTGCCGTGGTGCGCTGGGTGCTGCAGCAGTGGTATCGCCTGCGCGCCTTTGTCCTGGCGCTGCTCGCCAAGAAGTAGCGCATGGGTCGCCGGACCCGCCGCGGCGCGGCTCCGCCTGGGCGGGAGGCCGGGAACCTAAAAGGGCGCCGCCTCGTCTTGGGTTAAAGACCCATGCAAGCCGCAGCCCGCCCCCGCGTTGGCGGAAAGACGCCCGACTCCTCCGGCCCCACCCTGGCGTCCGGCCCGCTGCGGACGCTCTCTCCGGCCGCGCCCAGCGGTGAGCCGCTCGGGCTCATGGCCGAACCTGAGACGCTGCTGCGCGGCACCGACCTGCTGCTGCGCGGACCCGAGCTGGCGCAGCTGGTCGCCCAGGCGCAAGGCGGCGACGCCGCGGCGTTCGAGCGCCTGATCTCCATCTACCAGAGCAAAGTCTACGGCTTCGCCCGCGCCTTCACGAGCGACCCGGAGCAGGCCAGCGATGTGGCTCAGGACGCGCTCATCAAGATCTACCGGTCGCTCGGCGGGTTCCGCTTCCAGTCGTCGCTCGGCACCTGGATCTTCCGGATCGTGAAGAGCGTTTTTTTGGATCACTACAAGAGCCGCCGGCACAAGGAACGCAAGCTGGAGCAGCCGCTCGACGGCACCTCCGAGCACGAGACCTGCGCGCCCGGCGACAGCGGCCCGGAAGCGCAGCTTCTGCGCCACGAGGAGCGCGAAGCCCTGTGGACAGCGCTGCGCGAGGTCCCCGAAGTTTTTCGCACCGTGCTGGTTCTGGTCGATATGCAAGGGCTAAGCTACGAAGAGGTCGCGGCGATCGTCCAGGCGCCGGTAGGGACGGTGAAGTCGCGGCTCAATCGCGGCCGGGAGGGGCTGCGCGCGGTCCTCATGGCGAAGCGGCAGGCTGTCTCCACGGAGGGGGCCGCGGCGCAAGTCCGTCCGGGCCGCGAGGCCAAAGACGCGGCCGGGGCGCGTGAGCCGCGTGATATCAAAGAACAAAGAGAGTCGCGCGATGGGCGCGAGACCAAGGATCGACCATGAAGTGCACACACTGCCGACCGCTGCTCGCAGCGCTCGCGGGTGGCGATCTTCCCGCCGCACAGCGTGAGCGCTGTCAGGCCCATGTCGCCGCGTGCCGCGGCTGCGCGCAGCACCTTGCGGAGCTGCAGGCGACCGTGGGTCTGCTCCGGCGGGTCGGCCAGAGCGAGCCGCTGCCGCCGGATTTCGCTGCCGCGCTGCATCGGCGCCTGGCCGCGGTGCCGCCGCCACCGATGCCGTTTTTGAGCCGGCTGTGGCAGGCGCTCGGGGGACTGGGGCTGGATAGCGGACCGCGGCTGGGGCTGGGGCTCGGGGCGGCGGCCGGGCTGTGCGTGCTGCTCTTTGTCGTCGGGCGGATCGGGCCCGGCGGCCGCGACAACGGCACGCTGGCTTACGCCCCGACCGCCGCCGCCGTACCGGAGATCGCGGCGGCGTTTCGCGTGCCCTCGCGCCGGGTGGCGGTCGTACACTTGGATTTTGTCGCCGATGTGGCGCTGGCCGATGTCGAGTTCGAGGTGACCCTGCCCAGCGAGCTGCACTTTGTCGATGGCGGTCAGCCGCTGGCCGAGCGCACGCTGCTGTGGCACGGCTCGCTGGCGATGGGCCGCAACCCGATTCCGCTGGCGGTGAGCGGGGTCAAGCCCGGGCGCTATCGCGTCACGGCGCAGGCCCGCGGCCCCGGAGTGCAGGTGCGGCATGACATTTTGTTAGAGGTGGTGCCCTCATGAACCCCACGGCGTGGCGGATCGTCGGGCGGAGCGCCTGGACGCTGCCGGTCGCCTCGTGCGCCTTTGTGCTGACGCTGGAGTCTCTGGCCGCGGCGCAGCCCAAGGCGGCAAACCCGGCCGGCGCAGCGACCTTCAAAGCTGCGGATGCGGATAAGGCGCCCAGACCGCAGGTGCGGACCTATTCTTCGGTGACGGTGGTGGATGATCCCAAGCAGGTGCCGCCGCTGCCGACCAGCCGTAAGGGGGACGCGACGCCCGCCCCGGCTATCCGCTCCGCCGCCCCGCCGAGCCGCGGGTCTGCCCCGGTTCCGCCGGAGCTCAAGACGCCGCCGGAGCTCAAGACGCCGCCGGAGCTCAAGACGCCGCCGCAAGGACCGGAGAAATCACCCAGCGCCGACCGCCCGGACGACAAGCGCGGTGAGTCCGCCGTCCCGCGTGAGCCGGCAAGCCCGCGGCAGGAGCTGCGGCAGGAGCTGCGTGAGCTGCGGCAGGAGCTGCGCGAGTCGCGCGGCGCGCAGAATAGGGAGCGGGAGCACGACGGCACCGCGGCCGGCCCGCGCGCCCCGCTGCAGCGCAACGCCGACAAGCCGACGCGCCTTGAGCGAGTGCGCGAGCGTCTCCGTCAGCTCCGCGATTAGCGGATGCCCATCCTCGCTACAGTTTCCTGATGGGAACTAAACCGCGCCGCATTTGAAACCCGCAGTTATTGCCAAGAGAGCGGGTGGCGCCGGAGGCGAGAGCCCTGCTGCGCGAGCAGCGGGGTGCCCGAGGTGACAGGACCCGCGGCGCCGCCCGAAACTGCAGGTCTTTTGCGAGGCGTGATTTAGCTACGACGTACCCGGCGCGAATAGAAATCAGCCGCGGGGATTGGTAGCATCGGAGGATGAATCCTAATTCTTTACGCCATCGCCTTGACTCCCGCGCCGCCCGACTGGTCGGTCTGTGCATCGTACTGCTAGCCGGATGCAGCAAGCCGGCGGAGGAGCTAGAGACCCTTTTGCCGCCGGAGCCGGGTGCCGGCTTTCAGCTCAAGACCCTGCCGACCGCGATCCCGGCCGGCATGGAGAACCAGGACTGCTACTTCTTCCGCGTTCCCGCCTCGGGCGATGTCTACGTGCGGCGCATCCTCATGCGTCAGAGCACCGGCACCCACCACATGAACATCTTCCGCGTCCGCACCATCGTCGGTCTGTCGGGAGAAGACGGCCAGGTGGTGCGCGGCGGCAACGATCTGAAAAATCCGTGCTGGGTGAGCAGCAACTGGGCGGACTGGCCGCTGGTCGTAAACACCCAGTCCTCCGAGCCGGGTAAGTACACCACGGACTTTACCCTCCCTGAAGGCGTTGCGCACAAGTTCGCGCCGGGCGAGCTCCTGATGCTGCAGTCCCACTACGTGAATGCGACCACCCAGAAGACGCCGCAGGAAGCCATGGTGTGGGCCAACTTCGAGTACATCCCGGCCGAGAAAGTGACGGCGGAGCTCGGGACCCTGTTTGCCACCAACCAGAACATCCGCATCTGTCCGGGCGAAAACAAGTTCTTTGAGAAGGTCTGCCGCGTCCCGAGCCCCGTCACCGTGATCGGCGCCAACGGCCACTTCCACAGCCGCGGCACGCACTTCCAGATGAATGTCTGGGATGAGACAAACGGCAAGGGCGAGCAGTTCTATCAGAGCGACACCTGGGACGATCCGCCGATGGCGATCGGCCTTGATATCAAGGTGCCGCAAAACGCCGGGGTGCTCTACCGCTGCGAGTATCAGGTCGCTCCGGAGACCTGCGGCAACCCGGCCGACGGCTGCTGCTTCACCTTCGGCCCGCGCGTCGAGGTCAACGAGCACTGCAACGCCTTCGTTTACTATTATCCCAAGCTGTCCACCGACTTGCCCTGCTTCTAGGGCCATAGGTCAAAAGGTCAGCGGGCAGGGCCGGGGGGGCCTGCACGATGCAGCAAAAATTCGCCACGATCGGTGCCAGCTTTGCGCTGTTGCTAGCTTCCACCGGCTGTCTGCCGACGCCGGAGATCTCCGTCCCCGACTTTTCGCCGCCGCCCACGCCGCCGGACATGGCGACGCCGCCACCGCCTGTGTGCACGGTTCCCTATCCCCCGTTTGACCAGTGGGGCCGCGAGGTCGGCACGGTGATCGATCCCGACCTCATGATTTATGGAGAGAAGGGGAGCGAGAGCCCGCCGATTTCCATGCGCAGCCTGTATGCGCCCTGCCAGCAGCCGGCGCAGCTCATCCTGCTGCGCCTGACCGCCCCCTGGTGTGGACCGTGCCTGTGGCAGGCCGCCCATACCGGAGAGATCGTCCGCAGCGCCATCGGCAGCCGCGTCCGGATCATCGATGTGCTGCTGAAAAACCAGCGCAACCGTCCCGCCCAAACCGGCGATCTGACCGATGCCCGGAAGCTCTACGACACGGCCCCGCAGCTGGCAAAAACCGACGGGACCGAGCGGATCCCCCGCTACTTCGCCATCGGCGTCGACGGCGAGCTGCGGCTGCCGGTGGCGGTGGTGCTAAACGCCCAGAACATGCGGATTCTGGGGATCTACAGCAACCCCGATCCCGACACCTTGATGTTCCAGCTGCAGCGCTTCGCCGCGGAAGCCGATGGACTCCCCGCGCCGCCGCCGCCCGTTCCCAACCTGTACGACGGCCGCTTTACGCGCGATCGCTGGGAGATGATCCAGGCGATGCAGCTGCGCAGCGATTGGCAGCCTCCCGCGGATCCGACCAACCGGGTGGAGCAGAGCGCCGCCGCGGCCGCGCTAGGCCGGAGTCTGTTCTTCGATGTCGGTCTGACCCAGGCCGGCGCGGTCGGCTGCGTGACCTGCCATAGCCCCGCGACGGCTTTTGCCGACGGACTCCGCACCGGACGCGGAGTCGCCCCGGATGGTACGCCGGCGGTGGGCGACCGCAACACGCCGTGGCTCGGCGGCATCGCGGCGAGCCGCTTCCAGTTCTGGGACGGTCGGGCCGACTCGCTGTGGGCGCAGGCGCTGGGACCGTTTGAGAACGACAAAGAGATAAGCTCCGACCGGATGTACGTCGTCCGCACGAGCCTCGCCCGCTACCTCACGCAGTATGAGACGGTCTTCGGTGCGGCTCCCGATCTGCGCGACACCGGACGCTTCCCCCTGCACGGTCGTCCGGGCATGACCGCCTGGGAGCAGATGGCGCCCGCGGATCAGCGCCTTGTGTCCGGCGTGTACGCCAACCTCGGCAAGGCGATCGCCGCGTACGTGCGCGGCATCCGGCCGCAGCCGGTGGCCTTGGATCGCTACGCCGCCGGCGACATGGCGGCCTTGTCCGATGGCGAAAAAGACGGACTGTTGCGCTTCTTCGAGGTCGGCTGCAGCCAGTGCCATTACGGACCGCTGCTTCAGGACGACACCTTTCACGCCAACTATTTTCCCACCGGTCGCCAGGACGGAGCCGGCGATGTCGGACGGCTGGCTGGTCTGATGCAGCTTCTTGCCAGCGAGTTCCGCGGCGACGGTCCGTTCAGCGATGCGCCATTGAAGGCGAGCTGGCTGTCCGGTCTTGCCTCCGCTCCTTCGGATGAAGGGCAGTTTCGCACCAGCTCCCTGCGCGGCGTTGCCGATACCGCTCCGTACACGCACGGCGGCATGATCGACACCCTGGACGATCTGATCGACCTGTACGCCGCCGCCGGACGGCCCGATGGCGACCTGCATACGCTGGGAATCCGCGATGTGGCGCTGGTCCGCTTCAACAAGACCGACCCGCGCAACGCGCTGCTGGTGCAGTTTCTCCGCACCTTCAAGGCCGCGGTCACCGCCCCCTAGGCGCGGTCTCAAAAGGCGCGGATGCCGCCGGTGAGACCCGGTCCGAAACGGATGAGCGCATCGCCGGAGTTCCACAGCCGCTCGCCACCGTCGAACTGCGACACCTGACCGCTGCAGCACGGATCGTTGGTCGCCGAGACATGCAGCGTCGGACCCAAGAACACGGCGAGCTTGGGCAGCGCCTGCCAGCCAAACAGCAGCCGCAGCTCCGAGACGACGTGATAGACCGGCGAGCCGAACTCCTTGATGTCCGGCTGCACGCTGTGAACCAGGAAGTCGACATCGAAGAAGAACCGCGACACCGGAAAGTGAATGCCCAGGCCCGCCGCGTACGACCACCGCACCGTGTCGCGGAACGGATCGATGCCGACCCCCAGGATGCCGTAGGCGCGCTTGCTCCCGAGCTTGGTGCCGAGGTTTATCGGCATGATGTCGTTGCCGTAAAGCTCCAGCGTGTGCATGCCGTCGCGGATGAAGCTCACAAGGCCGATGGACGCGCCGCGCACCGCGCGCGCGACGTTGAAAAACCCGAGCTGCGCCCCGGTCACGGTGCGGGCGATGTTGATGATGCCGAGCTGCGCCCCTTCGACATCGCCGGCAATGTTGATGAGCGCGATCTGCACGCCCTGCACCGCGCCGCTGCTGGCGATTCCGGTGCTGAGCTGCATGCCGGTCATGGTGCCGCCGACCACCGCGCCCAGGCCGGCCAGCTGGAGGCCGTGGAAGCTGCCGTGCACCAGATCGAGCGCGGCGAGGTGGAAGCCCCAGCTATTGCCGCCTATCAGGTTGAGCGCGCTGGTGATGGCGATGCCGGCGGCGTCCCCGCGCACGATGTTGACGGCCGCGGAGAGCTGCAGGCCGCGCGCCGCTTGGCCGACCACGTTGGCGATCCCGGCCAGCTGGGCGCCGATCAGCGTGCCGCCGGCGCCGTTGGCGATGCCGCTAAACTGCAGGCCGACCGCGTCTTCGGTGCGCAGGCTGGCCAGGACGCCGAGCTCCAGGCCGCGCAGCCGCGTCGCCCGACCGTATAAGAGGTTGAAGGCGAACGCATTTTGCACCCGCGGTCCGTACAGCCGGTTGATGCTGAGGCGGGGAATGATGCCCAGGTTGACCGGGGCCCAGACCGGCTCGGGCTCGGCGGGGACGGGGGGGGCGGCGGGGCCGGGGGGCGGTACGGCGGGGCTGCCGCGGGCCAGGGTCGGCTCGGCCGCCTGCGGCGTCAGGGTCGAAAGCGGCAGCGGCGTGGTCTTGTCGGCGCTGAGCAGCACCTGGGTCTTGTAGAACTTGCCCTCGCGCTCGACCGCCACGCGGTAGCTGCCGGGGGTCAGCGCGAGGATGATCTCGGCGCCGGCGTGCTTGGTCAGCTCGGCCGCCAGGACGCCGTCGGCGGCGCGGACATGGATGCGGCCGGAGAGCTCGGCCGGCAGCTGCAGGCGGGCGGAAGGCTCGCGCAGATCGGTCATCACCACGTCGCCGGTGCCCGACAGCTGGATCTCATAGGCCGGGTGCTGGGCGCCGCCGAGGGTGCGCTCGGTGCCGGCCAGGGTCTCGTTGAAGGCGAAGTTATACGCCTCATTGAGAGTCACCCGGCCGTCGCCGGAGACATCCGCGGCGCCGCGCAGGCCGCTGATGAAAAAGTAGGTGAAAAACGAGCTGCCGATCCGATCCGACTCCTGCGCCGCTTCGTTCTCCGAGCTGGAGGCCAAAAACGCATGGCCGCTCACCCGGACCGAGGTATCGACGAGAAACGGCAGCTGATGCACGCCGCCCTTCTGCCGCGTGAACGCGCCGGCCGAGCACGAGTCCAAAATCGCGATCGTCACGTCCGCGGCGGTGCGCTCGATCGCCCCGCGCAGCGCCGGATAGCCGAGGCGCTGGCTGCCGAGCAGCAGCCCGACCTCATCGGAGTGTCCGGAGTAATAAAAGACAAGCTCGATGCGATGGCCGGGCTTGCGCGCGGCGGCGATGCGCGCGCCAAGCTGCTGCAGCGCCTGGGTCAGCGCGGCCGGACTCGGCTCGCCGAGCAGCACCGCGTCCTCCGGCCGCACGCCGCCGAGCTGGGACAAGACGCTGGCCATGGCGCGGGCGTCGCTGCCGGCGTAGCGCAGGCGCTCATGTCCGGGACCGCCGTCGTTGGCGCCGACCACCAGCGCGAACCGCTGCAGCAGCGGGCTCGGGTCGGCGGCGGCGCCGAGCGCGGGTCGCAGGACCAGCCCAAACCACAGCCCAAGCCCCAGCCCAAACCACAGCCAGGTCCGCAGCCCGACCCCAAGCGGCCGGCCGCTCCGTCCGCGGGAGCGCCGGAAGCCGGCCCTCCGACCGGCCTGCCCAGCTGCTCTTGGCTCGCGGTACCCCATGGCCGGCAGCTAAGAGTGCCACCCGCCCACGGCCAAAGCCAAGGCGAAAGCCGAGGTCCTGGCCAGGGCACTGGGAACAAGAGGGTTGTCGCTACTCATTGGGGCTCTTGGGGGCTCTTTGGCAATCCGTACATGAAATAACTCGGCGTTAAATAAAAGGAAAGGCGCCGCGGACGTTCCGGTCGGCCGCGCTTGCCAGGAATGAAACACCGGAGCGCTCTGCAAGTGTCACCAGAAAGTTGCTCGCTCAACGTCGAATTCCTCTGCGCGCTGCGGAAGGGATAACTCCGCATAGGTTGCGCGCGCTTAGGAGATCCTCGTTGACGCCATTTAGAAAAGGAAAAATCATGAAGGACATACAACGCCTCATTGGGGGGGTCATGCGTAAGCAGAGTATTGTTAATTCATTTAAGACGGCGCTAGTCGCTTTACCACTATTGGCCAGCTGCGGAGGGAATGTTGGGACCGCCCAGGTCCTTGTCGATCCGAACGGCTTGATGCTGCCCGATTGTCAAGACGGTCAGCTTATTGGAGTAAACCCTGATAAATCACTCACTTGTGTATCTGCACTGAGCGGAATGCTCGCGCCGCCGACCTGCGGTGCGAACCAGGCCCTCACCAGCATGAAGAACACCGTCTCGATCCGGCTCGGCGGCGAATACGACCTCGGCGTCGTCACTCTCCGCGGCGGCATCTCGTACGAGACCGGCTCGTTCGGCGACGCATACCTCTCCGCGCTCACGCTCGACTCCGACAAGACGAGCGTCATGGGCGGTATGTCGATCATGCGTAGTAATGCAAGCAGCAAAACACCTGCTAAAAAGCCGGTTGCACCCAAAAAACAGCCTGCAAACAGCAACACCAAACCATCAAAACCAAAAAAGCAATGAGTTGCGAAACCTGCGAATTTTGCCCGCCGTACAGCATGGGCGAAACCCTGCGATTCACGGTTGAGATATTGGTCTGGGATGAGG
>CALFML010000293.1 GCA_937879845.1 uncultured Myxococcales bacterium
CGACGTGAAGACGCTCACCGAGATGGGCTTCCCGGTGTGGAGCAAGGCCATCAGCTCGAAGGGCACGATCAAGGCGACGATCGGCTCGGTGAACATCCCGGTGGTGTGTGCCGTCAACCGCCCCGCCGGCCCCTTGGACGGGCGGCAGCGGCGCACCGTTCAGACTCGCTCAACTCACTTCTGCGGCATCATCGCCTTCCACAGGCCGACGACGTTCCCCTCCGGGTCCTTGATCCACGCGAAGTGCCCCATCCCCGGCACCTCCTGCGGCGGAACCAGCAGCGAGCCCCCCAGCTTCTTGGCGTGCTCGATCTTCGCCGGCAGGTCCTCCACCATCGCATACACCACGCAGTAGTTGTGCGGTTCGTGCCCCAGCGCGTTGAGGTGCCCGCCGATCGACCGCTCCCCCGCGGTGTTCGTGATCATCGCGGCCGGGCCGTAGTGCCGGTCTAGCCCGGGGAGAACGCGCCCCGCGTCCCCGCCAGGTTCATAAGCCCGGTTTTCGGTGCCGATACCAGGCAGGCGATGGTCCCCTTTTTCCGGTTGCTCAGCATGCTGTCGTGCGCTTGCGGACATTCTGCGAAAGGGTAGACATTGGTCAGCACGGGCTTGATTTTGCCGTGCGCGACAAGCTCGTTGGCCCGCTGGCTCTCTTCCGCATTCGATCCGTGGGCGCCGATGATTGACTTCTGCCGCATCCATAGGTGGCGGACGTCGAAGGTCAGCTCGAAGCCGGTCGTGGCGCCGCAGATGACGATGCGCCCCATGCGATTGGCTAAAAAGACGCTGGCGGGAAACGTCTCTTGTCCGATGTGCTCAAAGACCACATCGACCCCGGGGAAACGGCCCGACGTATGTCCCAGTCCATCGCCGATGGCGCGGGCGAACTCGCGGGTCGCTTCAAAGCGGCGCTTTTTGTCCGCCGCCGTTTCGCCCGGGCAAAAGGCCAGTCCGGGAAAAGCGCTGCGGTCGATGACAAGCTCCGCCCCCAGGCTGCGGGCCAGCTCTGCCTTTTCATCGCTGCTGACGATGGCGATCGGAATCGCGCCGCGCAGCTTGGCGATCTGGATGGCGAAGCAGCCAAGGCCTCCGGAGGCGCCCCAGATGAGCACTGTGTCCCCGGGTCTTACATGTGCGCGATCGAGCATGCGGTAGGCGGTGAAGCAGCCGACGCCGTAGGATGCGGCCTCCTCCCAGCTCAGCTGCGGCGGCTTGCGCAGCAGCTGCTGCACCTGCACGACCATGAACTGCGCAAAGGAGCCGTACGGTGTTTCGTAGCCGCAGACGCGGTGCTGTTCGCAGGCCATGGGATCGAATCCGTTGCATGGTCCGCATTGGCCGCAGGTCATGTTGCCGTGGATTATGACCTCGTCGCCGACTTTCCAGCGGCGGACGTTTGCGCCGACCTGCCACACCACTCCGGAGGCGTCGGAGCCCGGAATATGGAACGGGTGGCGGTGAATGTCGAACACCGAAACCGGACGCCCGAGCGCCGCCCACACCCCATTATAGTTCACGCCGGCGGCCATGACCAGCACGATGACCTCGTCCGGCCCGGGCTGGGGCGAGCGCACGGCTTCGACCTGCATGGCGCTACACACGCTGCCTTCCCGTTCGCGCCGGATCGCGTAGCCGAGCATGAGGCTCGGCACCACCCCGAGCGGCGGCAAGTTCTGCCACAGCGGCGCCCCGGCCGCGACCGCCGAAGGCATATTCGACGCCGACGCCGAGCGGCCCAGCTCCGCCCTGAGAATCTCCGGATGCTCGGCCTCTACCACGTTGTGCGTGACGGATCCCATGTCCACATTCCTCCTTGGGCAAGGTGAGTCGAGCTCACTTGTGAGCGCTGAGCGGTTTATTGAATGGGCGGAGACCTCCGTCGCCGGCCTGGGTCGGGGCTTCCTTGAGCTGCGCGCGCATGATGTCGATGAGCCGCTCCACTTCCGGCTGCGCCATCATGGAGAAGTGATCTCCGGGTACGGTGCGGCAGACAAAGGAGTCGTTGCTCATCCCGAACCAGAAGCCGGCGCCGTCCGTGATTGCGGCATCGCGGCGGGTGGCCCGTACATAGAGAATCGGCGCCGTAGTGGGAGCGGGACTGTAGTCAAGGACCGCCTTGGTCATGGCATGGACTACCCGGCGCAGCTGCGGATCGGCCTGCAGCGCCGCAAGGAGACGCTGCTGTTCCGGCGCCGCCTCCGGACCGCTGGCGAGCTGGCGCAGGAGGTCTTCGAGCCCGTCCACTTGAACTCCGCTTGTCGCCGCGGGAGCGGGGGCATCGATGAGGACCAAGAGCTCCACCTTCTCGCCGGCCGCCAGACACTGCTGCGCGACTTCATAGGCGACGACGCCGCCGGCGGAGTGGCCGCCGATGAGATAGGGGCCGTGCGCCTGCACGGAGCGCATCTGCGCAAGGCAGCACGCGGCGATGGTCTTGATCTCGCTGAGCAAGAGCTCTCCGGGCCCCAGCCCCGAGGCGCGGATGCCGTAGATCGGCAGCTCTCTGGGAAGTCCTTCGGCGAGCGCGCGATAGGTGAACACCGTGCCGCCGGCCGGCTGAATCAGGAACAGCGGTGCGCGCTTGGCCTCCCCCGGCTTGAGCGGCACCAGGAGCTGCCCCGGCGCCGGCATGTGCTCGCCGGAGGACGCATCCGATTCACTGTTATGTTCGGGGGCGGCGGCCGCCGGCAGGTTCGTCGTCAGCGCGCCGCGGATGAGCGCCAGCAGCTCGCCAAAGGTCGGCGACTGCAGGAGCGCGTGCACGGGGAGGCGGGTGCCCAGGGCCGACTCCACCCGCTTGCGCAGGTAGATGGCCATGAACGAATCGCCTCCCAGATCGAAGAAGTTGTCGCCGGCCGCAACCTCGGAGACCCCCAGGACTTCGCGCCACATCGCCGCCACCCCGATCGCCAATGGGTCGTCGGCGTTGCTTCCCGGCGCAGCCATGGGACTGGTCCTGCGCGGACCGCTTGGACGGCCCGCCGGCTCGCGCTGGGCCGCGGGGAGCGGTGCGCCCAGGTTCAGCAATCGCTGCTCCGCCGCATCGCGGCCGGCGGCGCGCGGCGCCAGCAAGTAAGGGGTGCGGGCGAATTGGTAGGTAGGCAGTGAGACCCGCCGCCGCGGCTCTGCCCCACGCACCGGCGACCAGTCTACCTCCACGCCGGCGCACCACGCCTTGGCCACTGCGGCAAGGAGAGCGTCGCTGTCGCCATCCTGGGTCCGCGTTCCGGCCATGGTGGTGCTAAGGATCGTCTGCGGCGTCGCCTCGGGATTGTGGCGCACCAGGCGGCACAGCGTGGCGCCGGGTCCGACTTCCAGCAGGATCGATCGCGAGCCGCGCAGCAGCGTCGCCAAACCATCGACAAAGCGCACCGTGCCGCGCATCTGTCGGGCCCAATAAGCGGCATCGCAGGCGTCCGCTGCGGTCATCCAGGTACCGGTCAAGCAGGAGATGAGCGGCAGCTGCGGCGCCGAGCGCTGCGCCTTCTCCGCGCGAGCGGTGAGCTGCGCCATCAGCGGCTCGACCAGCGGGCTGTGTCCGGCGCCGCTCACCGCCAGCCGCCGGACCTCATGGCCTTCGCCCTGGAGCTCGCTCTCCAGGGCGGCGATGGCGGGGGCGCGGCCGCTCACCACGCACATCGCCGGCGCGTTGACGGCGGCGATGGCAAGCTCCGTACCCAGCCTGCCGCGCAGGGCGGCCTCCGGCAGGGGCACGGCCAGCATCGCTCCTTCCGCCAGATCCTCATGCAGACGCCCGCGCAGCGCCACCAGGGCCACCGCATCCTGCAGCGGTAACACCCCGGCCAGGCACGCCGCGACATACTCGCCGAGGCTGTGTCCGCATACTGCCGCCGGCACGAGCCCAAAGGACAGCAGCAGCTGCGAAAGCGCATACTCCGTGGCGAACAGCGCGGCGGAGAAGCGGGAGGGACGGCGGAGCTGCAGCGCCGCTTCGTCCGCGCTGCCGGGCGGGGGGAATACGATAAGCCGCACGTCGAACCCAAGCTCGAGCTCAAACAGGGCGCTGGCCTTGTCGAAGTGGCGGCGGTAAACGGGCTCGCGGGTGTAGAAGTCGCGGCCCATGCCGACCTGTTGCGCGCCGCCGCCGGGAAATAAGAAGACTACCTGCGGCGGTCCCGCAGAGGCGTCGCCGGAGATCTGGCGCCGCTCGGCGAGGTTGCCGAGCGCCGTGGCGGCTTCCGCGGCGCTGGTGCTGACCACGGCGCGGCGGTAGGGGAACGCGGTGCGGCCCTCTTGGAGGGTGAACGCGACATCGGCCAGCGATAGCTCGGGATGGGCGCCGAGGTGGACGGCCAGGGCCTGGACGTTTTTCGCCAAGGCGGCCGGCGTGCGGCCGGACAGCGTCAAGATCTGCTGGGTCGAGGATGCGGCCTGCGGCGGCGGCGGCGGCGGTTCTTCCAGCACCACGTGCGCGTTGGTGCCGCCGACCCCGAACGCGCTCACCCCGGCCCGCCGCGGTGTCGCGCTGCGCGGCCACGGCAAGCCGGCGGCGTTGACGAAGAACGGACTGGCCGGCAGGTCGAGCGTGGGATTTGGCCGCTCGAAGTGCAAGGTCGGGGGGATGACCTCGCGCGAAAGCGCCAGCGCCGCCTTGATAAGGCCGGTGACCCCGGCTGCCGCCGAGACGTGGCCGAGGTTGCTCTTGATCGAGCCCAGGGCGCAGAATCCGCGCTCGGCAGTGTCCAGACGGAACGCCTGCGTCAGGGCGGCTACCTCGACGCTGTCTCCGAGCGCGGTGGCGGTGCCGTGCGCTTCGATGAAGCCGATGTCGCGCGCCCGCAGGCCGGCCGCCTGCTGGGCGCGGCGGATGACATCGCGCTGGCCGTCGACGCTGGGAGCGGTGTAGCTCAGCTTGGCCGCGCCATCGTTGTTGATGGCGGAGCCGCGGACGACGGCGTGGATGGTGTCGCCATCGCGGAGGGCGTCGCTTAACCGCTTGAGCACGACGGTGGCGACGCCGCTGCCCTCCACCGTCCCGGCCGCGCCGGCGTCGAAGGGCCGGCAGGTGCCGTCGGGGGAGTAGAGCCCGCCGTGCTCGTGCAGGTGCCCGCGGGCGTACAGGGAGTGGGTGCTGACCCCGCCGGCGAGCGCCAGGTCGCACTCGCCATCGCGCAAGCTGCGGCAGGCCAGGTGCAGGGCGACCAGCGAAGTGGAGCAGGCGCACAGCACGGTCAGCGCCGGCCCGCGCAGCCCGAGCTTGTAAGCGACGCGAGTCGCCAGGTTATCGGCGACGTTGCCGAGCGCCGCCTGGAACTCCTCATGATCCTGCTGCCGCCGGGTGAGGCCGATGCGCTCCACCCAGTAGCGCGGCGACTCGGTGCCGCCAAAGACGCCGATGCGTCCGGCCAGCCGCGCCGGCGCGTACCCGGCGTCTTCCAGCGCCGACCAGGAGCACTCCAGAAACACGCGCTGCTGCGGGTCCATGAGCAGCGCCTCTTTCGGGCTGTAGCCGAAGAAGGCGGCGTCGAAGCACTCGGCCTCGTGCAGCACGCCGCAGGCGGGGACGAAGCCGGCGGAGCGCATGAGCTCTTCACTGACCCCGACCGCGCGCAGCTCCTCGCTGGACGAGGTGTGGATGCCGGAGCGGCCTTCACACAGCAGCGTCCACAGCGCTTCGACGCTCGGCGCGCTGGGGAATCGGCCGGCCCAGCCGATGATCGCGATCCCTTCTGAAGGATCGGCCGCGATCGTCGTCTGCGGCGGGCTGTCGACCGGTGCGGCGCTGACCGCGGCCGACAGGTGGGCGGCCAGGGCGCGGAGGGTCGGCCGCTGCAGCAGATCGATCAGCTTGACCTCGCGCCGCAGCGCCGTCCGGATCTCCGCCTGCACCTGGACAAGCAGCAGCGAGTAGCCGCCGACCTCGAAGAACGGCGCGTCGATGCTTACCTGCGCAAGGCCCAGGAGCCGCATCCAGATCGCTGCCAGCGTCCGCTCGGTATCGGTCTGCGGCGCCACTACCGTCGACAGCTGCGGGGGACGTACGCCCAGCTCATCCGGATCGGGCAAGGCGTCGCGGTCCACTTTGGCGTGCGCGGTCAGCGGGAGGGCATCGAGCAGCACGAAGCTCGCCGGTACCATGTAGTGCGGCAGCCGTTGCTGCAGCGCGGTGCGCAGAAGCGGAACAAAGTGGCGCTGTTGTTTGCCGCGCAGGGGGTTATTGGCGTAGGCCGGCGCGCGGCCGGCCCGAGCCGGCGGCAGCCACGCGGTCTGCGGCGCGTCTTGGGCCGGGTCGGGCAGCGTGACCGCAAGCCGCTCCCACAATGCGTCCATACAAGTAGCGGCGGCATCGGTGGAGAAGCGCAGGCGCAGGCCCAGGCCCAGACGCTCGGCCAGGGCGAACAGCTCCTCCGGGTGGGCGCCGCCTGATTCGACTAGACGGTGGTTGGCAATGGCGCGAAGCTCCGCGGCCGCCGGACCTAGCTGGCGCAGCCAGTCTTCGACGGCGGCAAGCGAGCCGTGCTCCGCCCACTGGCCGACGGCTTGGACCGCGACGGGCGGCGGTGCCTCATCGAGGTAGAGGATTACATCGTAGCGGAAGCGATTGAGCTCGATATCGCCGCGGCCGCGCTTGAGCAGGATCTCCGCGTGGACGCACCGCGGAATCTCTTGCTGCAGCTGCTGAAAGAAACCGGGAGCGACCAGCAGCTCTTCCTCGCGCTGCACCGCTTTCTGCGTGCGCTCCCGGAGCTCGTCATCGCTCCCTTGGCCCCCTGCGAGGTGGCGCTGCACCGAGCTATGGAAGGTCCACAACAAGTCATAGTTGCGTACATCGCCGACGAAGACCCGGCCGCCGCGCTGCACCTTGGCAATCGCCGCCGTGAGCACGCTGCGCAGGTAGTCCGCATCGGGGAAGTACTGGATCACCGAGTTCAGGATCAGGGTGTCGAACTCGCCGTCGGGCAGATCGGCGCAGGCGGTCGCTTCGCGCTGCTCGACGCGCACCTGGGAGAGCCCCAGCTGCTGCACCGATCGCCGCAAGCTGGCCAGCGAAGACTCCGAGAAATCGCTGCCGAAGTAGCTCTGGCACGTCGGAGCGAGCGGCAGCAGCATGAGGCCGGTGCCGCAGCCGATCTCCCAGACCCGCTGCGGGCGGAGGCCGCGGATGCGCTGGACGGTGTGATCGCGCCACTGCCGCAGCAGCTCGGGCGGAATCGGCAGACCGGTGTAGCTGCTGTTCCATCCGGTGCTGTTGAACAGCGGATCGTTGCCGTCGTCGCGGAAGCGCTCGTCGCTGTAGAGCGTACGCCAGGCCGAAACTTGTTCGGCGCGCAGGGCCTCTTGCAGATCGGTGGTCTGGGTGGCGGTGGGGCTGGGAACGACGTAGGCGACAAGCCGCGGCTCGCCGCCGGCAGCAGCGCGCGGCACCACGGCGGCGGCGCTGACCGCGGGGTGTTCGCGCAGCACCGCTTCGACCTCTCCCGGCTCGATGCGGAAGCCGCGCAGCTTGATCTGCGCGTCCACCCGCCCCAGGAACTCCAGCGTCCCATCGCTGCGCCAGCGCACCCGATCGCCGCTTCTGTACATGCGATCGCCGGCGCCGCCAAGGAACGGATCGGCGATGAAGCGCTCCGCCGTGAGCTCCGGACGATTGAGGTAGCCGCGGGCCACTCCGGTGCCGCCGATATAAAGCTCCCCCGGTACGCCGATGGGGACCGGCTGGCCGCCCGGATCAAGGACATAGACCCGCACATGCGGCAGCGGCCGGCCGATCGGCGGCGACTCCGGGTCCGGCTGGCAGTCGTGGCAGGTCGCGCAGACGGTGACCTCGGTGGGTCCGTAGGCGTTGACGAAGCGGCGGCCGGGCGCCCAGCGCGCGACGACCGCGGCCGGACAGGCTTCGCCGGCGACGACAATCGTCTGCAGCTCCGGCAGCGCCTCTTCCGTGATGCCACTGAGTACCGATGGCGGCAAAGTGGCGATGGTGGCGCGGCAGCGGCGCAGCTCAGCGCATAGCTCCTGGCCGTAAAGCGGCGCGCCGACCGCCGGCAGGCAGAGCGCCGCGCCGCTGGTGAGCGCCATCAAGAGCTCCCAAATCGAAGCGTCAAAGCCCAGCGCTGAGAACTGCAGCACCCGATCGCCGACGTGCAGACCGAACAAGCCGGCCTGGGCGCGGGCGAGCTGCACCGCGCTGCGATGCTCGACGACGACGCCCTTGGGACGGCCGGTGGAACCGGAGGTGAAGATGACGTAAGCGGCGCTGCCGGGCTGCGCCGCCGGCTCCGGCCGCGGCGGCGGCTGGGCGATGGCGTCTGCCTCCTCATCCAGGCAGATGATGTTGCGCGCGCCGCCCGGCAGGCGCAGGCGCAGCTGCTGCTGCGTCAGTAGCAGCGCCGCCTGACTGTCGGCCAGAAGCAGCTCGAGCCGGGCCTGCGGGTAGCTCGGATCGAGCGGCAGATAGACCGCTCCAGCCTTGAGAATGCCCAGCCAGGCTACGACCCAAGCGGTTGTGCGCTCCATGCAGCAGCCGACGATCGATCCCGGCGCGACCCCGCGCGAGCGCAGGTACGCCGCGAGCTGGCTCGATTCCTCTTCGAGGGCGGCATAGGTCAGCGAAACCCCCTCCTGCTGCACCGCAATCGCGTAGGGAGTCCGCGCCGCCTGGGCGGCAAGCAGGCCGTGAATCGTGGCCTCCGCCTCCGCCGGCGCCAGCGGCAGCGCGTTCTGCGCGAACGTCTGCACGAGCTTTTGCCGTTCGTCCGGCGAAAGCAGCGTAAGCTCGCCGAGCGGCCGCTCCGGCTCCGCGGCCGCGGCGGTGATGAGGTTACGCAGATGGGACGCCAGCCGCTCGATCGCCGCGGCCGCGAACAGATCCGTGCTGTACTCGAACATGCCGCCGATGCCGTCGGGCGTCTCCCAATAGTAAAGGGACAGATCGAGGACGGTCTTGCGCGAGTTGGCATCGATGTAGCGGCTGGTCAGCCCGGCCAGCTCCAGCGCCACTTCCGCCGGCGGAATCGGCACGAAGCCGATCTGTACCAGCGGATTGTAGCTGGCACTGCGCTGCGGCCGCAGCGCGGCGACGATCTGCTCAAACGGAACGTGATCGCGCTGATACGCGCTGAGCGTCTCCTTTTGCACCTGCTGCAGCAGCGCGCGCAAAGAGAGCTCAGGCCCCACCGCCAAGCGCAGCGGCAGCGTGTTGACGAAAAACCCGAGCAGTCCTTCGAGCTCGACGCGGTCGCGGTTGGCGCTGGGCATGCCAAGGACGATGTCGCGGCGCTCGGTGTAGCGGTGCAGCAGCGCGGTGTACAGCGCCAGCATGACGGTCGCCAGCGTGGTCCCTTCGCGCAGCGCCAGCTGGGAGAGCGCCGAGGTGAGCGGCTTGCCCAAGCGGAACGGCAGGATGCTGCCGCGGAAGCTGTGCACGGCCGGACGCGGACGATCCGCGGGCAGCTCGAGCAGCGGCGGCGCCCCGGTGAGGCGCTCGCGCCACCAGGCGACATCGGCGGCGAAGCGCTCGCTGCCAAGCTGCGTGCGCTGCCAGACGGCATAGTCCAGGTACTGGATCGGCAGCTCCGCCAAGGCCGGCTCCCGTCCCTGGCTGTAGGCGGCGTAGAGCTTGCTGATTTCTTTGAATGCCACCTCGATCGACCAGCCGTCGATGGCGATGTGGTGAAAGTGCAGGGTCAGGATGTGCTGGTCGCCAGCGAGCCGCAAGAGCCCGGCGCGCAGAAGCGGTCCGCGTTCCAGATCGAAGCTGTGCTGCGCTTCGGCGTCCAGCTGCGCCGCCACCGCGGCCTCACGCTGCGCCGGCGCAACGGTGGACAGGTCGATAATCGGCAGCGGCACCGGCGCCGCATCGGCGATGCGCTGGGCCGGGGCGCCATCCACTTCGACAAACAGGGTGCGCAGCGGCTCATGACGGCGCACAAGCTCGTTCAGGCTGCGCTCCAGCGCCCGCTGATCCAGCGCGCCGCCCAGGCGGAAAAAATAAGCGCAGTTGTAGGCGCGGCTTCCCGGCGCCAGCCGTTCCAGAAACCACAGACGCTCCTGGGCGAACGACAGCGGCTGCGCCACGCTGCGCGACACGCGCTCGATCGCGGCATCGATCCGCCGCGCGCCGCGTGCCAGCTCCTGCCGCACCTGCGCCGCGAGCTCAGAGACCGTCGGCGCGCCAAACAGCTGCTGGAACTTGATATCGACGCCGTAGCGCTTGCGGAGGCGGGTGAAGAGCTGGATCGCGCACAGCGAGTGCCCGCCGAGCTCAAAGAAGTTGTCGCAGACGCCGACCCGGCCTAGCTGCAGCACCTCGCAGTACAGGGCGCTGAGCTCGGTCTCCAGCTCATCACGCGGCGCGACATAAGACTGGGCAAGCTCCGGCCGCTCGTCTTTGTAGGCCGGCAGCGCGGCGCGGTCCACCTTGCCGTGCGTGTTGAGCGGCAGCGCCTCCAAGACCTGGAAGGCGGCCGGCACCATGTACTCCGGGAGCCGCTGCTGCATGAAGGTGCGCAATAGCGGCACCACCGCGCGTGCCTGTTTGTCGAACAAGGGATTGTTGCACCGCGCCGCTCCTTCCTCCGGCGGCTCTGCGGTCCATGGCCGCAGCGTCGCGACCGGGCTCGGTTCCCATAGCGCGTCCATGTAGGCGGGGCCGGCTTGGGTAGACGGCCGCAGGCGCAGCGCGTAGCCAAGCTCCGCGGCAAGCTCCCATAGCGCTTCCGGATCGATCGCCGTAGCCGCAGGCAGCGCGGGCGAAATGGCGCGTACCGCATCATAGATCCGCGCGTTGGGGATGCCGCGCAGCACCGCCGCGCCCGCGCCCACGGTCTGCAGCCAGCGCCCAATCTGTCCAAGCTCCCCGACCTGGGCCCAGTCTCTGGTCTGGCTGACCGCTAAAGGTTCCGCCGTGCCGCCGACATGGAGCAGGACATCGTAGCGGTAGTGGTTCATTTCGTTGTCGCCGCGGCCGCGCTTGAGCAGCACCTCGGCGTGGGCCAGACCGTCGCCTTGCTGGCAGAGCCAGTGGAAGTAGCCGGGGGCGACCAGGAGCTCCTCTTCTTCCCGCTGCGCCCGCAGCGCCTGCAGCCGCAGCGACTCCTCTTTGGTGCCGCTTTCGCTGCGCGCCCGCGCGACGGCAAGATAGAAGGCCTCCGCCAGATCGCGGCTGCGCACGTCGCCGATGAAGATCACCCCGCCGCGGCCCAGCGCCCGCGCCGCCCCTTGCAGCACCCGGCGCAGGTAGGCTTCATCGGGAAAGTACTGGATGACCGAGTTCAGGATGACGGTATCGAAGTGTCCGGCCGCGATGCCTTCGGTCTGCACCGCTTCGCACTGCTTTAGGCGGACGTGGCGGAGCCCGCGGCTTGTGAGCTCGGGCTGCAGATCACGCAGCGCGGCGTGGGAGAAATCGGTTCCCACATACTCTGCGCACTGCGGCGCGAGCGGCAGCAGAATTAGACCGCTGCCGCAGCCGATCTCCCATACCCGCTGCGGCCGTAGCTGCGCCAGCCGCGCGACGGTATGGTCGCGCCACTCCTGCATCTGCGCGGCCGGGATGGGCGCTCCGGTGAAGCTGCTGTTCCAACCGCTGATGTTGAACGCGGCGTCGGCAGCGCGCTGGAAGTGCGCATCTTCGTAGACGCCGCGCCAGGCGGCGACCTGCTCTTCTGCCAGCGACTTTTCCGCTGTCGGCGCGGCGGCAAGCTCCGGACGCAGCGTCACATAGGCGACCAGACGCGGTTGGCCGCCCGCCCCTTCGCGCATGACAGCGACGGCGTCGCTCACCGCTTGGTGATCGCGCAGCGCCGCTTCGATCTCGCCCATCTCGATGCGGAAGCCGCGCAGCTTGACCTGATGATCGGTTCGCCCGAGGAACTCGATGTTGCCGTCGGCGCGAAAGCGGGCGCGATCCCCGGTGCGGTACATCCGCGCCTCCGGCGCCGCGGCAAACGGATCCGGCACGAAGCGCTGCGCCGTCAGATCCGGGCGATCGAGATAGCCCAGACCCACGCATACGCCGCCGATATAAAGCTCTCCGGGAACCCCTATCGGCGTCGGTCTGCCGTACGAATCGAGGATGTAGATGCGGGCATTGCGAATCGGCTTGCCGATCGGCAGCCGGCTGAGCGGCAGCGGCGGGTCTGCCGCCGAAGTCGGTTGGCGCGGCGGCGGCTCATAGGCGGTGACGATGATCGCGGTCTCGGTCGGGCCGTAGCCGTTCAGCCAGCGGATGCGATCCTGGGTCAGGCTCTGCCACGCTTGCAGCCGCTCCGGCAGCGCCTCTTCTCCGCCGACAAAGACCAGCCGCAGCGAAGGCGGCAGGCGCAGCTCGCGCTGTCCGAGCTCGCCGACCCCGGCCTGCCAGTACGCGGTCGGCAGATCGAGAATCGTGAGCTCCAGCCGCTCACATAGGCCGAGCAGCTCAGAAAACGGCATCCCGGTGAGCTCGGAACACAAGACCAGCGTGCCGCCGCTCAGCCAGGTGGGAAAAATTTCCTCGAAGGCGCTGTCAAAGCCGATGGAGGCAAACTGCAGCACCCGATCGCGCGCGGTAAAACCCAGGCGAGCGATGACATCGCAGTTGTGGTTCACTAGGGCGCGGTGGGGGATGACCGCCCCCTTGGGCTGCCCCGTCGATCCTGAGGTGAAGATGACGTACGCCGGATCGGTCGCCTGCGCGGTCGCGCCCAGGTCGTCCGCCTCCATGCTGGCGATGAGTTCCCAATCGCTGTCCAGACACAGGAGCGGCACCTGGGCGGAGCCATGATTTGACAGCGCCGCGGTGAGCGGCTGCTGGGTCACCACCGCGCAGAGTCGCGCTTCGCGCAGAATCTGATTGAGCCGCTGGGAGGTGTACTTGGGATCGAGCGGCACGACCAGCGCGCCGGCCTTGAGAATCGCTAGCAGTCCAATTGTCAGATCCAGGGAACGCTGGGTGAACAGACCGACGCGGCTGCCGGTGCCGATGCCGCGGGTGCGCAGGCAGCGTGCGACCTGATTGGCGCGCCGATCGAGCTCGCCATAGGTCAGCCGGACGCCGTTGTGCTCGACGGCGATCGCCGTCGGTTCGCGGCGCGCTTGGGCGGCGAAGAGCTCATGGACGCAGCGCGCCGCCGGGAAGGGGTGCGCGGTCTGGTTCCACTCCGTAAGGACCTGGTGCCGCTCCGCCTCCGTGGTGATGGTCAGCGCGGAGATGGGCTGCGTCGGCTGCTCCGCCGCAGCGCACAGCAGCTGCTCCAGGTGGCCGAGCATCCGCGCGATGGTCGCCGGCTCCCATAGGGAGCGGTTGTATTCGACGCTGCAGCGCAGCGCGTCGGACATGTCCTGCCAGGTGAACAGCAGATCATAGGCGACATAAGGGAGCTCGATCGCGGTGAACGTGCAGGTGAGCTCGGACCCGTGCAGCGAAGGCGGCGGACCCGCGGTGACATCGCACAACACCTGAAAGAGCGGATGCCGGCCGGGATCGCGGGGAGGCGCCAGATGCTCGACAACATCGCGGAATGACACGGCGCTGTGGGCGTGGGCGGAAGTGATGGCCCGCTGCGACTGCGCCAGGAGCTCGGCGAAGCTCGGATCATCGCTGAAGCGGGCGCGCAGGACGACGGGTCCGCCGAAGTAGCCGATGAGGTCGCGGAAGCGCTGCTGCTCCCGTCCGGCCAGCGGTTGGCCGATCAGGATATCGGTCTGTCCAGTGTAGCGGAATAGGAGCGCTTTCAGGCCGGCGATGAGCACCGTGGACCGCGCGATGCCGGTCTTTAGCGACAGCGCCGTGACCGCCTGCGCGGCGCTTATGCTAAAGAGCCGCTCGCCGATCCCGGCGGCGAATCCGGGCGACGCCGTGCGGGGATAATCCGTAAGGAGCTCCAGCGCCGGCGGCGTCCCCGCGAGCTCGGTGCGCCAGTACGCGAGCTGCTCGGCAACATAGGAACCGGCGACATGTTCGCGCTGCCAGGCCGCGTAGTCACGATACTGCACCGGCAAATCCGGAAGCGCCTGTCCATGATAGAGGGCGTGAAGCTCAGAGAAGAACAACATGCTGCTGGGGTCCCCATCCGAGAGGATGTGGTGCATGGTCAGAACCAGCAGATGACGCGAAGGTCGAACCGTTATCAGGCACACCCGCCACAGGCTGTGCCAGTCCATCGGTCGAGCCACTTCCTGCTTGGCCACCGCCAGCGCCTCGGCGTCGGTCTGCGGCAGGCCCAGCGCGGTGAGGCTGACCTGGTGCCACGCTACCTCGGGAGCGGAGGCGATCTGCTGAAGCGGATGGCCTTCCTCCATAATGAAGGTTGTGCGCAGGATCTCATGGCGCGCCGCGATCGCCGTCACCGCCCGTCGCAGCCGCGCCGTATCCACGGCGCCGTCGATCCACAGTCCGCCGCGCTCGTAGAAGGCGGGCACGATGCCGTGCATCTGAGCCAGCAGCCACATGCGCTGCTCTTCGAAAGACAGAACCGCCCGCGTATTGCTCTTCATTCCCGTACCTTGCCCCTAGGCCCATCGCGGTTATTGGTGGAGATTAAATTTGCGTTTCATCGACTGGAAAAAAACGATCGGCGATATAAGAATTAGGTATAGGGTAAACCTCGAGCTTGGCCATTTGATAATTTGAAATAGTTGACTAGGGAAACTGTGAGCTAGCTGTTGCAACTGTGATGTTGATCACGGCCGAATGGGAAATAGCGTATCTCTGGTTACAAAGTAGGTCCGAGGAAATATAGAATTACTATGAGCGCCATCGCGGGTACCTGGCGGGTTATCGACGGTGAGATTTATGATGCGGAGTCGGATACGCGCTTTACTCTCTGCGCGGGCAGCTTGCGTTATGAACGCGACGGCAGCTTTGCCGCCAGCTGCGTGCTGCTGGCACCGGAAGACATATCGTCGGAAGGCGGCGATGGGGCAGGGCGCGTAACCTACGATTACAGCGGCAGTTATGCGGTGGACGCGGCGCGAGGAATTATTGTCCACCACATATTGAGCAGCAGCTTTCCCGATGATATCGGCACGACGGTCTATCGAAGTTATCAACGAAACGAGACATTTCTGTCTGTCGCATTTCCGGTAGCTGCCGCGGGAACAGAGTTTAATCGTGCTAGTTCATGCGGCTTTATATCATTGAAACAAGAGGAATCATGAATCCAGCGGATGCTGCACAAACCGATGCTGCGGACATTAACTCCTACAATGAATTACATCGACCTAGGGTCGATGATAAATATAAACAACGTATGGAGACGGCATATACTCAGGACTATCTGCGGATCGTCGGGATAGAGCATTATCGGCTCGCCTACTTCACCCCGGATCTGGCTCCGGATGACCTACCCGCAGCGCTGGAGCGCTACCTCGAGGTGCTGCTCGATCCGCTGGAGATAAAGCCGGACCATGTGGTGCTGGACGTGGGGTGCGGCATCGGCGCCACCACGGCGTGGATGGTGCGCCGGTACGGCTGCCGGGTCTACGCGATCGATATCGTCGCCGACTTCGTCGATGCGGCCGCGCGGCGATTCGCTGGCGATGGGATGGCGGAGCGGGCGACGGCGCAGAAGATGGACGCGCTCGACCTGGCGTTCCCTGCCGCGACGTTTGATTTCATCGTCGGGCTGGAGGTCATCTATCACTTTCCCGACAAGCAGCGCTTCTTCACAGAGGCGGCGCGGGTCCTGAAACCGGGAGGGACGCTCGTTCTGTCGGAGTATCTTACGGTGCCCGGAGCGCCGCGGCTGGGAACCCAGTTCGTGCAGATGATCTTGGAGAGCGACAAGCTGGAAACGGAGGCGACCTACCGCTCCTACCTCGCAGCGGCAAACCTGTCCGCGCCGCGCCTCACCGATGTGTTCGAGCAGACGGTGGTGGGGACCAACCGCGCCTTCCGCAGCAGCCGTTACCGCAGCCGCGTCAAGGCCTACTCGGCGGTCTATTTCGGGCTCCTATTTGCGGCGGCGATGCCCGCGGTGTACTGGCTGTGGGAGCAGCTGTTCAAGCGCGGACATGCCCGCCACGTCTTTATGTACAGCCAAAAGGCTGCGACTCCTGCGCCCCCGCCCGGCTTGTCATCGGGCGCCGCCGGCTAACCGCCGCACAGCTTCGCCGCGCCGTTCAGATCGCCGGTGCTGAGCACCGTGCGCTGGGCGTTTAGCAGGGAGCCGTCCTTATGCACAAGGGTCGGCTTCCCGTTGCGGGAGAAAAAGTCCGTCCCGTAGATCATGATCGAGTTGAAGTCGAACGCTCCCACATCGCGCCCGGAGCCGCTGCGGTACTTGTCGAAGTTGGAGACCTGGCCCGACTGGATGTTGTCATAAAGGACGGTGACGTAGTTGTCGCGGTCCTGGCGGCTCTGCTCATGAAACAGGCCGACGGTGTGGCCGATCTCATGGATGGTGGAGCCGGTGCTGCAGTTCTTGGCCAGGCTCAGCGTCTGGCGCCCGCCGCGGCGGCCGATGTAGGAGTAGCAGCCCTTGCCGTCGTCTTCGAAGACGATGAAGTCCTTCTGGTTCGTGCGCTCGACAAAGCGGACGCCGGAGCGGCTCGTCCAGTGGTTGATGGCATCGGTGACCCGCTTCTTGTTCGGTAGGTTCGGATTGATCTCATAGGGAATCACGCAGCCCGGCCAGGTCGCGGTCTTCAAGGTCGCGCTCTGCGCCGTGAACTGGCCGCCCACCCGGCCAAGGACGATGTCGCCCTGGTACACCATGTAGTCGTCGATGAGCTGATAGGAGATCGACTCGGTGCCGTCCGCGGTCTCAAGCAGGGCGGTGCGGACCTCGCCGCTGCGTCCGGGGAACGCTTCTTCGGCGGTGGTGCTCGGCCCGGCTTCCGCCGCCAGGTCCTCTTCCGTCGCCTGGCCGCAGCCGAGCAGCAGCGGCGCCGCGGCCAGCGCCGCGACAAAGCCCAGCGTGCGTCGCGCGGCAAATCCCGAAGCGGCAGTCGCGGCGCGGGTCACGTCCGAGCGGTCCTTGGCGATCAGGTTGCAAGTGGCGGTGTCTGCGCTGAGGGTGTTGTGCTGCGTGCTCATGGGACTTTCTCCTTGGGTGCGAGTTTTTCGTCGCTGAGGTTGTTTGCGATGGCGTCTTGGTAAGAAGACAAAGCAGCCCGCGTGCCAGCGCATCCGGAACCCCGCGCGCGCGGCCCCCAAGCCCGGGTCGGGCGCACGTAAGCTGCGGAAATCGCGCTGCAATCCGCGCCGCGGCGGGCGATCGCCACGCCGCGTCCAGGCCGTGCAATCGGTCCCCCTGCGAGCGCGCGCCCTGGTAAGTGAAGCGACCAGTGATAAGCGGAGCTGGTCGGCCCGCTGACCACCCACCGTCTCTCCCGCCGGCATCGGCGGCGCTTCGATCCGATGGACGCAGGCCCTACCTGGGTCCGCGGGCGGCCAAAACCGAGTCTTTTCCCACCTTTGGCCTGGCCCCAGACAGAATGGTTGGAGAGTCGGCAAGAGCGTGCTTTGATAAGATGGTGAGTGACGATCTCGAGGCACGTAAGAGGACGCTCTCTCGCACCCCTTTCTTCGGCGGGCTGGAGGATCGTGCGCTGGCGCGGGTGATCGGGATGCTGGTGCAGCGGACCTTCGCCCGCGGCCAGGTCGTATTCCGCGAAGGCGACTGCGGCCGCTCCCTATACATCATCGAGGTCGGCACCCTGGTCGCCAGCAGCGCCGGCGAGTCCGGGCACAACGTGCGCCTCGTGCGGCTTGGCCCCGGCGACTTCATTGGCGAGATGGCGCTCATCGAGATCCACCCGCACTCGATGACCGTGACGGCCGAGTCGCCGGTGCGGCTGTTGGAGCTTACCAACCGCGATCTGTACCGGCTCTATGTGGAGGACGTGCACTCCTACGTCATGGTGCTGCAGAACATCTCGCGTGAGCTGTGCCGCCGCCTGCGCGGCGCCGCCGGCCGCATCGTCGAGATCGCCGATGAGAGCGGCGATGAAGTGACGCAGATCCGCTCGGCCTCTGTGTTCGCGAAGCTCACCGAAGAGACTTAAGCCCGGTCGCCGGTTTGCTGGCTTGCCTCTGTTTTATAGGCGGGTCCAGTTTTTGCGAAAGGTGCTTTTTTGCGCGAAAGCGCGTCTGTATAGTCTAAGACATAGTTGCGTCTCGCCAACGACGCCGACCACGCCGACCCTCAGTCTCCGGATCTTTGTTGCTACCAAGTAGAAGCCAAATTTTACGTCTCTTGTCCGCGCTGGGCGCACTCGGATTGGTGACCGTTTTTGGTTGCTCGACGGCCAAAGGTCCGCACCGTCCGTGGATCCACAAGGTCTACTTTCACGGCGTCAAGCAGATCAAGGACAAGGAAGTGCGGCCCAAGGTCGCCCTGCAGCAGAGCTCCTGGTTTCCGCTTACGCCCAAAAAGTACCTGGAGCATCCCATGGCGGTCGAGTTTGACCGCGAGCGCATCTTGAACTACTACCGCACGCGCGGCTTCTTCGCCACGACCGTGCCGCGGGCGGAGATCACAAACTACAAGCTCGACCCGAAAAAAGACCCCGCGACGCCCGAGGCGGTCCAATCGGTCGACGTTCACTACACAGTCGAAGAGGGGCTGCCGGTCACCCTCACCGCGATCAAAATCGAAGGGCTCGACGCGCTGCCGCCCGCGGACGCCAGCTACGCCCAGCGCGAGGTCAGGGTCCACATCGGCGAACGTCTGGAACATCAAGCGTACCTGGAGACCAAGGCGCTGCTGGTGCTGCAGCTGCACAAGCGCGGCTATGCCTTCGCCAGCGTCAAGAGCGCCGAGCTGACGGTGGACCGCGACGCACGCACCGCGGGAGTTCATATCGTCGTCGAGCCAGGAAGCAAAGTCGTGTTCGGTGAACTTTTAGTGCAAGGCACCGAGCGGGTCGATGCGGCGGCGCTCAAGAAGCACGCGGCGCTGCCGGCCGGTGAAGGCTTCAAGCCCGATACGGTCGATGCGGTGCAGGGTCGCCTGTACAGCCTCGGCCTTTTTTCCACGGTGCTGGTGGAGCCGGTGCCGAGTCCGCGGGGTCCGGGCATCGCCGACGTGCGCGTCACGGTCAAAGAGGGCAAGTACCGCGAGCTGCGCGTCGGCGTCGGCATCGGCATCGAGCCGCTGCGCAACGAGGCGCACGGGGAGCTCCTTTACACGCAGCGCCGGTTCCTCGGCGGTCTGCGCGTGCTGCAGCTGACGCTTCAGGCCGGCTATGCCGCGCTGCCCGCGGTATGGGCCGTGCCGCTGCGAAGGCACGGTCCGATCGGTCTTATCAAGACGGACTTCACCCAGCCGGATCTGCTGGGCAGAAGCTCCGCGCTGACGCTGTCTTTGGGCTACGAAGTCGGCGTCCAGTACGCCTATGAGTATCACGGCCCAAGCCTGCGTCTGGGCGTGACCAAAGGCCTGTGGCGCGACCGCATCAGCCTTGCCGCGTCGTACAATTTTCAGTTCCTCGACTTCTTCAACGTAGAGCAGGGTCTTGAGGGCGACAGCAGCAGCAGCGTCCTTTTCGGCTTCGTCGATCCGTACCGTCTGGGCTTCTTGCAGGAGCAGGTGGCGCTGGATCTGCGCAACCGTCCGATCGACGCCACGCGCGGGGTCTATCTGCTCCTTTCCGCTGAGCAGGGCGGCGTGTACACCGGCAGCGCGTTCTCCTATCAGAAGCTCATGCCGGAAGTGCGCGGCTACTACACCATCGGCAACCGCTTCACCATCGCCGCGCGGGTGCAGTTCGGCCACATCTTCGCCCAGGGGGAGCTCGGCAGCCCCATCACCCAGCGCTTCTACCTCGGCGGTCCGAACTCGCATCGCGGCTTTACGTACAACCGCCTCTCCTACCAAAGGTGCTCGGGCGCGCTGGACAGTCCGGCCGGGCCGGTGCCGCTCTTGCTTTCCTGCCGCGACACCCGGGTCGATCAGCTGGCGGATCTGCAGCGGCTGCCGACCGGCGGGGATACGCTTCTTCTGGGGCAGCTGGAGCTGCGCCTGGGACTGTTTCGGCTGGCCCGCCAGTGGGTGACGCTCGCCGCTTTTGTCGATGCCGGCGATGTCACGCCGCCCGCCGCGACGTGCGCCGTCGGCGGCTGCGGCGGCGATAGCAGCACGCTCAACCTGGACATCACCAAGCTGCATGTGGCCGTCGGCGGAGGGCTGCGTTATCGTACGATCATCGGCACCATTCGTTTCGATCTCGGCGTGCGTCTGAACCGCCTGGAGGCGGTGGAGGACAACCTCGAGAACCCCGACCCCGGCCAGCGCATCGCCTATCACATCTCGATCGGGGAGTCGTTCTGATGGCGGCGCACTGGCGGCGGGCAGCGTCTCCTGGCTGGCCACCCAGGGCGCGCAGGTGGCGCTGCTGCGACCGCTGTGGACGCTGTTCCAGGTCGCGGCGCTCGCGCTGGGCCTGTGGCTGCTGATTGCCGGGCGCCAACCAGGCTGGGTCGATAACTTCCGCGTTCGCGCGACCAGCGCCGCGCAGACCGGCCGGCGCGTCGTCTGGCTGCAAGGCCCGGCCGGTGCCGCAGCAGCCGGATCGATGTGGGTGGCCCTGCCGTGCGGCTTGCTGCAGTCCGCACTGGTGGTATCGGCGCTTGGATCGGGCCCGCTCGACGGCGCCGTCTTGATG
>CALFML010000294.1 GCA_937879845.1 uncultured Myxococcales bacterium
GAGCTGCGCATGGTCGAGGCGCTGTATCCCAAGGGCCACCCCTACAGCTGGCCGGTCATCGGCTCGCACCAGGATCTGGTCAACGCCACGACGCAGGACGTAAAGCAGTTCTTCTACACCTACTACGTCCCGAGTAACGCCACGCTGGCGGTCGTCGGCGACATCGATCCCAAGGCGACGCGGCAGCTCATCCAGACCTACTTCGGCTGGATGCCCAAGGGCCAAAAGCCCAAGACCGCCGCCTGGGCCGGGGCGCCGCTGCAGGCGCCGGTTGAGAAGCGAGTCACCATCACCGACAACGTGGCCTTGCCGCGGGTGTACATGGCCTGGCACGTGCCGCCGGTGCAGAGCCGCGACTTCCCCGCGGCGCAGCTTTTGGCCGGGGTGCTGGGGGAGGGCAAGGCGAGCCGGCTTTATCGCTCGCTGGTGGTCGAGCAGAAGGTGGCCGGCGAGGTCGAGATCGAGCTGGAGCCGCTGACGCTGGGATCGCTTTTGCAGCTGGCGGTGACGGCGCAGAAGGGCATAAGCGCCGAGGCGCTGTACGCCGCCATCGATCATGAGCTCGGGCGGCTCACCGGTCAGCCGATTACGGAACGCGAGGTGCAGCGCGCCCGCATAAAGCTTCTCACCGACACCGCGCGCGAGATCGAAACGCCGATCGGGCAGACTCGCTTTCTGCAGGAGCTGAACGCGTGGTTCGGCAACCCGAACGAGCTGCCGGCCCTCATCGGCCGGCTGCGCCAGGTGACGCCGCAAGCGGTGCAGGCGCAGGTGCAGCAGCTGGGAATCCTCGATCCGAGCCGCCGCTTGACCCTGACCGTGGTGCCGGCGCCTCCCGGGGCGCCACCGGTGGCGACGGCGGAGCCCAAGCTCACGCCCAAGGGAGCGGCGGGGCCGCCGGGACGGGAGCCGGCGGCGCTGCAGCCGCCTATCGATCTCAGCGTGGCGCCCAAGCTCGGGGCGGTGCGGGCGCTTGTGCCGCCGCACGCGGCGCGCTTCAGCAACGCCGGGGTGGAGGTGCTGCTGGTGCAGCGGCCGGGGGCGCCGCTGTTGGAGTCGATGGTCGTGATCCCGGCCGGAGAGGCGCAGTCGCCGGCCGGCAAGTCGGGCCTGGCGGGGGCGGTAGCGGCGATGCTGACCGAAGGGGCCGGGGAGCGCAGCGCGACCCAGTTCGCCGACGCGCTAGAGGACCTGGGCGCCCAGCTGAACGCGCGGGCGACGGCCGACACGACGCTGATCTCGCTCAGCGTTCTGCCGGAGCGGTATGGCGAGGCGGCGGAGCTTTTAGCCGATGCGGTCCTGCGGCCGCGGTTCGGCGCGGCGGACTTTCAGCGTACGCGCGGCGAGCTCCTGGCGCAGCTGGCGCAGCTGCGCGATGAGCCGCGCTATAACGCCGAGCAGGCCCTGCTCGCCGGACTCTATGGCGACGCCCATCCCTACGGCCGGTCGATTTACGGCGAGGATGCGTCGCTGTTGCAGCTGCAGGCCGGCGAGCTCGCGCAGTTTCATCACACCTACTACGGCCGTCCGACCCTGGTCGTGGTCGGCAACGTCGAGCTGAGCGCGGCGTCGGCGCAGCGCCTCTCGGATCCGCTGGCGCGGCGGCTGGCGACCAGCACCACCTGGGGTCCGCCGCCCAAAGAGGTGGCGCTGCCGGCGCCGCAGAGCCGCCGCGGCTTGATCCTGGTCGACCGGCCCGGGGCGCCGCAGTCCGAGCTGCGGGTCGCCAACCTCGCGGGGACCCGGCTCGACCCGAGCCGTACGGTGGCCGATGTCGCCAACATGCTGCTCGGCGGCGTGTTCACGAGCCGTCTGAACCAGAACCTGCGCGAGCAGCACGGCTACAGCTATGGGGCGCAGTCGGGGTTTGGCCGCCTCAAAGACTCGGGCTGGTTCGTGGCCCAGGCGGCGGTGCGCAGCGATGTCACCGCCGAATCGCTCGGCGAGACGCTCAAGGAGCTCATCCGCCTGCGCAACGAGCCCGTCTCCGCCGCCGAGCTGAAAAAAGGCCAGAACGCCGAAGTCCAGCGCATCGTCGCCCAGGGCGAGCGCGCCGCCGGCTTGGCGCAGGTCTACGCCAACATCGCCCGCTACGGGCTGCCGCTCGATGAGCTCCTGCGCCAAGGGAAGGACGCCCAAGCGGTGACCGCCGCCTCGCTCCAGCAGGTGGTGCGGACGCAGATCCGGCCTGAGGAGGCCACCATCGTCGTAGTGGGCGATGCGAAAAAGCTCGAGGCCAAGCTGCGCGCCGTGGGCGGCCTGCCCGGCGCTGGCCAGCCGCCGCAGTACCGCGATCTCGACGGCCATGTGAAATCGGCTCAGCCCGCGGCGCCGCGCTGAGCGACAAAAATTCTACAAATTCACCGCCTTCCCGCATTGACAGCGCGGCCGGTGGCTGGTAGCTAGGACTTGTTGGCGGCTTGGTCCGCCGCAGCTGGATATGGCTCACTCAAACCTGACAGACCTGCAGAAGCTCACTGCGGCGGAGCTGGCCGGTCGCTGGGTCGCGGTTTCAGGCGACAGCAGCGGCGACGGCAGCTCGCTTCCAAGCGGGGCGGTGCTGGTCGATTACGATACCGAGCTCGATCTGCTCTGCCAGCGCGTCGCCGCGGCCGGTCAGAGCGGGCTCACCATCTACCTGTACCCGGGACCGTTCCCGGAGCGCTCCAGGGGCCAAGAGAACTACCTTTCCCCCGGCCGCTGGCACGGCCGGCGCGGTAACGCCTAGCTCCCGCCCCTCTCTACAGACCTGAACATCCGAGCCGCCAAGACCGCGCGTATGCCGCGGCGGGGAAGTGCGTGGCGTGAATCCTCTGCGGTAAGCGGGTTGCTGCGGCGTGAACGAGGTCGCGTGGTACCATAGCGTAGCGGCCCCGCGCCGAGTCTGTTAGGAACAAGCCCCATGCGCCGGTCTCCGCTCGTCCAACGCCTTTCCGGGCGCCTCCCCTTTCGCGGCCTGTTGCCGGTCGCGCTCGTGTGGTTTGGCGCCTGCGCGGCGACCACGCAGCGGCCGGCGGTGACGGGCCCGACCCAAGCCGCCGCGCCGGCCGCGGTTGCGCCGCCGTCCCGCGCCCCCGATGCCACCGGCGTCTGGGACTGGGTGGTGCGCTCCACCACGCAGCAGGGCGACGTGCAGATCGAGCAGGAGGAGTGGCACCTGGAGCAGCAGGGCAGCCGCCTGACCGGGTACTACCACCGGCAGGTGATGACGATGTCCACCGACCAGCGGCCGTTTCAGTGCAACGGCATGCTCGGCTTCGTCAAGAACGTCCGCGCCCGCCTTTCCGGGGAGATCCGCGACGATCAAGTCACCCTGCGCGAGGTCGGCGTGGACACCGAGCGCAACCCCTGCGACAACCAGCGGCGCGAGCTCCTAAGCTACGCCGGCCGCCTGCAGGGCGAGGAGCTGCTCCTCTCGTACAGCGCCGGCGGCGAGCAGCGGCTCGTGCGGCGGCCGCGCGGCTCCAGCTCCCTCTCGCTGCACGGCGGCGAGGGCCGGACGCGCAGCCGCAGCGTCGCGGCGGCCGAGGCGCTCGACGGCGTCTGGGAGTGGCAGTTCCGCGCCGTGGACGCCGAGGGTGATCTGCAGACCGAGCGCGAAGAGTGGCACTTGAGCGAAACCAACGCCGAGCTCACCGGCTATTACGAACGGACCCTCGAACGCCTGCGCACAAGCGGCGTCTACCCGTGCAGCGGCAGCCCGCAGATCCGCTCGACCACCCGCTTCATCATCAAAGGCCAGCGCTTCGGCGATAAGATCTCGCTCACCGAGGTCGACTATCAGCGGCAGCCCGGTCCGTGCGACACCGGCCAGCACCGCCTCGACAGCTATCAGGGGAGCGTGCTGCCGGAGGGGCAGCTGCTCCTCAGCTGGCACGGCGGCAGCCAGATCCTGCGCCGCAAGCGCTGACGGGCGGTCAGCGCGGCCGGCAAATCACGTATGCTAGACGGCATGCAGGACGTGGCAGCCCAGCTCGGGCCGGTCATCGGTGCGCTTTCGCGGGCCCCGCAGCTGGCGCTGGCCGTGGTGATCGGGTTTTTCGCCGGAATCGCGGTGCGGCAGCTGCTGTTTCTGCTGTGGGTCGATCGCGGGCGCGGGGCGCTGGTCGCCCTCGTGCGGCTGTTTGCCGCCGGCGTGTTCGGGACGGCGGCGTGGCTGTGTGCGACGGCGCTAGGACCGGATGCCGGCTGGGACGGCCGCGCCGCGATGGGCTTTGCCGCCGGCGCGGCGAGCATGCTGATTGAGGTCGTCATCCTCGCGCTGAGCGGTCTGCGCCCCGGGCGGCCGCCGCTGCTCGGCTGGCTCGTGCGGATCATCTTGGTGCTGCTGGCGCTGCTGGTGGCGGCGCTTGTGCTCATGCGCACCGGCTACCTGGCGCTTACGGCCGAAAAGCCGGTGCTGATCATCGAAGTGACGGGCGAGACCGCCACCAAGAAAGTGCGCTGGGCGCCGCCCGACCAGCCGCTGCGCGAGGAAGAGCTGCGCACAAGCCGCGTGCTCCTGCGGTCGCCGGCCGGCAAGTCGGTGGCGGAGGCGTGGATCTACGGCGATCAGGTGGCGATAAGCGGCCGGGTGCTGCGGCTCTCGCCGCTGCTCAACGTCGCCGGGCTGTCCAACTTGTTCGCGCTCGACTTCGTCCACAACGGCTACACCTCGGCGGAGCGCCACAACAATATGCCGCATCAGGCGCAGCCGCTTGCGGCGTCCGGTCAGCTCGCGGTGCATCCGCGCTGGCGCGAGCTGCAGGATCGCCTGCTATCGCGCTGGGAGCAGCGCACCGAGCCGGAGAGCCGCTTCATGCTGCGCGCCCAGACCACCGAGTCGACCTACTTCCCGCTTACCGATGCGAGCGGCAAGCCGGTGCAGCGCACCTATACGCTGGTGCTGACCCCGGGCGGCCTTACGGCACAGTGAATCGAGCCGCGGCGCCGCGTGACGCCGCGCCGCACCGGGCGCGAACTTACGGCGCAGTAATCTCAGCGTCGGCGCGAAGGGGTTCCAAGCGCGGCGCCTAATCGCCAAGCTGCTGCGCCGGCGGTCCCTCCGAATCGGCGCTTGGCTCAGGCGGCTCCGGATCGGGCAGCGCGCCGGGCCACCCCGACCAGAAGGGGCGGTGCGGCGACAGTCCGAGCGCCTGATCCATCGCCAGGAGCAGCGGCCGCACGGTCTCCGGATCGGTGGCCGACAAGGCGACCGCCTCGCGGTCCTGGGGCAGCTCGCCGAAGCGCTCGGGATCGAGGCGGTCGATTTTGTTATAGACCAGAATCCGCGGCTTATCGGCAAGCTCAAGCTCGGTCAGGATGCGCTCCACCGAGTGCAGGTGCGAGGTCAGCGCCGGATCGCTGGCATCGACGACATGCAGCAGCAGATCCGCCTCCGCCAGCTCTTCCAGGGTGGCGCGGAAGGCGCTCTTCAGATCTTCGGGCAGGTCGCGGATGAAGCCCACGGTGTCGGTGAGAATCAGCTCCCGCTCATCGGGGAAGCGCATGCGGCGGCTGGTCGGATCCAGGGTCGCGAACAGCTTGTCCTCCGCCACCACCGCGCTGCACGTCAGGGTGTTGAGCAGGGTCGATTTGCCGGCGTTGGTGTAGCCGACGATCGCCACCACGGGGAGGGCGCGGCGGCGGCGCTGCTTGCGGCGCTCGGAGCGCTGGCTCGACAGGTCGGCGATCTCGCGGGTGAGCTGGGTGACGCGCTCGCGGGCGCGGCGGCGGTTGATCTCAAGCTTCGTCTCGCCGGGGCCGCGGCCGCCGATGCCGCCGGTCAGGCGCGACATCATGGTGTTCTTTTCGATGAGGCGCGGCAGCATGTACTT
>CALFML010000295.1 GCA_937879845.1 uncultured Myxococcales bacterium
GCCTCGAAGCCCTGGGCGAGGAAGCGCAGCCTGTAGGTCGCGGCGGCGAAGCGGCCGAGGTTAAGGTCGAACTCGGCCTCGCCTTTTTCATCGGTCTCGCCATCGGTCAGGCCATCGGTGATCGCCTCCTTGGCGCGCAGCGCACCGCGATCGATCGCTACGAAGGCCTTGTCGCCACACGCGGCATGCTGCTGTTCCAGCTCCAAGCAAGCCCGGAGTACATCGTCCCGAGCGAGCCCTTACTAATCGGAAACTCGGTCGAAAAACCTCCGGGAGTGCGTCCCGCTGAAGCATTTTTGTACATCGCCAACAAAGAGTAATTTAGAATCTAGGCTTTCATTGCCCTGGTCCGCGCCTTGGCATGACGCTGCGCGCGGAGCGGTGTGAGCGCGTGACGGTGCAGGTACGGGCGATGGGAGTGGGAGTGGATCGGGAAATGGCGAGCGATTCCGCGGACCCCTTGTATCTGGTGGAGTTCTTTCGCGAGTTCTACGCGGCGGTGCTGCACCACCGGGCGAAGCTCGACGCCGCGTTTACGCCGCAGCTGGAAGAAGACAGCGTCCAGATCCGCGAGGCCGACATCCTGGCGGAGGATGAAGTGCCGGGTGCGGAGCGTTCGCAGCTCGCCCCGGATCTGCTCCAGGCGCAGCTCCTAGAGCTCATCGAGTCTCAGATCCAGACCGTCCAGAGCCGCGGCGATGCGCGAGAACAGAAGCGATTCGCCGAAATCCAATACGTCATGGCGGCGATGGCTGACGAGGTATTCCTGAGCACAGAGTGGGCGAGCAAGGACTACTGGAGCACCCATCTCATGGAGGAGCGCTTGTTCGGTACTCACGATGCCGGCACGCGCTTTTTTGCCAACCTGGATGCGCTGCTTCTGCACCGCGATGCCTCGCGCGCGGACGTGCTGCTCGTGTACCTGATGGCGCTGTCGTTGGGCTTCCGCGGCAAGCTGCGCGATGTCAGCGATGACGCGCAGATCGGCCACTATCGGCACCAGGCCTATGTCACCCTGTTTCAGCGCAATCCGGGGCTGCCGGAGAATACTCCTTTGTTTCCGCAGGCGTACGCCCACACGCGCGGCGGACAGCAGCCGAGCTGGCTGCCGCAGCTGCGCCCCTGGATCTTTTCGCTGTTCATGGTCGCGGCTGGGTACCTGCTCGTCGCGCACTTCATCTGGGATCGCCGATCTTCAGAGGTCACCGCGCGCCTTGATGAGCTGAATAACCGCCTGGGCGCTTCTCAGTCGCCCTCCCGCACTGCGGCTGAGAGCCCCGCTGCCGATCCGAAATCCGGCAAAATCCGTCGTTGATCCGGCCCCCTGCGGCGCCTCTGGATCAGATTATCGAAGCGGCCTACAGACAAGTCCCTACTGCCTTCCGATATAACTCCTTTTTGTGACGCAGCGCACTCGTTTGAGTCCTAATTACTCCGCTTGGGAGCCGCCTCCTTTTTCTGCAGCAAAAACATCTTAGGTTTTCCCATCCTGAGCGCTTCACAAATAGCGATTGAACTCGAAAATTGTTTTATCTACAGTAAGGCACCATGACCACAGAGCAGGTTGAGCGGAGTCTCCGCTTCCTGCTCACTCTGTAGCTGGTGGTTTGGCCACGCCTTTTCTTAGTTGGGGGTCGCTTGCGGACAGGCGGCTACATACGTACGTTCTTTGTCGCGGCGCTCGCGGCGCTCCTGCTTGGCTCCGCTGCCCATGCCGAAGAGGAGAGCGCCACTCCTTTCGAGGAAGAAGGCGCCCGGCTGTTCATCGCCAAGAGCTACGAAGGCGCCATCAAGCAGTTCTCCCAGGCGTATCGAATCGAGCCCAAGCCGCGCTACCTGTTCAACATCGCGCAGGCGTATCGCCGCCTGGGTCTTGCCGCAGAGGCGACCGAATATTATCAGCGCTACCTCAACGACGAGCAGCAGATCGATCCGACGATCTACGCCGACATCCAGAGCTACATCGAACAGTACTATGCCTCGCAAGAGGTCAAGGATAGGCCGCGCACCGCCACGGACGCACCTGAGCCGGCGCCGCAGCTGGCCGGTGAAGAGCTCCTCGATGCGGAGGAGCTCATCAGCCAGTATGTGCGCGACTATAAGGCCGGAAACAACGCCGCGGCGACCGAGCTCATAGAGAAGCTCAAGCAGGTGTATGAGAAGCGTCGCGACGCGGTCCTCCTGTACTACATCGCTAGCGGGTACGATCAGGTCAAGCGCAGCAGCCTGGCGCTTGAGTTCTACAAGCGCTATCTGGCGACCGATCCCGCTGACTCCACACTGCGCTCCCGCGCCGTGCAAAGGGTCGAGAAGCTCACGCCCGCGCCGCCGGGTCAGAAGTACCTTTGGACGAGCCTCGGGTTCGGCATCGCCGGCCTGGCCGGCGTGTTCACCGGGGTGGGGCTGTTCGTGCAGTCGCAGGACAATTTCAACCAGTTCGTCAGCGCAGCCGCAGAGACCGACAAGCGGGCGCTGCGCGACCGCGGCCAGGGGCCGGCGATCGGCTCGACGGTCGCTTACTCCATCGGGGGCGCGCTGCTCACGGGCGCGGTCATCTTCACCATCGTCGGCGTCAAAAAGGGGGTGCGCCAGAAGCCCGCCTTGGGTCCCGGCAAGCCGCGGCTGGATCCGGTCGCATCGACTCTGACGCCGCTTCCGGGCGGGCTCTTGACCACCCTGGCATGGAGGTTCTGATGCGGGTCCTCACGCTCCTTGTCTCGCTGCTTACGTGCTCGTGCACGCTGGCCTTCGACTACCACCAGTGCAGCGTGGATACTGACTGCGCCGCCGAGGATGGCAGCCCGCGGTTCTGCACCTCCGATGGCATCTGTCTGGCCAATACCCCGGCGGAGCGGTTGTGCACCCAGAGCATCCCGGAGAAGCCGGCACCGAGCGCGGTGCACATCGGCGCGCTGCTCGATCTGCGCCTTATCAACGGCCAGCCGGCCGAGCAGCTGCCGCTGCTGGCGCTTCAGCTCGGGGTGGGTGAGATCAACAGCGCCATCGAGCTCGATGGAATTTTGCCGCTTGCCATCGATGTGTGCAATGTCGGGACCTCGAGCGTGGACGCCGATAACGCGACGCGGATCCTCATCGACCGCGGCGTCGTCGCGATCATCGGGCCGAACACCGCGGCGGCGGCCACCGATATGCTGTCGCGCATCAAAGCAGCGGGAGTGCCGGCGATCTCTCCGGCGATCACCGATTCCGGAATCGCCAGCGCGGCCAGCCAGGGCCTGTTCTTCCGGCTCGCTCCGGTCGAAGCCGAGCAGGGCCTGCAGCTGGTCACCCAGCTGACCAACCTCGCGGGCGGGATGAGCACGGCGGAGCTGGGACTTTTGAACGTGCAGACCAACTACGGCAATAACATCCGCAGCCGGTTCACGGCAGAGTGGCAGCGCAAGGACCCGCTGCGCAACAAGACCGCGGAGTTTTATCAGTACGCAGACGGCAACGCCGACCTTCTCGCGAGCACCACGACGCTGCTTGTCCAAGCGCAGCCGCGGTACGCGGTGCTCATCCCCGGCAGCGACAGCGTGGCGGCGATAAACAGCCTGGCCGGCCTGCCGCTCGACCCCAGAGATCCCAGCGGCTCGACCCCGCTGCTTATGAGCTCCAGCGGCCGCACCGTGGAGCTGCTCGATGCCGCCAAGTCGGGAACCCCGACGGTCAAAAACCACCTGAGCCGGATCCTCGGCGTGGCGCCGCTGTCGCTGGTCCCGGCCGAAGAGGGCAATGACTTCAAGACCAGCTTCCAGGCGGCCCACCCGGACCTGCAGCTGGAGCGGGATCCGATGGTCGGCTACACCTATGATGCGCTGTATGTGATCGGTGCCGGCTCGGCCGTGGTCAAGGGGGCGCGCAACCCAGGGCAGATCCTGTCGTTCCTGCGCCTGCTCAACAACAACGCCGTCAGCCTGTCGCTGCGGGCGACCGCGTTCAAAGAGACCGTGGCGACGCTCACCCAGAAGCCCAACGATCCCGTGACCTTGCTCGGCGTGACCGGCGCCATCCGCTTTCTTGCCAACGGCGGGCGCGATCCGGTGCTCCTAGAGACTTGGAAGATCGACACCGCGGCGGGCGTGTACGTGAATACGCCCGTGCCTATGTAGCGGAGAGCAGGAGCCTAGACGTCGTTGCGCTACTGGACCCTTATCGCGCTGCTCGGCGCCCTGCTTGTCCTCATCGTCCTGGCAGTTGTGCTGTGGCGATGGCGGCGGCGGCGCAATCAGCAGAAGCAGAAACTGACGGCGCCGCCCCCGCCCAAAAACCCGGCGCGGGCGCAGCGGGCAGCGGTCCTGCAGCAGCGGCTGACCGAGCTAGTGTCCGCCGAGCTGCGGGTGCTGGATCAGAACGTCGGCGGTCTGACCGGACGCTACGCGATGCCCTGGTGTCTGGTCTTGGGAGAGCCGGGGGCGGGGCAGAGCACGCTCCTTTCAAGCACCGGAATGCATGTGCCCTTCCGCGGCGCTTCGGACGAGCTGGCGGAGGCCGCCGGCTGCCGCTTCTGGTTTTACGACAAGGGCGTGGCGATCGACGTCAGCAGCGAAGTCTGGCAGGACGAGGATGTCTTTGCCCACCTGGCCGCCCTGCTGCGCGCCGCGCGTCCCAAACGGCCGCTGGACGGCGCCGTGCTGGTGCTGCCGGCGACCTACTTCGTCGGCGATGAGAAGCTGCCCACCGAGCAGCTCAAGGGACGCGCCGAGCTTTTGTACGAGCGGCTGCAGCAGATCCAGCAGTTCATCGGCCTGCGCCTGCCGTCCTACGTGGTGATCAGCAAGGCCGACGCGCTGCCCGGCTTCGTCGCCTTCTGTAGCAGCCTGTCGGGAGCGCAGCGCGAGCAGGTGCTCGGCTGGTCGTCGCCGCACGAGCTCGATGCGCTCTACGACAGCGCCTGGATCGATCAGGCGTTCGCCGAGATCTACAAGACCCAGATCAGCCTGCAGGTCGATCTGCTCGCGGTGGGGCGGCTCAGCGATAAGGAACGGGATGCGGCGTTCCTGCTGCCGCGCAACACCCAGGCGGTGCGCGAGCCGCTGCGGCTCTACCTCGATCAGCTGTTCCGCAGCAATGTGTACAGCGAGTCGAACCTCTTGCGCGGGTTCTACCTGTGCGGGGACGCGACGATCGCCGGCGCCATGGTGCAGCCGGTGCAGCCGGGCCAGCAG
>CALFML010000296.1 GCA_937879845.1 uncultured Myxococcales bacterium
AGATCTACACAGGCGAAGACACTCTTTCCCTACACGACGCTCTTCCGATCTGGGACCAGGCGGAGCCATTCCAGCGCACGATGGTCCCGCCGGTGCCGACCGCCCAGATGTTGTTGCTGTCGGTGCCCCACAGGCTGTTCAAGGTGGCGCTGGTACCGCTTGATTGGACGACCCAGCCGGCACCGTCGTAGCGGAAGATGGCGCCGCGATCGCCGGCGACCCAGAAGCGGTCCGCGGCCGATGCGTAGACCGCGTGCAGCGGGTTGCCCTGCGGCAGCGGGTTGCGCCAGCACCACCCGTCTACGCTGCACAAGGGCGCGGCGGCGCTGCTCGCCAGATCCGCGCTGCTGCCGTCGGTGGGAGTGGGCCCGGCATCGCTGCCGGCGGCCGGCGGACTGGGACATCCGGCGGCCGCCGCGGCGAGCCCCACTAGCGCGGCTACGGCCACGCTGCGGCTTGTCCCTGCGCGGCGCCAAGCGCGAACGACTGTTCCGGACGGTCTTCCATCCATGGCCGGATGCGGGTCGAGCGTGAGTACCGGTGGCTGCATGCCTGCATTGTACGCCCTCTGCCCGCTGCGGCGGCGCCGATCCTTTTCATCGCGCCTGCGCACGCCGCCATAGCGGCCCGCGCCCGGCGCGCTGCGGCAAACATCGGAGCCTCGCGCCAAGGCTGCTTTTCCTGCCGCCAGCCCTCGTAAAATATATCGTGTTACGATATATATTCAGGTCATGTTACAGCCACTGCGCGATGCGGAATACATCGCCCTCGCCGACTTCCGGCACCAGCTGCGGCGGTTCCTCGCCTTCTCTGAAGAAACGGCACGCGGCGTCGGTCTGGAGCCGCGTCATCACCAGCTCCTCTTGGCGGTGCGCGGCCTGCCCCCGGGGACTCCACCGACCGTCGGCGCGATTGCCGATCGCCTGCTCCTCCGCCACCACACGGTCGTGGGACTTATCGACCGCTTGGAGCAGCGCGGCCTGGTCCGGCGCACCCGCGCGCCCGAAGATCGCCGTCAGGTGCGGCTTGCGATCACCGCGCGCGGCGAGGAGGTCCTGCACGGCCTCTCGCTCGCCCACCGCGATGAGCTGGCGACGCTCGGCCCCGCGCTCCTCACCGCGCTGCGCCGCGTGCTGCGGAGGCGCTCATGACAACCCCTGGACGCTCCGCTGTCGGACCCTGGGAATCGCTGGGCGACTTCACCGCGACCTGGCGGATGATCCCGATGGCGCTGCTGGCGATCGCAATCGGCGTGCTCAGCTGCTTCGTCGCCGTCGCCCTTCTCAAGCTCATCGGCCTGTTCACCAACTTGTTCTTCTTCCAGCGCTGGCGCACCGCGCTCGTCTCGCCCGCGGACGCCCACTTGGGCTGGCTGGTCGTGCTGGTCCCGGTCGCCGGCGGTCTTATCATCGGCCTGCTCGCGCGCTTCGGCTCCGAGCGGATCCGCGGGCACGGCATCCCCGAGGCGCTCGAGTCGATCATGCTGCGCGGCAGCCGGGTCGAGCCGGTGCTCGCGATCCTCAAGCCGCTGTCCGCCGCGATCTCGATTGGCTCCGGCGGTCCGTTCGGGGCCGAGGGCCCGATCATCATGACCGGCGGCGCGTTCGGCTCTCTGGTGGCGCAAGCGTTCAACCTCACCTCGGCCGAGCGCAAGACCCTGCTCGTCGCCGGCGCCGCGGGCGGCATGGCGGCGACGTTCGGAACCCCGCTTGCCGCCACGCTGCTCGCCGTCGAGCTCCTGCTCTTTGAGTGGAAGCCCCGCAGCTTCGTCCCGGTGGCGCTCGCCGCCGCCGCCGCCATGACCACCCATAACTACGTGTTCGCGCCCGGCCCGCTGTTTTCCGTCCCGCCGCACCCGAGCGTCTTCGGGGCGGAGATGCTCCTGTCGGCGATGGTCTGCGGCCTCGGCGCCGGCCTGCTCTCCGCGGCGATGACGGCGAGCGTGTATTGGTTTGAGGATCGCTTCAAGCGGCTGACCTTCCACTGGATGTGGTGGCCGGCGATCGGCGGCTTGGTCATCGGCCTTGGTGGTCTTGTCGAGCCGCATGCGCTCGGCGTCGGCTATGAGACGATCGGCGACCTGTTAAACGGCAAGCTGGCGCTCTCTGCGATCGTCGCGCTGGTCGCGGTCAAGTGGGCGATCTGGGCGTTCTCGCTCGGCTCGGGAACCTCCGGCGGCGTGCTCGCACCGCTTTTGATGATCGGCGGGGCGCTCGGCGCGCTGGAAGGCCACATCCTGCCGTTCGCCGGCCACGGCTTCTGGGCCCTTATCAGCATGGGCGCGATCCTCGGCGGCACCATGCGTTCTCCGTTGACCGGCATTCTCTTCGCCGCCGAGGTCACGCACGACTTCGGGGTGCTGATGCCGCTCGTGATCGCCGCGGTGACCGCGCACGGCTTCACTGTTTTGACGCTCAAGCGATCGATCCTCACGGAAAAAGTCGCCCGCCGCGGCTACCACATCGCGCGTGAGTACGAGGTCGATCCGCTTGAGATCCTTTTCGTGCGCGATGTCGCCCCGCCCGCCTGCGAGCCGGTGCCGCCGCCGCCGCACAGCCGCCCGCTGGCGCAGGAGTTCCGCGTGCACCTGGACGACACGCTGCGCACGGTCTCCTACCGCATGGCGGCCGCCAACGTCACCATCCTGCCGATTCTCGATGATCAAGGCTGGTTCATCGGGGAGCTGGCGCTCGCCGATGTCCTCAAGGCCCGCCGCCGCCACCTGGAGCAGGAGACCCGGCGCGAGCGTCCGATTCCCATCCATCACCTGTTTATGAAGCTGGGCCGGCGCGGTCCAGACAAAGGCTGAAGCGCAAGCGGCGGGGGACCGTTTCTCCTATCGCACCAGCTTCAGGGAGCGATCGAACACGACCTCGCAGGGGAGCTCGGGATCGCCGCGCCAATCCTCCTTCCGGGCGATGATTCGCTGCGCCAGCGCGGAGACCGCCGCCAGATCCAGGCCGCACAGGACCGGCTGGCCACCCGACTCGCGCGCGAGCTGGAGCTGCAAGCGGGCGCCCTCCCCATGGCTGCCCACGCTCTCCGCATTTCCCTGGCGAACCTTCACGCCGGCGGCGGCAAGGCGGATGAGCCCTTTGAGAAGCGCGCCCACCGCCCCGGTGCGGCCGGCCGCGTGCCACAGTCCTTCCCAGGCCTCATGCGCCTCCCAGTAGTAGCCGTGGTTCCACAGGTCGATGCCGAATAAGTAGCGATCGCAGCGCCAAAAGTCCTGCGGATCGAGGAGCTCGACGGCATAGGTCGGCGCCGGCGGCGGCGCGGGCTGGCGGCGCGGGTCCGGCGTATGGCCGGGGACGAAGGCGCGCGCGACAAAGCGGTGCTGCGGTGCATAGCGTCCGGCGGCGATCTTTTTGAACATCAGCGGGGATCTTCCCGGGCGTGCAGAGTCGAGTCCGGAACCAGCATCGCAGCCATTCGCTCCGGGTTCTTTATACCATCGAGGATCATCTCCGCGCGAGCTGTACCCATAAGTGCTTCGCCATCGGTTCCGCCCAGCCACTGCCCGCGCCGGAAGCGAATGCAGACCGCCGACAGCGCCATATCGCGGGCCGACATGTCGTCTTCCGCCTCCCGCAAAAGCGCCAACGACTCGCGGTGTCGTCCTTGCCGCCGGCGTGAGAGCGCCAGGATCAGCTTGGACATCGCCGCCGCGAACACGCACCGGCTGCGCCCGAGCGGACGCGCGGCGCGCTCCACGTCGGCGAGCGGATGCCCGCAGGCCAGGGCCAGTAAGGCGCCCTGGCCGTGCCACATCGTCCCGAACAGGTCGACGCGCAAGAGTCCGGAGCGCTCGATGATCGGACGCTGCTGGGAAAAAAGCTGCCCGGCTTCCCGCGTACGACCTTGGTAAAGCCGGATGAGGAGCAGCGCATCGAGTCCGAAGAACCGCGGCAGGGTCGCGTCATCCTCGGTGAGACGGTGCAGCGCCGCTTGTACGAGCTCCTCGGCCCGCTCGGGCGCGTCCTCGCGCAGCAAAAGGAGGAAGCCGGCGTTCAATCGGGCGTTGAGCTCCTGCGATTTCCGGCCGCGCTCCACGGCGTCTTTGAGATACGGCTGGACCTTCTGGGCCAGCTGCTGCATCCGGCCGATGAAGCGCAGGTCGAGGATCTCCACCGTGCCGATGAAATCGATGAGGGCGGTGGAGTCCATGCACTCGCCCTTGAGAATCTCCGTCGCCCGGTGCAGCTCGGCCAGCGACTCCCGCCACCTGCCTTCGAGGTGGGCGTGCTGGCCGCGGATGAAGATGCAGCGTCCGATCCCGTAGGAATATTTTTCTTTCTCTGCCAGAGCCAGGGCGCGGGCGAGGATCTTCTGCCCGTAGGGGCGCGGGGCTCCAAATGCGAATAACATCCCCGCCGCTCCGGTCATGGCGACGATGAGCCGCCGCGGCTCTCCGGCCCGCAGGGCATGCCACAAAAGCTGCGACCAGAAGTTGGCGGCCAGCAGCGGATTCACGGAGGTGCTGGAGGCAATGGCTTCGCAGGTATCAAGGCGCAGCAGATCCGCTGCCGGCACCTCGGACTCGGCGCGCTCATGGACCTTTAGGCCGCGCAGGACGATGCGCAGCTGATAGAAGACAAAGGAGCCGAACAGTCCCAGCGAAGTCTTGGGAATCCTGAGCCGCGCGGCCGGAAGGAGGGTGGCAAGGACCTCATTCCCTTCCCGTAAATAACCGGAGATGAAGTATTGCTTGGCCGCCTGGCGGCGCCGCTTGAATGCCAGCTCCTCCGCTTCGTGCTCCGCGAGCTCCAGGTAGGTCTGGGCCGCCTCCTTCGGGTAGCCCGCTCCGACCAGCGCATCGGCCAGCCGGGCCTTTATGATGAGCGCGTCCGCCGCCGAAAGTTTGTCGGTGGCAAGCGCCACCCGGCAGAGCCGCACCGTCTGATGGTAGGCCAGGGCATCATACGCTTGCGCCGATGCCTGAATCGCATAGCGTGCCGCGCCGGCCAGATCGCCGCCGCGCTGCAGATGGAACACCAGCTGTTCGGGCTCTGCGTGGCCGGTGGACAAAAGCCCCTGCACCAGGCGCAGATGCTGCGCTGCCACGTCGGCCGGCGGCAGTCCGGCGACGACCGCCTCGCGGATGCGGTCGTGATAGATCAGCAGCTCTTCGCGGGGTCCGAGGCCCTGCGCGCCGCCTTGAGTGTGGCGGACCCGGATGAGGTGCTCGGCGCGGAGCCGGGCCAGGGCGTGCGGCTCATCCGTCTCTGGCGCGTCCCCATACGCGGCGATCGCGGTGGCGGCGCGAGAAATCGGCTGGCCGGCGACCGCGATGGCTGCCAGGAGCTGGCGCGGCGCGTCGGGGAGCTGGGCCACCCGGGCGCGAATCAAGCCATCCAGCGAATCGCGCGGAAGCTGCACCGCCCCGTCCGGCGCGTGCGCCGAGCGGTTTGTCGTGAAGAAGCGGCTGAGCTCCGTTAGGAAGAAAGGGTTGCCGTGCGACTCGGCGGCGATGCTCGGCGCCCGCTCCTTGGCTCCTTGGGGAAGCAGGGCCCGCGCCAGCGCCTCGGACTCCGGCAGCGAGAGCGCGTCCATCGGCACGTCGCAGAGCGATACGCTCTGGCCAAGCTCCCCGGCAAGTCCGTTATGTAATAGCTGCAGCGCCGCGGCTTCCTCTTCCGTCCGGTACGCAGCGATGAGCAGGAGCCGCGGCGGCTCCGGCGGGCGCAAGAGCTCCAGCAGCAGAGAGAGCCCGTCGGGATCTCCCCACTGCAGATCATCTATGTACAGCACCACGGGCTGCCGCTCCGCCAGACGGCATGCGAGCTCGCGCAGAGCCAGGAACGCCGCTTGCCGCGCTTGCAGATCGTCGGCGATGCGCCGCAGCGGCGCTTCGCGGATCGCCGAAACCTGCAGCAGCACCGGGAACAGACGGGTCGCCGCTCGGATGTCGGGGGGCAGCAGGGCCTGTATTTCGTCACGCGGACGGTGGCTCAGGAATCGGCTCAGGGAATCGATGACGCCGTCGAGCGCCTTGAAGGGAACGTCTTCGTGGGGATGGCAGCGGCCGACTAGCAGCAAAAGCTCCTTTTCGCCCTGCACGAGCTCCTTGAGGAAGTGCTTGCATAGCCTGCTCTTGCCGACGCCGGATTCGCCATGGCACAGCGCCACCACGGCCTGCGTCTTCCGGCTCATGGCAAAAGCGGCGGCGAGGGCGGAGAGCTGCTGATCCCGGCCGATGAACGACGGCTCATGCTCCGGGCTGGGGACCAGCGGACTCGCGGGCAGAGCCTCGGTCCGATCCGCTTGGCGTAGCGCCGCTTCGATCTCACGGAGGCGGGCGATGAGCTCCGGGCCGCTCGGCCGCAGCTCCGGCTGGCGGCTGAGCAGCTGCATGCACAAGGCGCAAAGCGCCGCCGGAACCGCGGGCGCGTAAGGCGCCACCGGCGGGGGATCCTGCCCGACTTTTTGGCGCATCACCTGGTGCCGCGTGCCGGAAAACGGAACCCGCCCGGTGAGCGCTTCGTACAGCATGATCCCGACGCTGTAAAGGTCCGAAGCAGGCGTGGCGGGCAGGGCTTGGGTCTGCTCCGGCGACATATAATCGGGCGTGCCTTCGCGGCTTTGCGGCTCGCTCCGGCCAGCGCTGCCGCGCCCCCCGGGCGACAAGAGCTCTTGCGAAAGCCCGAAGTCGAGCAGAACCACCCGTCCGTCATCGGCGCACAGCACATTGGCCGGCTAACCGTCGCCTGCGACTGAGAAGCGGAGCGAATCCGTCCCTGCTGCTTCCGGCGGAGGTGCGGACGGATTCGCCGCCGCGGCCGGCCCAAAACCCTACGGAATTGAGCATGACGTTGGGTCGTATGGGGCTCGAGGGTTTTGATTTGGGAGACGGTCGGATCTCTTACCGCGGGTGCCCAGCGGCAAGCGGCGAAACTTTCACTGCAT
>CALFML010000297.1 GCA_937879845.1 uncultured Myxococcales bacterium
GTCCTATCCGTTTCGCCTAACCTGTAGCTCCCGCAGGCTCCGCATGTAGGCCCCTTCGGGAACATTGTAATCCGCGCGTCTCACGAAAGAAAAGGCCTTTCGCGCCTCGCACGACCAGCATACTAGCAAGGCGGCGAGCCTACTTGTCCTTATAAGTGCTGTCAAGAACTGCTTTTTCGTCGGTTTCAGGTCACGGGCTTTGGGCAACCGGGTTCTCGTTTTTGGAGCCTAGTTGACGTCAGGCGGCCTTGGCAATGGGCTGACCGCTGACGCGCCCTCCGCGCGGCGACCGCAGCTCTGCGGGATCCGGCGCCGCGGCCGGGGCGCTCGGGCCATCGGGCTCGGCATCATTTTCCTGGTCGGCTGCCGGCTCTTCATTGCGGGAGCCGGCAAAAGCAGCGGTTCGGAGCTCGGGGCCGGCCGCCTTGAGGGCCAAGATGAGCTGCGCCCGCAGCTTCTCCGCCTGCTCCGGACGCTCGGCCAAAAAGGTGCAGGCGCGTTCGCGGCCTTGCGCCATGCGCTCACCGCCCAGGGAATACCAGGCACCGGACTTTTCGATAAGCCCCCGCTCCACGCTCAGGTCCAAAAGCTCCCCCAGACGGTTTATCCCGCCACCGTATAGGATCTCGAACTCGGCTTCGCGGAACGGGGGGGCCAGCTTGTTTTTGACGATCTTGACCCGCGCCCGCGAGCCGACGACCTCCTCCCCCTGCTTGAGCTGACCGGTACGGCGGATATCAAGCCGCACCGAGGCATAGAACTTCAGCGCGTTGCCGCCGGTGGTGGTCTCCGGGTTGCCGAAGACGACACCGATTTTTTGCCGCAGCTGGTTGATAAAGACCACGGCGCAGCCCTGCTTGGCGCAGGCCGCGGTCAGCTTGCGCAGCGCCTGCGACATGAGCCGCGCTTGCAGTCCCATGTGGGAATCGCCCATCTCGCCATCGATCTCGGCCTTGGGCGTCAGCGCGGCGACCGAGTCGACCACGATCAGATCCACCGCCCCGGAGCGGACCAGAATGTCGGTGATCTCCAGCGCCTGCTCGCCGCAGTCGGGCTGAGCCAGCAGAAGCTCGTCCAGCTTGATGCCGAGCTTCTGCGCATAGCCGGCATCCAGGGCGTGCTCGGCATCGATGAAGGCGCACACGCCGCCCTGGCGCTGGACCTCGGCGATGGCGTGCAGGGTCAGGGTGGTCTTGCCCGACGACTCAGGCCCGTAGATCTCGATGACCCGCCCGCGCGGCAGGCCCATGACCCCGAGCGCCAGATCGAGGGCCAACGAACCGGACGGGATGACTTGCACGTCCGCGACCTCTTTGCCATCGAGCGGCATGATTGAGCCTTTGCCGAACTGCTTTTCAATCGCGGCTACGGCGGTACCCACTGCCTTTAACTTTTCCTTAATCGCACGGGACACGGACATCGGGTTCTCCTTTGAACGGGGTTTGGGAAATCGACTGCGCCGCCGGGCGGCTCGGCAGTCAGGCGTTGGCGAGGCTGCGCAGCGGCCGATCGAGCACCCGCAGCGACAGCGCCTCCGCGACATGCGGGGCCTTGACCTGCGCCGCGCCGGCCAAGTCAGCGATGGTTCGGGCGACGCGCAGCACGCGGTGCACGGCGCGGCTGCTCAGGATGTGACGCTGGGCGTAGGCCAGGAGCAGCCGCTCCCCGGCGGCATCGGGGCGCGCCAGGCAGACGACCTGATCGGCGCTCAGCGCGGCGTTGGCGCAGAAGCCGCCGCTACCGCTGCTACCGGAGGGACTGGCGGCAACCTGCGACAGAGAGGCGGACCGGGCCTGCTGTAGCTTTTGCGCCGACATCACCTGCTCGCGCACCTTCAGGGAGCTCTCTCCGGTGCGCTGCTCCGACAGCAGAGTCTGATAGTCGACGTGCGGGACCTCGACGTGCAGGTCGAAGCGGTCGAGCAGCGGTCCGGACAGCCGCGCCATGTACTGGGCGATCCGCCCGCTGTCGCACACGCAGGCGCGCAGCGATGATCCGCGAAAGCCGCAGGGGCAGGGATTCATCGCCGCCACCAGGGAAAACGACGCCGGATACGTCACCGCGCAGCGCGCCCGGACGATGGTTATGGTGCGGTCTTCCAGCGGCTGCCGCAGGGCCTCCAGCGCGGCACGCGGAAACTCGGGCAGCTCGTCGAGAAACAAGACGCCGTGGTGGGCCAGGCTGATCTCTCCCGGCCGCGGGTTGCTGCCGCCGCCGACCAGCCCCACCGCGGAGATATCGTGGTGCGGCGCGCGAAAGGGGCGCTGCGCCAGCAGCGACGCGCCGCACAGCAGCCCGGCCGCCGAATAGATCGCCGTGCTCTCGATCGCCTCGCTCTCGGTGAGCGGCGGCAGGATTCCCGCCAGGCGGCGTGCCAGCATGCTCTTGCCGGTCCCCGGCGGGCCGATAAACAGCAGGTTGTGGCCGCCGGCCGCCGCAATCGCCAAGGCGCGCTTGGGCTGCTCATTGCCCCGCACATCGAGCAGATCCACAGTCGGTGCGGAGGCGGCGCTGGCTACCGCATCGATCTCCGCGATCCGCGGCAGCGGCTGTCCCTGCTGGAGTGCGGCGACCACCTGCGCCAGGTTTTGCGCGGCATAGACCGGCAGCCCGCGGACCGCGGCCGCTTCGCGGGCACAGCTCTCCGGCAGGACCAGTCCCTGGTAGCCGGACTGGCGGGCAAACAGCGCGGCCGGCAGGCTGCCCGCCACGCGCCGCAGGCCGCCGTCGAGCCCAAGCTCACCGAGCCATAAAAGTCCGTCGAGCGCCGTCGCGGGAATCTGCTCCAGGGCGACCAGCAGCGCCAGGGCGATCGGCAGATCGTACGCCGCCCCATCCTTGCGCACATCGGCCGGGGCCAGGTTGACCGTGACCCGCCGCGGCGGCAGTGCGAAGCCCGAGTTCTCCAGCGCCGCCCGGACGCGCACCGCCCCTTCTTTGATCGCGCTGTCGGCCAGCCCCACCAAGTTGTACTGCGGCAGCCCGAGGCTGACATCGACCTCGACTTGCACCACGTAGGCATCGACGCCGAGAACTCCGGCTGAGCAGGCTTTGGCGAGCACGCCGCAGACCAAAAGCATCGCTCGTGCCAACCGCCGTTCCGACGGTGACCGCCGCAGCGGGCCGACCCCGCGCCGTCCGCCGCCGGGACAGCGTCCGCAGGACGGACCGGTGGGCTAACATAGAACGGTGCGTGCAATCCGCGCGGCCGCCACCCGCGAAAAACCGAGGACCACAATGTTCGTCCGCTCGCCTGGGCTCACGCTGTCGGCCGGCTTCCGCGCCTCCTTCTTATTGATCCTCATCGGCTTGGGGGCCTGCAGCGCCTTCAAAGACAACGTCCGCGATCTCGGACGAGCGGCGACGCAAGGGGTGGGTCAGGAGCTGCCCAACCTCAAGGGCCCGCTGCGGCAGACCCTGCGCGACGCCCTTTTGGGCGATGCGCTGCTCAATGAGGCGGGCCAGCGGATCGCCGGCGGCACGCTGCACAGCTTGGAGCTCGAGCTGCAAAAGGGCACCCTGAGCAAGACGGTCGATGAGCTGATCGCCCACGCGCTGGCCACGGTCGGCGACAAGGGCACCGATGCGACCCGCCAGCTCATCAAGACCGCCGGACCCGAGCTGCAAGCGGCGCTGCGCGAGATCGTCCTGTCAACGATGGCCACGGCCGGCGGAGCGTTCAAGGAGGCGATTCAGAAGGACCTGACGGCGGCGATGCAGCTTCTGGCCAAGAGCACCGCGGAGGCCTTGGTGGCGACCATCGTGAAGTCGCTGGAAGGGGAGCTCGGACAGGAGCTCAAGCAGACCGCCGGCGGCCTCAGTCAGCAGCTTATCAGCGAGGCGACCAGCAAGCTGCGCGATCCGGCGAGCAAAGCCGCGGTGAGCGAGTTTACCGAGAGCGCCCTCAAAGGCGCCGTGCGCGGCACCCGCGACGGCATCACCGAGAGTCTGCCGAGCCGTCTGCAGGTGGCGCTCATCAGCGGGCTGGTGGTGGCCGGCGTGCTGCTGCTCCTGCTCAGCGTCGGCTTCGCCGTCCTTTTCCACCGCTACCGGCAGAGCACCAAGTCGCTGACCATCATCGCCGAGAAGATCAATGAGGCGGAGGCCGCCGAGCTGAAGCAGGCCATCCGCAAGAGCGCCACCGCCAACTACGTCGGCCCCTGGCTCAGCACCTTCCTCAAGCAGCGCGGCCTCTGAGGCGGCGGGGCAGCCGCTCAGGTGCCGAGCGTGGCGGTGAATGCGGCCTGCAGCTCCGGGTAGCGAAACTTGTAGCCGAGATCCAGGGCGCGTCGCGGCAGCACCCGCTGGCTCGCCAGCGTCACTTGCGCCCCTTCGCCGAGCAGCAGCCGCAGCGCCACCTCCGGCACCGGCACGAGGGCCGGTCGATGCAGCACCTTCCCCAGGGTGTGGGCAAAGTCGCGCATGCGCACCGGCTGCGGCGCGGTGCCGTTAATCGGCCCGCTCACCGCCGGATTGTCCAGCGCTAGCAGCAGGATCCCCACCAGATCTTCCAGCTGAATCCATGCGAGGAACTGTTCACCGGATCCCACCGGGCCGCCGACGAAGGCGCGGAAGGCGGGCAGCATCTTTTCGAGGATGCCGCCGCCGTTCCCCACCACCACGCCGATGCGCAGCTCGACCACCCGCACCCCGTAGGCTTCCATGCTCCGGGCCGCCGCCTCCCAGTCGCTGCACAGCTGCGCCGTAAACCCGCTGCCCGGCTGCGAGCTCTCATCCAGAACTTCGTCGCCGCGGGAGCCGTAATAGCCAATCGCCGACGCTGAGATTAAGACCCGCGGGCGCTTTTCGGCCGGCAGGGCGGCGACCGCCTCGCTGAGCCGGCGCAGCGATTCGACCCGGCTGTCCACCAGGCGCCGCTTGAACTCCGCCGTCCAGCGCTGACCGAGCAGCGGCTCGCCGGCCAACGCGACGATGGCATCGCAGCCGCCGAGCTGCTCCGCCCAGGGTCCGGGTCGCGTCGGATCGCCCTTTACCACCATCAGCCGTTCGCTGTCGCTCTCACGCAAGTTCTTGCGGCTGCGGGTGAGGGCGATGACATGATCGCCGCGGCGCAGGAGCTCGCGCAAGAGGCGCTTGCCAAGAAATCCGCTGGCACCGGTGACAAATACTCGCATGGCGTCCTCTCTATGGGCTGCCGCGTGCGGGGCAGCTGCGCGATTATGGTAGCGGAATAAGGAACGGCAACAGTCGCTTGAGCCGACGCTCGCCCAGACCTGGAACCTGCAGCAGGTCGGCCCGTTGCCAGCGCGGCGGCTCGCCGTTTGAATCTCGCTGCTGCCGGGTTTGGATGATCCTGCGCGCCAGTCCTGCGCCAACTTCGGGCAGCGCCTCCAGCTCAGCGGCGGTGGCGGTCTGCGGATCGAGCGGCACGCCGTCGGCAAGGAGGCGCCGCGGCGCCATGCGCACCGGCGGACCCGCTGCCGGTTCGCCGTCGGCTGTGGACGGCCATACGTCGCCGGGGGCAAGACCGCGCTGCCGCGCATCGTCAGCCGTCAGACACAGCACACCCAGCCCGGGCACTTCGACCGGCACCGCGCACAAAGGAGCCGGGACGGGCTGCACCCGCGGCAACCCATCCGGCGTCCGCATGAGCATGAGCGCACAGCCGAGCGTCAGCGCGCTGAGCAGCCAAAATGCGCCGCTCGCTTGCGGGCGCCGCCAGCCGCAGCGCCGCGCGGCCCGCTGCCGCCAGGTCTCTTTTCCGGCTGCCGCGGACGAAGCAGCCGCGTCAGGCGGCCCGGGGGACCGCGCATTCAGGTGCCAGGCCGGCTCAGGGCTTCGCATGGGCGCAGGCTCATGCAGCTGTTATGCCAGCTGTGTAAGTGCTGGCCACCAGCCGTTTTGTCCTCGCCGGGTGTGTGGCGGGACATCTAAGATGGAGTCCATGGCGGATGTGCTGACCACTGACTTTCTTGTCCTCGGCTCGGGGATAGCCGGTCTGAGCTTTGCGCTCGCCGCCGCCGCGACCGGGAAGGTGATGATCGTCACCAAGCGCCAACCCGATGACACCAGCACCGCGTGGGCGCAGGGCGGCATCGCCGCGGTGCTCGATCCGCTGGACTCGCTCGACGCCCACATCGCCGACACGCTCACCGTCGGCGACGGGCTCTGCCACCGCGACATCGTCGAGCTGTGCGTGCGCGAAGCCCCGGCGGCGGTGCGCGAGCTGGTCGATCGCTACGGCACCCGCTTCGATCGCAGCCAGAACGGCGAGCTCGATCTGGCGCGCGAGGGCGGCCACTCCGCCCGCCGAGTCGCCCACGCCAAAGACACCACCGGCTTTGAGATCGAACGGGCGCTCCTTGCCGCGGCGCAGGCCCACCCCAACATCCGCATCCTGCCCGAGCACATGGCGGTCGACCTTTTGACCCTGGCCAAGTACGGCGGCCCCGATGCCTGCTTTGGCGCCTACGTGCTGGAGCGGCGCACCGGCGCGGTGCACACCGTCATGGCGCGGGCGACCGTGCTCGCCACCGGCGGCGCCGGCAAGGTGTACCTTTACACCACCAACCCCGACGTCGCCAGCGCCGACGGGGTCGCCATGGCCTACCGCGCCGGGGCGCACGTCGCCAACATGGAGTTTTTCCAGTTCCACCCGACCTGCCTCTACCACCCGGAAGCCAAGTCGTTCCTCATCTCGGAGGCGCTGCGCGGCGAGGGCGGGGTGCTGCGCCTGCAGACCGGCGCGACCTTCATGGAGCGCTACCACCCGATGAAGTCGCTCGCCCCGCGCGACGTGGTGGCCCGCGCCATCGACAATGAGCTCAAGCGCTCCGGCGCCGATTACGTCGGCCTGGACATGACCCACCTCGCCAAGGATTTCGTGGTGCAGCGGTTCCCGGCGATCCACGCCCGCTGCATGAAGTACGGCATCGACATGCGCGAGCGGC
>CALFML010000298.1 GCA_937879845.1 uncultured Myxococcales bacterium
CGAGATACATTGGCGTGACTGGAGTTCAGACGTGTGCTCTTCCGATCTCCTGGACTCCCAGGGAGTTGAAGTCGCGATCCCGGTACTCCGCCAACTGGCGGAGACAGAAGGGTCACCAGTGGCCGCGGAAAAAGATCAGCACCACCGGACGCTCGGCGACAAGCTCACTGAGCCGGCGCATCACATTGGTGCTGTCGGGCAGGACGAAGTCCGGGGCGATCTGTCCAACTTGAGGAGGGCTGCCATCCGCCATATGATCAGTGTATCAGAACGCCTGTACTATGGGGGCATATTGGGGCCCAGCCCGAGCAGGCGATTCCCTGGGCAGCAGCGCGGGACCTGTTAAGCAAATCCAAAGCCCCAGCTTTCAGCATGTTGCGGAGAGACCGATGAACGACAAAGAGCTTGTGGCCCATCATGCCGCGGCGCAGGTAACGGACGGCATGCTCGTCGGGCTTGGCACCGGCTCGACGGCCAACTACTTCATCGCCGAGCTGGCGCGGCGGCACAAGGAGCAGGGGCTGCGGGTGACCGCGGCTTCGAGCTCGGTGGTCAGCGCGATCAAAGCGCAGGAGCTGGGGCTGCCCTTGGTGGCGCTGGAGCAGCTGACGCGGCTCGACCTGTATGTGGACGGGGCGGACGAGGTGGCGCCGGATCTGACGCTGCTCAAGGGCCGCGGCGCCGATCTTGTGCGTGAGAAGCTGCTGGCGCGGGCGAGCGACACGTTCCTCGTGCTGGTGGAACAGAGCAAGCTGGTCGAGCGCATCGGCACGCGCTTTCCCATTCCCATCGAAGTGATGCCGTTTGCCTGGCAGCTGGTCAAGCGCCGGGTGGAGTCGCTGGGCGGGCGCGGCGGTCTGCGCCAAAATGCGACGCGCGACGGGCTGGCGGTGACCTCGTACGGTAGTCTGGTGCTCGACATGGTGTTCGAACCGAGCCTGGACAGCGCGGCGCTGGATGCCGCGCTGAACGACACGCCGGGCATCGTCGAACATGGGATCTTCCGCCGCCTGGCGAGCCGCATCCTGTTCGCGGTGGACGGCAAGGTGCAGGAGCGCGGACCGGCGTCTTGAGCCGGCCGGCGTTTACCAGGGAAGGCCGCGGTGGCTGCGCGCCTGCTGATAGACCGCCTGATATAGCTCCGCTGAGCGCTGCCAGGAGAAGTCGGCGCGCATCGCGTTGAAGACCAGCTGCGGCCACTGCGGGCCGGCCAAGGTGCTGCGCGCCCAGGCGACCGTGCCGACGATCGCCTCCGGTGTCAGGTCGTCGAAGACAAAGCCGTTGGCGACATCGAGGTTTGACCCCTGATAGCCGATGACGGTGTCGGCCAGGCCGCCGGTGCGGCGCACGATCGGCGGCGTGCCGTAGGCCAGGGAGTACATCTGATTCAGGCCGCACGGCTCAAAGCGCGACGGCATGATGAAGCTGTCGGCGCCGGCTTCGATGGCGTGCGCCCGCGCCTCGTCATACCCGAGCCAGGCGTGGAAGCGGCCGGGATGCTCTTGCGAGTAGCCAAGCATGCGCTGCTCCAGCGCCGGGTCGCCGGAGCCGAGCATGACGATGCGCGTCCCATCGGCCAAAAGCCGCGGCACGGCGTCTAGGAGCACGTCGAAGCCCTTCTGCTCGGTCAGCCGGCCGATTGCGCCCAGGACCATCCCCGGATCTTCGGGGGCAAAGCCTGCCGCCTCGCACAGCGTGCGCCGGCACCCGGCTTTGCCGGCCAGGTCTTTTAGCGAATAGCGGGCGGCCAGGTGCGGATCGCGAGCGGGATTCCACTCGCTGGGATCGATGCCGTTGAGGATGCCGACAAGCCGGTCGGCGCGTTCGCGCAAGACGGCATCCAGCCCGCTGCCGCCCTCGCGCGTCTGAATCTCCCACGCATAGGTCGGAGAGACGGTCGTGATCATGTCGGCGGCGACGATGGCGCCCTTCAAGAGGTTGATGCGCCCGGCGTGCGTCACAAGCGGCCCCGTCTCCTCCGGCAGCCCGAGCGCCGGAAACAGGCCCGTATCGTAGGCGCCCTGATGATGCAGGTTGTGGATCGTCAGGACCGAAGCCACCTCATCGAAAAAGCGGTCGCGGTAGTTGCTCCACGCCCCGAGCATCGGCGCCAGGGCCGGGTGCCAGTCGTGACAGTGGAGGATCTGCGGCCGCCGCCCGAGCTTTTTCATCGCCGCGATGGCGGCGCGGACAAACAGGGCGAAGCGCCACAGCCCGTCGTCATTGCCGTCGTGATCCAGGGCGTAGATCGGCCCGCGATGGAAGAACGGATCGCAGGCGACGAAGTAGACCGGCACCTGGCTCGCGGGGAGCTGGCCGCGCAGGATGCCGACCTGGTAGCTCTGGCCCATGATGTCCAGGACGAGCGGCTCGCAGCCGAGCTCCGGCCAGCTCTTTCGCTGGCGGTACCACTGGGCGGCCGGCAGGTGGAACGGCAGCCAGACCTCGACCTCATGTCCCGCCGCCGCCTGCGCCCGCGGCAGCGCGGCGGCGACATCGCCCAGCCCGCCGGTCTTGGCGAACGGCATGCACTCGGCACTAAGATGAGCGATTTTCATGACAGCGTGAGCGTGGTCACGGTTGCGCGGCCGCCGCCGCTCTTGTCCGGTCGGATGCGCAGGCGCAGGTGGGTGTAGCGCTGGCCCGACGGCAGCTGCCAGTCTTCACGCTGCGTGGTGGCGCCGTCTGGGCTGAAGTTGAACTCTTGGCGGACGTGCTCGCGAAAGGTCTGGCCGCCATCTTGGGACAGCGCCAGGTCGAGCTCTTGCGTGCGGCGCTCCGTCCGCTCTTCGATGACAAGGGCCACCCGGCTCAGCGCCTGCGCCGTATCGAAGGCGAGGATCAGCGTCTGTTCGCCGTCCGCATCGGCAACCCAGCGGGTGTCGGGCCGACCGTCGAACATGTTCTCGACGGGGTGGCTCGCCGACTCAGAGGTACAAAGGGCCGTGGCGATCGCGGGGACATCGAGTCCGCCGGCGCGGTCCGGCTGCGCCGGCGGCGAGTCCTTCAGAATTTTCTTACGCATCTCCAGCTATCCTATCGCAGGCGCCCCGGTTGCGGGCGGCGTTCATCGATGCATGACCTCAGCGCGGCTTGGCCGCCGCGGGAGGCGCCGGGGCCGCATTGGCTGCGGCCTTGGCTTCGGTCTCTTTACCCGCCGCCGGCTTTTTCCCCGGCGCGGCATCCGCTGCGGCAGCGCTGCTGGCGCCGTCGGCAAGATTGAGGATCATCGGCAGCGCGCCCTGGCCGCTGCCGCCGAGCACCACCACTTTGGCGTTGGGCGAGGCGGCGAACTCGCTGGCGACCTCCAAGCTGCGCCAGCGCAAGATGTCGACGTTCTTACCGGCGATGAGATTGAAATCGCGGATGCCGGTGGCTTCGGTGCGCTTGCGGTCGGCCTCTTTGATCTCGCGCTCGAGCTTGTACTTGTAGGCCAGCATGAGCTGCTCCTGCCGGTACTTCTCGACGATCGCCTCTTCGACGATCTTGGGCAGCGAGATGATGACGATCTTGAGATCCTGCACGTGCACATAGGGCCGCGCCGCCGGGCCGCCCGGCGCCGCCTTCTCAAAGCGGCCGATGAGGGGAAACTGGGCGATCTCCTGCAGCACGTCGCGCACCGTGGCGTAGAGCTCATGGGCCGGCCGGCTGCCGAACGTGCGGCGGATATGCGACTCGATCTCCGGTCTGATCAGGCGGTCGAAGTACTCCGGTCCGATGTCTTTTTGTAGATACCCGAGCATCTCCCCATCGGTGCGGAAGCGCACCACGACCTCGATTCCCAGGGTCAGTCCTTCATCGCTTAGGACCTTGAAGTCGAGCGTCTTTTGCTGCATGCGGACTTCGTACAAGTACAGCCGATCCCAAGGCGGAATGACGTGCAGGCCTTCCCCCCACGTCCGATCGGTGACCGTGCCGCCGTTGACCGTCCGGTACATGACCCCGAGAAATCCCGGCGGCACCATGACGAACATGCGGTGCCACAGGTATCCCAAGGCGAGCAGACACAGGACCACCGTAGTGAAGACGACAAACTGGACTTGCGTGAACAAGTCCGCCAGCCGCCGGCGGAAGTTCAGCGAGCGCGTACGATTAATCTCGGTCTGGGTCATCGGCGGCTCATTTCCGGCAACTTCCGATTCCTTGCGGCGGCAGGAGTTTTTTCGCGGCGGCGGCGGTCAGGTTCTTCGTCCGGATTTCTCTTCGCGTACGCGCTTGTGGCGCCGCGGCCCTGAGAGGACGGCGGCAATGAATCCGCCCACCGGGGTGAGGACGATGGAAAGGATCAGCGCGGGCCAGAACCCGATCCGGCGCGTCGTCCCAAGGACGGCGACCGCCAGAATCGTAAAGATGGGCAGGGCATAGATGAAAAATGGACTAAACGGCAGCATGGAACGGACTGGTTACGCCGGCTTGCCGCCCACCTTATGATCGTGCTGGATCTGGGTGACGACCGACCGCGCCTTGTCAAACTCCTGCTTGAAGTAGTTGCGCATCGCGTTCGGATCGAAATCAAGCAGCGTGCCGCCCGACTCGAAGTGCATGGTGAAGACCTTGCCCGTGGCATGGGTGGCCATGCCGGCGAACAGCGGCACCGAAACCAGCCCGAGCGCCGTGCCGATGCCCGGAATGAGCTTGGCCAGGCTGCCGCCGATGGCGCCGCCGATGCCGACGATGCCGACGCTCGATAGGAGGGTCGCGGCGAGCTTTTTGGCCACGCCTTCGGTGAAGCTTACTTCGTAAAGGGCTGAGAACTCGCGAAGCAGTTTGACCTGAACCGCCATGATCGCCAGTACGTCGGCCACCGGGAAGGGGACGACCCCGGCGCCAAGGGCCCAAAGGACGTTGCGGCGGGTGATCTCCTTGGCCTGCTCTAGCCGCGCCGGGCTGGGATTTCCCTCCGCGGCGCTGGTCTTGCCGCTCTGGGTCTGCGCACCGGAAGACTGCTGGGTCGAACCACTGTTTGCGCTCTCAGCCATCTGTTTCGCTCCTGACATTTATGCTGCCAGACCCCGGCTCCGAGCATCCCCGCAAGCCAGAGCTCCGCGAGGGAATATTGCTGCATCTTCGTAGGTCTTGCAATGGCTTATTCCTTTTGCGGCCGCGCCGCCGGGTTTTTAGCGGCAGCAGCGGAGGCGGTTACTTGACCTGTCTAAAGTCAGGGCGCGCGGCCTAAGACAGACCGCTTGCCAGGCCGCCAAGACCATGTGCGAAAATGTAGAGAAGTGGGCGCTTTTTCCGACGGCAGAACGACCTGTGGAGCTTGTAACTTCCTGCCCCCTTGGAGCATCGGACGATCTAGGCGAGTCCCGGCCATGCGAAACCGGCGAAGCGTCAAGCATCCGTAAGCAGTTGTTAAGACTAACCCAGAGTTCAGAGGTGATTGCGATGAAGCACGGAATAACCTTAGCGTTTCTTTTTTTTGCCACGGCCGCCGGCTGCGGGAAGACCGAGCCGCCGGGCTCTTTGCCCGATGCCGCCAAGCCCGCGGATCTGGCGGTCGGCGGTGATTTCGCGCTCGCCGATCTGGCAGGTTCAGCCGACGATCCACAGACGCCGCCGCAGGGCGGAGCCGCGCTAATGAGCTGGCTAGCGGCGGGCTACTATAAGTCTTGGCACTGTGAGGCGGCGCAGCATCCCCCGGGGCCGCACGGAGCGCACGGCAATAACCGCGTCTGTTCCAACAACGTGCTGGCCGGCACCGGCGGCTCGGGCGAGTTCCCGATCGGCTCGGCGAGCGTGAAGGAGCTCTACGGCGGCGGCGCCACCGTCTCCGGCTACGCCGTATCGCTGCGCATCAAGGCGGGTCCAAACGGCGATTCGTGGTACTGGTACGAAAACGGATTCGGCGGCGTGGGCGTCGGCGGCTGCACCGGCTGCCACTCGCTCGCCGGCAGCGGCGGGACGTACATCGGCCGCGACTTCGTGTTCGTCCGCGTCCCCTAGCCGGCAAAGCGAACCGAGTTCGCGTCCGACCGTGCAGGCAGCCACGCGGCTGCTCCGCGCGTCCGAACACGAGCTCGGGCCGCTTGCTGCGTTTTGTCCAGAAGCCCGCTAACCGGCCGCTAAGCCTGGCGCAGCGGCGCATTTTCCCATCTGTGCAGCGGCGTCTGGCAACTTCGGGCTAGTCCGCTTTTTCTTTTCCTACTGAATTGACGTGCCAGCGCTGAGCGCCTACGGTGCGTTCTCATCATGCTGCCGCCTCGTATCGTTGTCGCTACGCTCAACGCGCGTTATAGCCATGCCAGCTTCGGGCTGCGGTACCTGCTCGCCAACCTTGGACCGTACCGCGCGATGACGGTACTGCGCGAGTTTACGATCGGGCAGCCGGCGCTGCAGATCGTCGAATCGCTCCTGGCCGAGGCGCCCACCGTGATCGGCTTCGGCGTCTACATCTGGAACGTCGCCGAGACGACCGCGGTCATGGATCTCCTGCGCCTCCTGCGCCCCGATATCCGCTTGGTCATTGGCGGCCCGGAAGTGTCCTATGAGTACGCCGAGACCGCGATCTTCGGACTCTGCGACCACCTCATTCCCGGAGAGGCCGATATCGCCTTCCGCGAGCTTGTGGCGGAGCTTATAGCGGGGCGCGTGCCGCCCAAAGTCTTTACGGCCGCGGCACCGGAGCTCGCCGCGCTGCAGCTTCCCTACGCCGAATACACCGACACGGATCTGCGCGAGCGGCTCATCTACGTCGAGGCCTCGCGCGGCTGTCCGTTCCACTGCGAGTTCTGCCTTTCCTCGCTGGACGAGCGGGTGCGGCCCTTTCCCCTGCCGGCGTTTCTAGCGGCGCTGGAGCGGCTGCTTTTGCGCGGGGCGCGCGGCTTCAAGTTCGTCGATCGGACGTTCAACCTGAACCTCCGCACTTCGGTGACGATCCTCGAGTTCTGTCTTTCGCACTACCGGCCCGGTCTTGAGCTGCACTTCGAGATGATCCCCGATCGTCTGCCGGCGGAGCTGCGCGCCCTGCTGGCGCGATTTCCCGCCGGCGCCGTGCAGCTGGAGATCGGCATTCAGAGCTTCACGAAGGCCGTACTGCAGAATATCTCGCGGCCGCAGAACATCGCAAAGATCGCCGACAACCTGAGCTATCTGCGCCAGCACACCGGCGTTCACGTGCACGCGGATCTGATCTTCGGTCTGCCGGGAGAGACGCTGGAGTCCTTCGCCGCGAGCTTCGATCAGCTCCTGAGCCTGGGGCCCGATGAGATCCAGCTCGGGTTCCTAAAGCGCCTGCGCGGTACGCCGATCATCCGCCACACGGAGCCGGCGGCGCTGCGCTTCAGCCCGCGGCCGCCGTATGAAATTCTGGAAAATGCGACCGTGCGTTTCGCCGAGCTGCAGCGGATGCGGCGCTTCGCCCGTTATTTCGATCTGTACTTCAATAGCGGCGAGTTCGTGCTGGCGATGGAGGCGGTGCTGGCGACCCACGCCTCGCCGTTTGCCGCCTTCGCCCGGTTCGCCGACTTTCTGTATACGACCACCGGACAGACCCATGAGCTGGCGCTCAGCCGGCGGTACCAGCTCATCTTTTCCTACCTGACCACGCAGTGTGGGGCGGAGCCTGGGGCGGCCGCGGAGCTTTTGCTCTGCGACTACGATCGCCATAAGGTCCGCCGGGAGCGGCTGGAGTTCCTGCGGCCTTATGTCGCATCGCTGCGGCCGTCCGCGGTGGCGGCTGTGGCGACCAGCCGGGCCGCGCACACGGTTAAAAGGCGCGGCCAAGCGCCTGCGGGAACTCTTGCCCAGACTGCTGCTCAGAAAGATGCGCCGGAGACCGCTCCTGCGCTCTTGCCGGCCGCCGCGCCGCGGACCGTGCGGCGGCTTCCCGTTTTGCCGGCGACCTGAGCGACCCCGGCGCCCGATGCGGCGGAGCGCCGCTTATTATCCTAGCCAGCCGCCTAGGAGCTGGTGCTCCGTGGTCCGTTCAAAAAACCAGAAGAGCGAGAGCACGAGCAGCAGCCCGGAGACGCCGATGCGCACGCAGCGATCGTAGCCGTACCGCGGCACCAGGATGAGCAGCGCCCCTGGCACCCCGAGGGCCACCAGGCACACGGTGAAAAGCGGCAGGTTGAAGCGTACAAACAGAATCACGCACAGCAGAAGCAGCACGGCCAGGAGCAGCAGCTCCAGCGGCTGAAACGGCGCAGCGCGGCGCACCGCTTTGCCGCGCGCCGATTTTTCCGTCGGCCCATGCTGCGCCAGCAGGTAGAGCACCGGAAAGCCCAAGACAACCACGGCCAGCTGGCCGAGCTCCACGCCCAGGTTGAACGACAGGAGCGACCACAAAAGGCCCGCCTTGGGGAGCCCGACTTCTTTGAGCACCGAAGCGAAGCCGAACCCGTGCATCAGACCAAACGAGAAAGTAAGGAGAAACCGGTGCCGCGGCTCCGGGCGCAGAATGTTTTCCATCGCGACATAGCCGATCGACACGGCGATAAAGCTTTCGACCAGCCGCGAGGGCAGCACCACCCAGCCGAGCGCCGAAGTGCACAGCGTGACCGAGTGGGCGATGGTAAACGCGGTGACGATGCGCACGACGTAGCCGAGCCCGCGCCGCATGCCCCCGCGGTGCGGATCTTGCGCCGCGCTGGGGCTCGTCGCGCCGACCGCCGCGGCGATGATGAGCAGGCCGAAGAGGAAGGCCAGGTGATCGTAGCCGGTGAAGATATGCTCGATGCCAAGCTGCAGGTAGTCGCGTATGTTATCGAGGACGCCCAGCGGCTGCCCGAGGCGCAGCGTGCGGCTCTGGCTGCGGAAGACGTGCTCGCTCTCGCTGCCGAAGGCGCGGACGTGGGCGAGCCCCTGGTGGCGGGGATCGATATCAAAAAGCAAATTGTAGGTGATTGCGCCGTCTTCCAAGCTGCGCAGGCAGCCGAAGCGCAGCCGCTGGACGAAAAAGAAAGTGCTTCCCTTGTCGAGGAGCTCGGGCTCCTCGGCTTGGACGGGGCAGGGATGGCCGTGGTTTTCCACCGTGACCTGCGCCGCCAGGTGGCTGCTGAGGCGGCTGGCACCGTCGCGCGCCTCTTGCAGGGTGACCGGCCGTTCCTTGTCCAGGCCCAGCGCCTGATAAAGGTCGGTGTTGGCGACCTGCAGGGTGATCTCGACCTGGCGGCCGGCGACCGCGATGTCGCTGTATACGACGCTCGACTGGTGAGCCCGCGCCGGCTGTGGTGCGCCGAGCGCTGCGAGCGCCCCCAGGAACATCGCCAGAACTGCCGCCGACTGCGCCGCCCGGCGCCGCCGCGCCAGATCTGGCCCCCGACCCGGCGCGGGAATGCCGACCCGACCGAGCTTGCGACCAAGTGCCAAACCCATCGCATACATAGACCGTACTATACCGCAAAGCGCCGTCTTCGGCGCAGCGCAGCGCGGCGGGGCAGGCGGACGGCGCGGGCGACGATTGCTGTCTCGGTAGTCAGAAAGGGATGCTAAGGTTTACGCAGGAGGAATTCGGATGAAGTACCTCAATGACCGCTTGTTGAAGCAGGACACCTGGAAAGAGATGCTGACCGACAACCAGCGCATGGTCCATGTGAGCCTCATCGAGATCGAGCACGTCCTACGTCTGGCCCGCCACACCCCCGGCCTGGCCAAGTACGAAAAGGCGCTGCATCAGCTGTCGATTTTCTTTGATAAAGCGTTCGCGATGTACCGGCAGAACGCTCCGGAGGAGCTGGCCGGGCTGGTCGCGCTGTGGGAGCGCTACAGCGCCGCGGTGCTGCAGCGGTACACCGGGGTGATTTCGGTGGAGCTGCGCGCCGCCGACCATATCGTAAGCAATATTTTTGACCGCTTCCTGTCGCAGGTTCCCAATCAGAACGTCGCTTATGCCCCTGATGTGATTCCGCTGGTTTACGGCGGTGAAGGCGGCCTGAGCGCCTACTTCACCCACCCGCCGTCTCTGAACCGGCCCTTTGCCATCATCAACCTGCCGCACTCCGCCTTCGGCAATGTGTGGCAGTGGCTCGCCCTGCCGCATGAGATCGGGCACGACCTGTACGCTACCATCAAGGGGCTGGACACCGAGCTCGAAGCGGCGCTGGGCGATCGCATGCGCGCGGCGGTAAAAGCCGGCGAGGTCCGCATTCCGGAAGTGCAGTTCGACATGACCCCCTATGGGAGCCCCCATACCATCAAGTACGCGCCGGAAGACTTCCTGGCGGCGCTGTGGAAGGGGTGGGCCAACGAGTCGCAGGGCGACATGATGGGCCTTATCAACTGCGGTGGCGCGACGATCGTCGGCCTGCAGCAGATCATCGGCTTTGGCACTGGTGGCATGTGGCGCCTGCGGCCGGGCCCCGACGGCGGAGTGCGCGACGAGCCGGAGCCGCACCCAGTCTCGTACGTGCGCAATGCCCTGAACATCGCCGGGCTGCGCCTGCTCGGTCAGGGGCACAAGGAGCTCGCCGATGAGATCGAGGAGCGGTTCAACGCGCTGCGCCCGGCCGATACGCACGTGGCGTTCAGGTTCGGCCGCACCCGCGTCGACTTCGCGCGCATCGAGG
>CALFML010000299.1 GCA_937879845.1 uncultured Myxococcales bacterium
TACACAGGCGAAGACACTCTTTCCCTACACGACGCTCTTCCGATCTCCCGCGACGCAGAACGTGGCGGCCAATGTGCGGCCCTATGCTCCGGCCTTCGAGCTATGGAGCGATGGGGCTGTGAAGCGCCGCTGGATCTGGCTGCCGCCCGGAACCGTCATCGACACAAGTGACGCCGACGACTGGCAATTCCCGCGCGGCGCGCGTCTGTGGAAGGAGTTCACGCGGGATGGCGTGCGCGTCGAAACCCGCTTGCTGTGGAAGACCGGCGATGGCGAAGCGGACTGGGTGGGCGCCGCCTACGTGTGGAACGGAAACGACGCGGTGCTCACCGGTGATGGGGTGGTCGATGCGCTGGGCACGGAGCACGACGTTCCCGCTGCCGATCGCTGCTTCGGGTGCCACGGCGGCCGAAAGAGCCGGGTCCTGGGCTTTTCTGCCGTGCAGCTGGGAAATAGCCCAGGTCCACTTACTTTGACCGATGCGGTAAGCGCCGGCCTGTTGTCTCAGCCGCCTGCCGGCTCGCTCGAGCTGCCTGGCTCCGCGGCGGATCAGCGCGTGCTCGGCCTGCTGCATGCAAACTGCGCGCACTGCCACAACGCGCGCCGGCCTGCCGCCATGGGGCCGCGGTGCTTCGACCCTCAGAATGACATCGATCTGGCCCTCAGCACGTCTGCTCTCGGCGACTTCACCCAGACCGGCCTCGCGCGCACCGTCATCGGCAAGTCTGTAAAGCCCGGCGACGCGGCGGGCAGTAAGCTGTTCAAACTGTACACCCATCGCGGAGCGCCTAATCTCTGGGGCCCATCGCAGATGCCGCCGCTCGCTACTGAGAAAGTCGATGAAGCCGGGGCCGAGCTCCTGGGCCGCTGGATCGACGGGCTGCGCTGAGCGGTCAATGCTTGCTCGGGCGAAGTGATCGCTCGCATTTACCCCTAGGAGGATTTATAATTAAAGATACTAGGAATGCCGTGAAGAACCACCGATACAAAGTTGTTATACTGGACGACAGTGAGATTTGCCGCGCCACCACGAAGCTGATGTTGGAAGAGCAGGGATTCGTGGTGATTCCTTTGAACACTCCCCTCAAGTTCGGGGCGACGCTGCGCTCCGAACAGGCGGACATCGCGCTCGTGGACGTAGGCATGCCGGCGCTGCAGGGCAATCAGCTGGTCAGTCTGGCCAACCGGCATGGGCTGGCTAAGCTCTGTCCCTTGCTCCTATTTTCGGATCGGCCGACGGCAGAGCTGGAAACTCTGGCCAAGCAGTGTGGGGCCGACGGATACATCAGCAAGTCCGCCGACTGGAACGCCATCGGCGAGAGTCTCCTACAGTTCATCAAGCGTCCGCGCTGAGTGAGCCTACGGGCGTCGCCGCTGCGGGCTTTGCAGCGGCGGGGTAGGGGATTGCTGCTCTGGGGACTCGCGGGATTTCTCGGCGTCCGGAAGCAGAGTCGGAATCGTCCGCGGAGACCCGGCAACCCGCCGGCCAGCGAGTGCCAGAGCTTCGTTCTTCCAGGGCTGCAGCTCTAGGAGCGCGATCAGCGCCCGCGCTTCCGGGGTCGGCGGCGTGTCGTGAAGCAGGACCTTATAGGTCAGCTGCGCCGCCTCCGAGCGAGCGAGTGCCTCTTGGCTGAGCGCCAGGAAGTATGCTGCCGGCCAGCAGGTCGGCTGCTGGTGCAGCGTTCGCTCCAGCAGCGCCGCCGCTTCCACGTGGCGTCCCTTGAGGTGATAGGCGACCCCGGCGAGCAGCAGGGCCGGCTGCTGTTCCGGGTCGCGAATCAAGACGGCCAGCGCCTCTTCCAGCACGGTGTCCAAGCGACCCGGAAGCAACCGCAAGGCAAGCTGCCCGGAGGGCAAAATGACTCTGTCAGCAGAAGTGGAAGGTGGCGGCTGCGCCCGCGCTGGGGCCTGCGCCTGTATCTGTACCTGTGCCTGTGCCTGTACCTGTGCCTGTGCCTGTGCCTGGGTCTGACCTTGGTTCTGTAAGCGGAGCTCGGGCGTGGGCGCAGGCGAAGCGGGCCGCTGCAGCAAGATTCGCTCTGCCAGCCGCGTGGGTACAAGCCCGGGGCTTGGAAGATGAAACTCGCTCACTCCGACCATGAGGTAGCCGCCCGGCACCAGCGTGGCGCCGATTCGGCCCAGGGTCTCGGCCGCCAGCTCGGGACGGAAGTAGATAAGTACGTTGCGGCACAGGATGAGATCCCAGCCCGGAGCTCCCTCGGGCTTAAGCGGCGGCTTCAGCAAGTTGTGCTCGACGAAATGGACCATGCGCCGGATGCCGGGCGACACCTCAACGTGATCGTCGCCGATGCGGAGCTGGCCGTGGTACTGCGGTGCGATGTGATGGAGCGCCTCGCGCGGGTAGCGCCCCGTGCTAGCTATGGCCAGGGAACGAGGATTGATGTCCGAGGCGACAATCTCGGCGCGAAGGCCGTAGCGCTGGCAAAGGAGCGCCACGGTGTAGGCCTCTTCACCGGTCGCGCACCCTGCCACCCATACCTGCACTCCCGGTCGAGACGGCGCGGCGAGCGCGAGCTCTATCGCGGCGAGCTGCTCGGCTTCGCGAAAGAAGCGGGTGTGCGGCACCGTAAAGCGGTGTAAAAGCTCAGCGAGCTCGGGACTGTTCAACGTACCTAGGCGCTCACCGAACGCCTCGATCCCGGCGGGATCGGTGAGCCCGCGGTGAGTTGCCAGCCAGCGCTCCAGCTCTCCCTCACGCTGGCGCAGATCGATGCCGATGGCCTGCTCGATGCGCGTGAGCAGCCGGGCCATGGGGGTGTCAGGCGCCATGGCCTCCGTCTCCTCTTAGAGTCGGTGCGCAGGCCCGCAGCAGCATCTGGGCGATGGCCGGCGGGGTCAGGCTCAGCTCCGCGGCGCCGCTCTCCAAGGCGGAGCGCGGCATGCCGTTGACCGCGGCGCTCTGCCCATCCTGGGCGATGGTGAGTCCGCCTTGCTCGCGGATCGCCCGCAGGCCAGCCGTGCCATCGGTGCCGATGCCGCTCAGGATGACGCCGATGGATGCCGTGCGATAGATGCGGGCGATCGACTCCAGCAACTTATCCACCGCGGGCCGGTGGCCGTTTACCAGCGGTTCGTCGAGTTCGCCGCACAAGCCGCGGCTCCGTACGATCAGATGGGCATTGTCCGGAGCCAGAAGGACCTGGCCGGCGATGATCGGCTGCAGCTCTCGGGCCACTTTCACCGGCATCGCGGTGTGCGTCTGCAGGAACGCGGCGAAGGGCGCGGCAAAGCCTGGCAGCAGGTGCTGGACCACCAGCACGCAGGCGGGAAAATTTTTCGGCAGCTCGGCCAGGATCGCTACCAGAGCCGTCGGTCCGCCGGCCGAGGAGCCGATGCCGACGATCTCCGGTGGGGATGCGGCGGCGGTCCGGCTGGCCGGCAGCAGCAGTGGGAGGGCCGTCGCTCCCAGAACCGCGTGCGGTCCGCGCCGGGACAGCGGGCTGCGGAGATGGCGCACCACCGCAGTCCGGGCCAGCCGCCGCACAGAAGTCCGCAGCGCTGCCGCTCCGGCCAGATCGGAGCGTGTCGGCTTGGCCACCACCGCCATCACCCCGCGGCGGGTCACCTCGATGATCGTCTCATCGCGCGGATCGGGCGTCAGCTCCGAAAGGACGACGATGGGCAGCGGCGCCTCCGACATGATGCACTCGATGATCGCCAGACCTGCCTGCGGCAGCGCCGCCTCATCGATGGCGATCACATCGGGCGCGACCGCCGGCAGCACGCTCAGCACGGCATCGGTCGCGCTGAGCTCGCGCACGACCTCGATGTCGCGCTCGGCCTCCAGCACTTGGCGCAGCAGCCGCCGTGAAGCCGGCGAGCCGCCGATGAGCAAAAGGCGCGTCATGCCCCGCGTTCTCCGGCGGGGCCGAGGACCCGCTGAACCGCGTGCAGCAGAATCTCCTGATTAAACTCTGCCTTGACTACGTATTCGTTGGCCCCAAGAGCTTGGGCGCGCTGCTTGAGCTCGACGGAGGAGTGGTTGGTGAAGATGATGACGGGCAGCGCATGCCAGCGCGCCCGCACTTTTTGCAACATCTCCATCCCGTCCATCTCCGGCATGTCCAGATCGCAGAGGATGATGTCGGGCAGCTCTTCTTCGCAGACCGCGAGCCCGTGGCGGCCGTTGTCGGCGGTGACCACCGCGTAGCCGCTGGCGCCGAGCACGAGTGACAAGAGCTGCCGGATGATCACGGAGTCGTCCACCACAAGCACGCGGCGCGGCCGCGGCGGCGGCTTGTGCGCGTAGTGGCTGGCGTTGCTCTGCGCGCGCTGCACAAGCTCTGCCGGGTTTAAGTACATGACAAGGCGCCCATCGTCGAGCACCGCGCTGGCGGTAAAGCCCATGCAGGCGGTGAGCAGGGCGTCACAGGGCTTGCGGATGAGCTCAAACTCGCCGACGATTCCGCCGATCGTGAAGGCCCAGCGCTGCGTGCCGGTGCTCAGGATGATGACCAGCGGCTCGTCGGCCGTATGGGCGCCGTCGCCGCCCAGCGCGGCGGCGATGGAGTAAAGCGGCAGGACCCCGTGCCGCGACCAGATCGCGCTGCCGCCGGCCACCGGACGGACGGTCTGCTCGCGCAGGTTCACCAGATCGAGTACCTGACGCGCGGGAATCGCAAAGAGGGTGTCCTTGCGGCCAAAGACCAGCGCCCGTTCGCGGCTCAGTCGCACGGGCAGGGATAGCCGGAAGGTGGCGCCGCGGCCGACCGCGCTTACAAGCGCGATGGTGCCGCCGACGCTCTCCACGGCGCGATGAACTACGTCGAGTCCGACGCCGCGGCCGGACAGGTCGGTCACCTGACTGCGGGTGGAGAAGCCGTGCCGGAACAGCAGCGTGTGCAGATCGGCCTCACTGCTCGCCGCGGCGGTAGCCGGCGTGAGGATTCCCCGCTCGATGGCGGCGGCGCGCACCGCGCCAAGGTCGATGCCGCGGCCGTCATCGCTTACCGTGAGCGTGACGGTGGCGCCATGCGACTCGGCGCTGAGGGCAAGGGTTGCCTCGGCCGCTTTTTCCCCGCGCTCGGCCGGCGGCTCGATGCCGTGGTCGATGGCGTTGCGCACAAGGTGCAGCAGCGGCTCCCATAGCGCATCAAGGATGCTGCGCTCAAGCTGCGCACTGCCGCTCTGTATGCGCAAGAGGATGCGCTTGCCCTGACCGCGGGCCAAGTCATAGGCGTGCTTTCCCAGCTGTGCGAGCATGGGCTCCACCGGGACCAGGCGCAGCGCCCACACCATGCTGGTGACCGCATCGAACTGAGCGTGACAGCGCTCGAAATCCTCCCGCAGCGCCCGCATGGCGTTGGGGCTGGGCGTCCGCTGGGCAAAAATGCTCCGCGCTTGGGCGAACAGGGTCCGGAACGAGGTCTCCAGCTCAGCGGTGCTATCGCAGACGTCATCGATGCGCTGCATGTCGACGTGCACCCAGCGCTGCTCCGCCGCACCCGGCTCAAGCGGCGGTGCGGGCGGACCCGCTCCCGCTGCCGTCTTGACCGGCGGCGGCGCCGTGTCCGAGCTCACCGGCGGGTCTTGGGTGAGCAGCAGCTCCGCCTGCAGCGGCACCAGCACCCCCTGCAGCGCCGCATCGTTGAGCGGCGCATCGCTGAGCCCCTGAATCAGCTGATCCACGCCACGGCGAGCGACTTGTATCGCCTGCGCGCTCAAGAAACCGCCTTCTGGGGAGGTGGGCTGGAGCAGCTCTTCGATGCGATGGATGAAGTTGCTCACCGCGTGCAGGCCGAGCATGCGCGACTCGCCCTTGAGCGTGTGCAGATCGCGTCGCACCGATTCCGGGAGCGGCTGCGCGGGGCTCCCCATCTCGTGCTCCAAAAGAGACAGGCCGAGCCGGCGGAGCCGCTCGATTGCGGTGGCACGGAACCGCTGCAGCAGCTGTTCGCGCGCTGCGCTCAACCGCGGGCGCTCTCGATCTTGAAGTTGCCGACCACTTCATTGAGGTGCTCGGCGGTCTTGCGCAGCATCTCGCTGGAGGCGCGGATCTCGCGCATGGAGGTCACGCTGTCGCCCAGAATGGTCGAGATCTCGCGCATGCTCTCCAGCACCTGCCCGGTCGCGGTGCGCTGCTGCTGGGTGACCATGGTGATCTGCCGGGCCGACTCCGTGGTGTCTTCGGCGAGCTTGCTGCTCTCATCGGTCGAGATCGCCGTGGCCGCCGCCGAGCTGCGGATGTCCGCGAGCAGCGACTTGACATCTTGAACGCTGCCGGTGACGCGCTCCGCGAGCCGGCGCATCTCGCTGGCCACCAGGGCAAACGCGCGGCCGGCGTCTCCGGCGCGGGTGGCCTCCAGCGAGGCGTTGAGCGCCAGCAGGTCGCTGCGGTCGGCGATGTCGCGGATGACTTCAAGCAGCTCGGCGATGCGGTTGGTGTGGCCGTTGAGCGTCAAGACGTTGCTCGACATGCCCTCTGTGGTCTGGCGCGTGCGCTGGGCGTTGTCGAAGACCCCGCGCGCCGCATCGGCGATGTTGCTGGCGCTGTCGTGCAGGGACTGCATGGTGCGGCTGACCTCCTCGACCCCGCCGGCCTGTTTGGAGGTGGCGCCCTCCTGGGTCTGCATGACCGCGTAGATCTGAGCCGCGGCGCCGGCCAGCTTCATCGCCGCATCGGTGATCTGGCGCACCAGCGTGCGCTGCCCTTCGATCATCCGCTGCACCGCTTCGCCGACCTGGCCCTCAAGCTCGACCTTGCCGGCGAGGTCGCCGCGCCCGAGCCGCTCCGCCATCACCGCCAGGCTGCGCAACAGCTGCAGCATGCGATCAAATGCCGCCGCCATCTGTCCGACTTCATCGCCGCGCGAGATGCCGAGGTTTGGCTGCGACAGATCGCCGCTAGCGATGCGCAGCGCCACACTGGTCATCAGGCGCAGCGGCCCGACGAGAATCGTGCCGATGAGGAAGTTGGTGACGCAGCCGAGAAGGAACACCAGCACGGAGACCAGGATCACGATCCGCTCCTGCGACCGCTGCTCCTCCTGCAGACCCAGCAGCGAGAAGCCCAGGGTCAGCGTCCCGGTGGCTCCGCCCTTGCATCGGACCAGCCGGTCAAGGCGCATCAGGCCGTTGTGGTAGGTGATCACGCCATGCTCGGAAGGTTCGACGCGGCTTTCGGGGGCGCGATCGGGATTGATGCTGACCATCACTGTGCCGTTGGCCCGCCGCACCAGCGCATAGGCGAAGTCAGAGATCGGACGAACTCCTTCCAGCGATTCCTGCACGCTGTGCACGTCATCGAACTCGATCCCGGGCGCGACCGCGCTCGTGGCGACTTGAGCTAGGCTGGCGATACGCGCCTCCATATGGCGGCGCAGCACGTCGCCCATACGCGCCGGGAAGAACACCGCCAGGAAGATCGAGACCGCCAGAAGGAGGAGACTTGTGAGCGCCACCAGGCGCATACGCAGGGAGTCGGTGAAGATGTTCATTCCTCTTTCCTCTAGCGATAGACCTCGGCCAGGCGGAGCAGGGCCGCGTCCAGGTCCGCCCCCTCTGCGCGTGAGGCGGGCAGGTTGATGAGGATGTTGACCCGGTCGTCGCCGCGTTGAAAGCCGATGCTCAGACCGGTCTTGAGGTACGCGGTGGTCAGGGTCAGGGTCAAGACCGAGCGCCGGCGCGTCACCGCGGATACCGCCGGCACCGCATCGGCTAGGCCGGTACAGACGAACATCGCCACTGGACGCTTGGCCATGATTTTGGCCTCCAGGTCGGAGACGCCGCTATAAGGCACGGACAGGACGCTGACGTGCAGCTCGGCGACCGTGACGCTCGCTGCCAGATCCTCCAGGGCGTTAGAGACATCGCTCTGCATCGTCTCCGATGCCTGGTTGCCTTCCAGATAAAGGATGAAGACCGGCGCCGCCTTGCCACTGGCGCGCGTCTTGAGGTTGCGGTCATAGGCCAGGATGCGCATCAGCGTGGATGCGAGCTGCTTGGGGCCCAGCTCCGCCCCCTCTGCGCTCCCGCTCCGCTGCAGCGCCGTCGTCGCGGTAACGCAAAGGAGCGCGGCTATGACATCGCGGCGTCTCATCCTTTCGTCCTAGAACGCCACCTGGGCCTGCAGCGCGAAGCGGTTCGTGTCAAACTCGCCGCTATCGCGCCACAGCGCGGAATATGAGACACGCAGCGACGCGCTCGGGACCTTCTGCGGGAAGGGATAGATGATCATTCCCAACGTGCCCGCCAAGCGATCGAGATCGCGTGAGCCGTCCAGCCGGAACCCGTCGAACATCAGCACCGGCTCCAGGTAGCGGATGGGGCGGTAGCTCGCCAAGAGGTAGCCGCCGAGCTTGAGCAGGGTATCGGTCTCCGTCTCTTGAAAGGTCGCAGCGAGCTCGCCCCGCAGCGTAAACTTGCCGCGCGACAGATTCAGGTGTCCATCGGCGATGTAGATGCGGTGCTTG
>CALFML010000300.1 GCA_937879845.1 uncultured Myxococcales bacterium
GTCGGTGCGCGGCGAGTCGCATTCCGAAGGGCAGTTCAGGCTCGTATCGCAGTCATCCTGCCCGGCCGCAAGAGCGCAGATCCGCCCGTGGCCTGTCTTTACCACATCTATGGGGCAGCGCGGCTGCGGCAGCCGTTGCAGCGATACGGCCGACCCGTCCGCTGGCAAGGAGATCTCGGTTTCGGCGATGAGACAGCCATGGCCCTGCGACAGGCACTGCTCTTGCTCATCGAGCTGCGTGAGCATAAGGGTCAGCTTGGTCCCTGGCGCCGCTCCATCCGGCGGCGCCAGCTTGATCTGGCGGCGAAACGCCTCGACTTTTTGCGGTTGGAGAAACTGCTTCTCCGCGAACACCTTCAAACAAAGCGCCCCTTCGCGCGGTCCGAGATCACCAAGCTCGATAGTAACCGCACCGCGCGGAGCGCAGGATGCGGCGGCCAAGATCCCACCGCAGAGCCCCAACCATGAGCCCCTTACGGAAGTCAGCCGGCGACGACGAAGACGCGGATTTTGGTTCATGGCCCGATACTCCCTAGCCGGATGCCGACTGACTGTCGAATGGATTCCGATTTACGCTCTAATTTGCCGGAAACTGACTGCTCGGCACCCAGGCAGAGGTCGGAACGATCAGCGTGTTCCGCGTTACCCCGTATGCCACACCGATTGCTATCCCCGCCGCGGCTCCGACCACCAGGGTGCCGATGACGGCGCGAAACCATGTGCGCTGGTGGAGGGGAATCTTACGGCCGAGCTCTGTCCGCAGCTCCTGCTCGGTGCGCTGCAATGCCTGGATATCTCCGCTGCAGTCGCGCGGCGTATAGGAGGCCGCGGCGTTCTTGCAGGCCGTCTCGTAGTCCTTATATGCGCGCAGCGCCAGCTCGACATCCGGCAGTCGATCGGCGGGGCGGCGGCTGGGATCGAGCCCGCGTTCTTTGTAGGCAGCCGCGACGCAGTATCGCAGATCGGGGTTGGGGTTCTGCGGGTAGGCGGACTCGAACTCGCGGATGGTGGCGGCGGTGGCGTCATCGCTGTCGGTCGCGGCGGCGGTCTGCGGCGGCGGATGCGCGAGCTGCTGCAGGGTCTTTATCGCATCGAGGATGCCGCAGTTGAAGGTATCGTTTTCCTGCTGCAGGTAAAGTCGTCCGTAGCCTAGCCCCTCGGTGGCGTTTCTCGCCGCGCTGCTTTGGGAGCTCTGACCTTTGGCCAGCTCCGCATAGAGGTAGGCGATGTTGTCGAGCAGACGCGGCGCGTGACTTAGGTAGTACGCCTGCTTCATCTTTTCGATGGCTTCGGAATAGCGCTTCTGCTGTAGGAGCTTTGTTGCCTCTTGATACAGCTGTTCATCCTGAGCCAGGGGTTGCTGCGCCTGCTGCGCCTGCCCCGTACCCGCAGCGCATAGGACCGCCACCAAGATCAAGGCGCGCGAGATCGCTCGGAGCTTAGGGTCTTGACGGGGCCAGTTTATCAAGGAGACTGGGGATTCTGTCATTGCGAAGTCCACGAGGCTTCTGACCTTGCGCGCCGGATCCGGGCTCCAGGGGCGGCGTTGCCGGGGGTTTGTCCCCAGCCGGGGTTGCCAAGGGTTTGTCCTCAGGCGGGGGTTGGGTCGCGGATGAAGTGCTCTGGGGTGCGGCTGGCGCTACTGGCTTGGGCTTGGCGGTCGGTCGCCGCGAGGTCCCGGTATTCTTAGTATGGGCGGCAAAAGAGGGACGGCTGGTCGTCGCGCTGGTTTCGGCAGCGCTCGCGCTGTGCGCAGGCGGGGAAGACCCAGGCGGGGCGGCGGCAACGGGGGTCGGCTCCGGTTTTGCGGGCTCAGGCGCTGCGTCAGTCGGCGGCGGGTCTGCGGCGGCTGATCCGGACGCAATCGCATGCTCCTTTGCAAGCACCCGCGCCGCCGCGGGTACCAACGCCGAAAGCCGCGTCACCGGGCCGCCCAGGGACAGCCCTGCGGTCGTCGGCCCGGAATCGCTTCCACGAGCCGGCGCCGAAGCGGCGGTCTCCCCCGGACGCTGCGGCAGCTTCAGGCGGGACCACTGCTTCACTGCGGCCAGCCCGATAAGGCCCGCGGCCGCCCCGGCTGCCAGCACCGGCCAGCGGCGCAATCGGGGAGTCCGTATCGGGTGAGAATCGGACAGAGCCAGGGGGTCGATGCGCGCAGAGAGATCCTCGAAGGCCTTGAGCACCTCGTCCATCAGCGGGCGCTCCGCGCGGTCGCGGATGAGCATCTTCTGGATGATTGCCGCAAGCGCCGGGCTCGCCTCCGGAGCCAGCTCGGCCACGTTCGGAGCTTCCTTGATGATGCGCTGCCGCATCACTTCCTGCGCTTCGCCCATAAAGGGCAGGCGGCCGATGAGCAGCTCGAACAGGACACAGCCGAGCGAATATACATCCGCCCGGCCGTCGACCTGGTTGGCATTGAAACACTGCTCCGGCGCCATGTAGTCGGGAGTGCCCATCCCGACATCGGACCGGGTACGAACTCGCGCCGGACCCAGGTCGGCGGCCGGGGCCAGCTTGGCCAGACCGAAGTCCAAGATCTTGGCCCGCTCGCCACCGGGGACCTCGGAATCAGGAACGATGAAGATGTTATCCGGCTTCAGATCCCGATGGATGACTCCGTGCCGGTGGGCGATGGCGAGCGCCGCCGCCAGCTGCTTGCCCGTGCGCACGACGTTGGGAATGGGGATGGGCGCGCTCGTGCTCCGCTCCGCGAGCCGGGACGCGAGCGTCTGGCCTTCCAGAAACTCCATCACCATGAACGCCGCGCCCTCCGCGGTCTTCCCGAACTCGTAGATATCGACGATGCTGGGATGTTTGATCAGGTTGACGGCGCGCGCCTCATTGAGGAAGCGCGTCCCGACCTCGGCGTTCTGCGCCCACTCCGGCTTGAGGACTTTGATCGCCGCGTGCCGGCCGATAACCTCGTGAACAGCTTCGAATACCACCCCCATGCCGCCTTCACCGAGGCGGCGGGTCACGCGGTAGCTGCCGACGAGATCCCCGACCTTCATGGCTGTATCATAATACGCATCGCGGCGCAGCGCCAGGCTCAGCGTCGTCGTTGAACTACGCCCGGAGGCCCCTGCCTGAAGCCTACTTCCGGCGAGCGAATGGCCACGGTGCGCTCGGCACCCACAGCGATGAAGTGATCGGGATCGCTACCCCAAACGGCGAACAAATCCTTGTCTATTAGCGAGGCGATCGGCACCCAGCGGCCAACCCTCTGACGCTTGAGGATCGTCCCTTGCTGGCCGACCGCATACACGACTGCATTGCGGTTTGCGCCCATGACCCCGAAAACGGCAAAGAGATCACGGCTCGTCTCCGCATTGTGGCAGCTGGGAGTCTGATTTCTCTGACATTCGCAGATCCGACCGTTTTTACCGACAACGATCACGTTCTCAGCATCCATCGCCCATAGCGCGGTGGGCTGGAATTCAGGAGGCAGTTCAGCAAACTTATCCCAGGGCTTGGCGTTGTCGTGGAAGAACACCTTATGTTCGCCCAGGGCGTACGCAAACTTGCCGCCTCCGCTTGCCGTCAGGCCGGAGATGGCGCGTACAGGATCTCCGAACGACGACTGCCAGTTCGCGGTCGGATCCGCTTCCGAAAAACTCCACAGCCCTTTGGTTCCGGCGACATAAATAATTCTGTCTCCCGGACTCCAGACCGCGGATAAGTCGCCCAGATCCTGATTCGTCTCCGAGACTTTGATCAAGCTCCAGTCGCCGGGTTTGCGCTTGAGGACGAGGCTCTTGGTGCCGACGACGTAGATCTCCTCGCCGCCGACCCAGATACCCTGGATGCTGCCGCTTGTGAGGTTGCTGAAGTTCCGCAGCGGTAGAAATGTTGCAAAACCATCCCGGCTGGCGATCACGCTGCCGAGCGATCCGCCCCCGAGCACCATGAAATTATTGCTGGACCCAAAGACCGCGCGCAGGCTTTCTCCGCCTGGTGTAGGGGAAAATTGTGGGTGAGTCCCCCAGGTCTTGCCTGTGCATTTGAGCAGGGTGCTGCACTCTGTTTGCGTTTCGATGCACGACACATCGCAGCTGCCGCAGTGCTCTTCCGTTTGGAGGCTCACGCAGGCCGATCCGCAGAGGGTCTGGTCTGGCGTGCAAGTCAGGGGAGTAGGTGGCTTAACCACGGTCGGGGTAGGCGCGCAAGCCGGATCTTTAGGATTTGGACACGGATCTTGTTTTGGGCAACCCGTGGGAGCCGCGTGCAGGAACCAAAAAGCGGCAAGCGCAATAGGCGTGAGCAGGCGGCGAAAGAATCTCCGCCGGCCGGATCCGGAATTTTGCGGATCGGAGCGTAGGCGAGGAGGGAAAGCGTCCATAAGGCGGCACAATATCAAAGTTTCCCGGCGATACCAGGGACAATTTTGGTGCCACCTTTTGGGCTTACTTGCAAATCAGCCGCAACAATCCGAAACGGAGCCAGACATCGAGAAGACCGAGCGTCACCACCAGCCCGACGCCGATAACGGCGAGCCGGGTCATAAAGTTTATATAGTGGCGCATTCTCCGCTCGGCCCGCCGCTCCAGGCTCGCATCAAGGAAGCGGTTCTCGGCTTCGCTCAGGCCGTCTGCGACCTTCCCCTCCACGGTAATGGCAAAGTCGCCGCGCGCCCGCATATCGCTGGCCAGGGCCAGCTCGCGACCGGTCAGTAGCTCATCGCTGGCATGGAGGGCATCGTGCTCGCGGGCATCCAGCCAGGATGCCGTGCGCTCGGCGACCCGGCCGTGCATGAAGAGCGCCTTTTGCCGTTCTTGGATCCACCCCTTGAGCTTGGGCCAGGCCGACAGGATGATCTCATGGGCGATCTCCAGCGTCGCCTTGCCGCCGAGCATCGTCTTTACGCTGCCGGACATCATGCCGGTTATTCCTTCCTGCCGGGCAATCAGCAGCTCTGACTGGGTCAGCTTGTCAATGAGCGGCGTCAAGCGGGTGTGGAACAGGTGCCGCGGAACTCGCTGCGGAACGGCGCTCATCGACTGATCGCGCCACACCACATCGACAAGACGAAGGAAGATATAGCGAGCATCGGATTTTTCGACATCGTCGAGTTCTGCAACGTCGATGCCCTGCCAAAATGGCCCACCGGGTACGACGACCATCTCGCGTTCCACGCTGGGCGTCTCGCGTACACCCTCACGGAACAACGTCCCAGAGTGCCCCACGGGCCCGCAAGCCAGGACTAGCGAGAACATCATCGTACGAAAGACGGTGTGCATGCTCACCACTTTTCTTAGCACGATTCTTCAAAAATCCTTAATCCGATCGGGGCTGTCGAGCGACTACCGGGATGCCGAATCGGTCGGCATCGCCGAAGGGCGAATCAAGGCAAAAGGGAAAAGGTAGACACATGAAGAACGACAAGCAGGAGACGCGGGAGATCGAGCTCAACAAGCAGCGCGAGGAGATCAACAAGATCCTCGAGATCGATCCCGAGGTGCTCCGCGAGGTCCACGGCGGTGCGGGCTGCACCTGCTGCAAGTGGGAAGGCAACGTCTGCTGATTGCAGCACTCGGCCCGGCAACCGCGTAGGTTGCCGGGCCGAGCCCGTTTCGTGCGATCGAAGTCTCGGTCGCGGTTCATGGCGG
>CALFML010000301.1 GCA_937879845.1 uncultured Myxococcales bacterium
GAACACCGCACCGAGCGCGGGCTGCGGGCCGGCGGCCAGACCATAGGCGACCATGGCGCCCTGCGAAAAGCCGATGACGATGGGGCGTCCGCAGGTGGGGCGCGCCGCGGCCAGCGCAGCCAGGGCCGGAGTCAGCCGCGCCGCAGCCTGCTGCACCGCCGGCGCGCGCTCATCGATGTTGTGCGGACGGCTCGGGGGAAGCCAGGCATATCCCTGCCCATAAGGCGTCAGCGCGCGCGCCGCAGCCAGCCGCGCGCGCAGCGGCAGCGTACGCAGCAGCTCAAGGAAGTTCTCGGGCTCATCGCCGAGCCCATGCAGCCCGACGATGAGCGGGAGCGGTCGGCTGGATTCCGGGCCGGTCGCGGGCGTGCCCACGCTCTGTACGACGAAGGAAATGCCCTGGTAGGTCACCGTCTCGGGCCGGGTCGGCGTGGCCGCAGGCTGCGCCGGCGGCGATTCGGCCACCGCGGACGCGGTGGTGCTGAGCGCCAAGACGGTGAGCAGCACCGCAGCGCGATGGAATCTACAGGAACGAACCTTGACGGCAGCCAGAATGTGCATCCCTGCACATTCTGCCCCAAACGGCCAGAGGCCGGCCCGATTCGTGTCTCGAATCATCATCCGACGTCGAGATTCCGGCGCCCTTGCGAGCCGCTACTGACAGCCCGCCGTCTGCGGTCCAATCACGAACGCAATCAGGTTCGCTCCGGCCGCCAGGTGGCGCGTGCATACCACCGGATTGGGATAACCGCCGATCGTATGGGTGAGCGTGAGCTGCCAGATTCCCGGTCGGAGGCCGCTGCTCGACGCCGCGCTCACGGTCGCCGGCGGCGTGTAGTAACAATCGGTCGGCGTGCCCGCGGTATTGGCCAGGATTTCCTGGGTCGCGATCTCCGTGCTCACCCCGAGGGTCCCCGCATCGAGCATGATCGGCCGCACGTTCCATGAGATCGATATCGGCGCGGCGCCGGCGTTGGAGCAGTCAAGCCCCGAAGGGAAGCTCACCGTGGGATCCAGCGCCGCGGTGGTGGGCGGCGGTTGGGGTGTTTGATTCCCGAACAGAGAGCCGCAGCCAAGAAGTGCCAGCGAGAGCGTACAGAGCCAAGTCGTTTTTCCCATCAGACGCCACTTTCGAGAGGAATGATGAGGCTCAACCTACTACCCGGCGGCCGGAAGTAGTATCTTTTTCGCTGCTTGCGGCGGCCAAGAAGGCCCGCGGCAGTTCTCTCGTTCGCTTAGGTCTGACGGATGGCTCGCGTTATTTTTCGGCGGCGGCCTGCAGCAGCGCCTCCTTGTAGCGAGCATGCCACTCGTGAAAGTCGCGAAACATCTCGTAGGTGCCGCGCTCCCCGATCTTCATGCTCACCACCGACATCCCGAGCTCGACCAGGGCGGAGTCCACCAGCAGATGAATGGACGCGACGAAATCCCAGCAGTTCGGCAGCCAGGACTCAAACGCCGCGCGGTACGCCGGCTCATACCCGGTCAGGCCCCGATCATCGGTATACACGACGATGGGGCGTCCGGCACGGCGCCCGGCCTCCTCCATCTCCTTGCAGACCAGATGCGCCAGCCCGGCCTCGCCATAGCCGAAGGCGGCCAGGTGCAGAACATACGGGCTCGGGTAGCTGACGATAAAGTGTCCTTTCCCATAAGTGAGCTTCTTGTCGGGAGGCGTATTGCGAAGTGAATTTTCCAATGCTGACTCCTTGTCAAGCGCAGCTGCGTACAAGTTGGGCAATGAGACTGTCAGGTCTGCGCGGCGGCGGGTCGGAGGCTCTTGACGGGCCTTGCCGCTCCCTCTTCCCGCTCGATTCGCGATAGCGCATAGGCGACTCCTTGCTGAAGGTTGCGCAGCGTGCGCAGCTCCTGCAGGTTCACATCCAGGCCGACCAACACCTTGGCGTTGTCTGGCGAAAGGCCCACCAAAACAAGCTCCGTCCCGAGCAGCCGGCACGCCTGCGTGACTTGCATAAGGTGCGAGGCGACCTCCGCATCGAATGAGGGAACCCCGCTGATGTCAAGCAGCGCCAGCCGGGCGCGGCTCCGGGTGACCTCCGCCAGCAGCTTCTCGAGCAGGAGCTGGGTCCGAAACGAATCGAGAACGCCGACGAGCGGGACGACCAGGACTCCTTCATGCACGGGCGCGATCGGAATAGACAGTGCGCGCTGCTCTGCGATCTTCCCCTCCAGCTGGGAGGCGAGGCGGCCGATGACCTCTTCCCGCCAGGTGATGAGCAGCAGCCCGCACTGCAGCGCCAGCTCCACAAACCAATCCTCGACCCGGCGCAGCGCCTCCGCCTCGAGCTGGGGATACGCAGCGATTTTCTCCAGCAGCACGCTGCGCAGTCCCGTGGAGAGCAAGCGCAGGTCGCGGAAGGAGATAGGATTCTTGCTAAGCTCTGCGACCGCATCGCGGAGATCGGCGCTCAGGCGCTCGATCGTTCCGGTGGTCAGATCTTGACGGAGCGCCGCGATAAGGCGTTCTAGCAGCCGCGTGGTGGCGCTGGTGCCGCGGTTTTGAAAAGCGGTGCCGCGACGGCTGCACAGCTGACTGGTGGTCTGCTCGAGCACCTCGGCGAATAAGCGCTCTGGCCAAGCCTCTGCTGCCCCTTCCGTCATCGGCTCACCAGTTGACCAGGTAGGTGCAGGCATCCGCTCCTTTGTCTCGGCAGCCATCGTCCGCATGCTCGACCAGCGACGTGGGGGCGAGCTTTTTGACTTTGCCTTGGAGGATGCCCTGCATCAGCGCGCAGGGAAGCGCCGCGTCGCAGTACACGCTGGCGCAGCGCGGGTCGCCAAATTCGACGGTCATACCGCCGCGGCGCGGACCGCGTACCAGATCTTGATAGCTGGCGTCCAGCTCCAGCAGCAGCGCGGACAGCTGTGCGCCACGAGTCTGCCACTGCGCCGATCCCCCCATGGAGAAGCCGGCCTGGAATACAGTCCGTTCGCCGATCTCCGCGAGCACGCCGTAGCAGAAGCGCCGCGCCAGGTTGATCTCGTACCACGTCTGCGGCTCCAACTGCGACAGGCCGCTTCGCTGCCGAATCCGCTGCAAGGTCTGCTTGAACGGCAAAAGAGCCTGGGCCAGCGCGAGCAGCACCGCCCCCAAGCATTGCCCCTCGTAACGAGGCGTCTCTACCATCCGGCTTCCGGCCACAGCTACAACAGGTCTCTCGCCGCCATCTTACCTAAATTGCGGAGGCGAGAAAAGCCATTGGTCGCCTGGGACGGTCGCGATCGGGCCACATCCCGGTTGGCGCCGATCCCTCCCGCTCCGCGGCCCTGCTTCGCAGAAGCAGCGGCTCGATTGCTCACTTTCCAGAAATAGTCCGTCGCCGAATTTTATTTCCGGAAAGTCTGACCGGCGCTATTGACGGAAAAAACTATTCACAGAGGACAGTTCGCTCCACTGCGGCCCCCGGCTCTGGAGGTCCATCCAGGGATTTGACCGACGGCAGGGTTCTGGAAAACTCACCCAGCAACAAAGGGGCATATACAAATCGGACGCCGTGGCCCCCGACGTGCTTTGGCCGGGTGCGTGCGCCGCGGAGCAGGTGGGTCGGTGTCGGACTAGAGTGCCTTGTCCAGCGCGGCCAACGGGCGCAGCGAGTCCGCGAGCTGCGCCAGCGAGGGGAACGGCTTGGGCTTGACGCGATGCTTGAGCTTGTCGGTGATCTGGACGGCCAGAAAGATCCCCCCGACGACGACGACCACGGCGCCGATGTTCGACCCCCACATCATCCACGTGGGGGTCTTCATCATGAGGCC
>CALFML010000302.1 GCA_937879845.1 uncultured Myxococcales bacterium
CCTCCGGGGTCGGTCGCCCCGACCTGGCGGCGAATATGTCCACCGCGGTCGCGGATCTGAAGTGGCCGCCCAAGCCCGGCCAGTACGATGAGCGGGGCCACATCTTGGCCCCCGGCGAACTGACGGCTCTGGCCAGCGCCTTGACCTATGAAGAACCGCGAGCGTTCCTTCAGGGCCTGGTGCAGTCCAAGCAGCCCACGACGGCGCAGAAGGTCCAGATCTTCTTCGCCTCCAATGGGCTGATCACGGCGCTGTACAGCCTCAATCTGAATGAGGAGCAGTATGTGCAGGCCTGGAAGACCTTCTTCACCGGAGGCGCGGGAAGTGCGGTGGGGGCGGAGGCGGATGCGCATGGTCTGGTGACGAGTCCGCCCGTGGCCAACGTCCTAGATCCGGGCATCGTCTCGGTCGTGCCGCTGGGACTGCCCAACATTCCTACCTGCATGTATGCGCATCAGAACACCGACTACGCCTCCAAGTGGCGCGTCACGGCGGGCGCCAATGTCGTGGCGGACCGGGTCGCCTTCCAGATCAACTTCGGGACCAGCCCCTGGGTGAAAAACGGGAAGCCCTACCAGCCGGTGGTCTTGTCTTCCTCGCCGCTGTTTGCCATCGCAGCGGTGACCGCCAGCGGGTTTACCGTCAAGACGGTGCAGGGAATCAGCGCCGCCTCCACGGTGGACGTGGGCTTCGCGGTCTGGGCCGGATAGTCTGAGTTCAGTAGGACCTTCGTATCGAGCCGAGCGGGATGCCGCTCGGAGTCCGCATGCTGCGAAGGTGCGGGAAACTACGCAGAGCTGAAGTCCGCAAAGCTCATCTTATCGGGCGGGCCTTGTCGCACAGACTCCAGCTTCTGCGGCGGATCTTCTGATCGACCTTTTTGAATCATGGAGGAAGCAAATGCCGTCGCCGATCCCAAGTGGTGCCAATGCACAGTATTACGCCAATGGCAGAGGCTTGGCGCGCTATCAGGGGCAAAAGCCGCTGGCCGTCGATCCCGCTGCGGGCACACCGATTTGGTGGTCCAACGAAGGAGTCAAAGATGTCTGGGCCGGCGTGCCGTCTCGCACAGGGACCGAGACGATCTGGCGTGATAACGGCGGAGCGCTGCGGCCGGTAATAGGTGGGCCGGACGCAGTGTCCAATCCGGGGACCAATCCGCCCCAGGGCGGGGCCGGCCCAGCGCCCGCGTATGCGCCCCGCAAGGCTCCCATGTATCAACCGCGCGCCGGTCAGACAGGGCCGAGCTACTACATCCCGCCGCCGCCGGTGCCCGTCTCGAGCGGTGGAGTGGCTATGACCTACGAAGTCTACGGACGGATGAACGGCCGACAGATTCCGCTCTGGAAGGAGCTGAGCTTTGACGGCGTGGCCTTCCATATCAAGCAGGGCGGGCGGATCCTGATCAGCCACAGTCCCGCAGAGGGGTACGGATTTGGGGGCACGCCGGGGGCTGGACGCAGCTTTATGGAAGTCGCTCTCCGACGGATTGGGGGCTTGATCCAGATAAGGGCGTGGTGGCGTTTGATGGGTCACGTGCGTATGCAGTGCCCGCGACGCAGCTGGTCGAGATCTTCGGGGCGGGTTGGCGGTCGATTGTGTATGCGTAGGGCATCCAAGGGTCCACTTTGCCGTCACGAAGGTGCCGACGACCGATGAACGTACTCGACCTGCGGCGCCTTTCAGTTGCCGGCTGATCGACCATTTGGTGGCACCCGAGTAGATAGAACCACCGGACGGGCAGTCAGCGCGCGACGCAAGCGAGCGCGTTGTCGTGCTAATTGAGCGGTCTCTTTGCGCCCGGACGATAACGAGGAGGCGGTGGCTCGATCACCAGCCGAGCGCACCGGACCGCCAGCTCGGAGAAGGTCGCAATGCAGACATCGAGCATGGCGCGCTCAGGTGGGTTAACTGGAGCGACGGTTTCGGTTTCCCGGAACAGGCGCTGATAGCAGCCCAGGCGCTCGATCACATATTCAGGGCCATCATCGGCCTCGGCTTGCCTGCGCAACGAGAGCTGCAGCCGACTCGGCCCCAGCTGCTCATCGAACGAGAGCAGGCCAAAATTGGTGCCGCCGACGAAAGTCGCCTCGAGGAGGTATCGCACCATCGAGAGTTCCAGAAGCAGCCCTTCCCCGGTGCGCTGGAAGTCGTGCGCCAACCAGTGGGCGGACTCGGCCGCGATGCCCAGGTCAAAGCCGATGTCGTGATCGCCGAAGGAAAGCAGCGCAGACTCGTCCGTCGAGACAGCCAGGAAGGGATACACGGCGGTCGTGAGGGGATTGCTCCACCGATAGAGCGAGAAGGGAGTCAGGACGGATGTGAGCGGCATGGCGAACTCTTGAGGAATGGAGGTTAGCGATGAACCTGAACATCTGATTCATAGCATTCGGGTCTGACAAGGGGTCAAGAGTTGGAAGCGGGCCGATCGCTGACGATCGTGGAT
>CALFML010000303.1 GCA_937879845.1 uncultured Myxococcales bacterium
CAGGCGCAGCAGATCGGCAGCTTCTACCGCGAGCGCTCGCTGTGGAACCAGGCGCGCATCTACGCCAAGAAGAAAGACACGAAGAAGGCCATCGAGCTGTACAAAGAGCTGCTCAGCAAGGCCTCCCCGCAGAGCGCCTTGCGCGACGACGTAGCCAATCGCCTCGCGGTCCTTGAGCAGTAGATCGCAATGCCGCTACCGCTGCTGCGCCTTTCCCCCCGCCACGTGCCGCAAGACCGGAAGCCCCGCCGCAACGGGAGCGCGGCGCCGCCCGTTTGGACGACGCTGCTCGTAGGGCTCTTGCTCGGCAGCGGCTGCGCGGCGATCGGCGCCGAGCCGCTCGGGCCGCGCAAGGCGGGCCGGGTGCCGCTGGTCACGAGCCACTACATCGCGCCGGCCGGCGTGCTGCGGGTGGCCTGGCAGCGGACGCTCCAGCCGGCGGTGCCGTTTTTCTCCTATCACCCGCAGGAGTTCGCCACCGCCGTGGCGAGCCCCGACAACCAGCTGGTCTTCATCGGTTCTTCGGAAAAGACGTTCTACGCCCTGCGCGGCAGCGATGGCGAGGTGGTGTGGAAGCGGCGGCTGACCGGCGAGCTCGCGGCGCAGCCGCTGTATCTGCCGGCCGGCACGGTGGGCTCCGAACCGGTGGTCCTGGTCGGCGACGATGACGGGGTGCTAAGCGCAATCGAAGCGGCAACCGGGTCGCTGGTGTGGACCTACCGGGCGCGCGGGCCCATCCATACCCAGCCGGTGGTGCACGGCGGTCTTATCTACATCACCTCCAGCGAGGGCCGCATTTACGGCCTGGATCTGCGCACCGGCAAGTGGGTCTGGCAGTACGAGCGCGAGATCACCGAAGGCTTCGCCATCCGCGGCAGCTCCGGCGTGCTCCCGGTCGGCGGCCGCGTCTATGTCGGCTTCCCCGACGGCTATCTCGCATGCTTGAACGGCGAGACCGGCGAGGTCGTGTGGACGCGCCAGCTGTCCGGCGAGGCCAGCCGCTTCACCGATGTCGACGGCACCCCTTCGGTGGTCGGCGAGACGCTGTATGTGAGCTGCTACTCCGGCGGAATCTATGCGCTCGACGTGAAGGACGGCTCGACCCGCTGGCGCTTCGAGATCGAAGCCGCCGGTCCGGTCACGGTCGATGCCAGCGGTTACGACGGGGAGCGGATCTATGCCACCTCGGCCAACCAGGGCTTGTTCTGTCTCGACGCCAAGGGGCGCAAGCTGTGGAACCAGTCGTTCGCCCGCCAGGGCGAGCTGGCGCAGCCGGTGCTCTGGGACTCGTACCTTTTGCAGTCGGTGGCGGCCGATGGCCTTTACCTTTTGAACAAGCAAAACGGTAAGCTCTTGCAGTTCTTCGATCCCGGTCAAGGCGCCAGCGCGCGCGCCATGGCGCAGGGCGATCGCGTCTACATCCTGTCCAACGCCGGTTCGTTTTTCGCCCTGACCACCCGCTAGGTCCAGCACTTAGCCCATCGCGGCGGACGGACCACTCCCCTCAGCGACGGGCTGTGCGAAGATAGATCCAGAAGCTTCCGGCCTGCGTTCATACCGCGCAGAGCCCCTTTTGGAAGCGAGGAGACCTGCAATGGATCGCACCCGGCCGCTTTTGACGTATCTGGTTCTTGGCTGCGCTGCCACGCTCAGCACCTGGGCGGCGTTCGTGCTACCGCGCCATCCGGTGACCCCGTCCACGTACGTGCGGCCGCTCATCCCCGATCCGCCGCGGACCCCGACGCCACCGCCGCAGAGCCGGCCGCAGGTCGATGTGGTCTTCGTGCTCGATACCACCGGCTCGATGAGCTCGCTCCTAGACGGAGCCAAGAAGAAGATCTGGGAGATAGCGCGCTTTATCGCCCAGGGCCAGCCGGCGCCCGACCTGCGCATCGGCCTGGTCGCCTACCGCGACATCGGCGACGAGTACGTCACCAAGTTCTTCGATCTGACCGACGACCTGGACGGCGTCTACCAGAACCTGTCCGCCCTGTCCGCGGCCGGCGGCGGCGACACCCCGGAGCACGTCGCCAAGGCGATGCACGAGGCGGTCTACCGCGCCACCTGGTCGCCGCGCAAAAACGCCCTCAAGCTGATTTATCTGGTTGGCGATGCGCCGCCGCACACCGACTACACCGACGGCTTCAACTACCACGCCATCGCCCAGCAGGCCAAAGAGCGCGGCATCCGCATCAACACCGTGCGCTGCGGCCGCGATGAGGACACGCGCCTAGCCTGGGCTGAGATCGCCGGCCGCACCGGCGGCGAGTACGCCAGCATCGATCAGTCCGGCGGCATGGTCGATGTAAACACGCCGTTTGACGATCAGCTGGCGCAGCTCAACCGCGCCCTCACCGACACCGCGATCCCGTACGGCAGCGTCGAGCGCCGTAGCGAGCTGCGGGCCAAGAACGCCAAGGCGCTAGAGGCCCCCAAAGAGGCGCAGGCGGCGCGCGCCAGCGTGTTCGGCCTCCTTGGCAAAGGCGGCCGCTCCGCCGCGGTGAGCGCCGGCGATCTGCTCGACGACGTCGCCACCAAGAAAGTCGCCTACGAGAGCCTGGCCCCCGCCGCCCTGCCCGAGCCGATGCAGGCGATGAGCCCCGAGGATCGCGGCCGTTACATCGAGACCAAAAAGAAAGAGCGCCAGGACGTCCTCCGCCAGATCGACGAGCTAAACTCCAAGCGCGACGCATATCTCAAGAGCAAGCCCGCCGCTCCCGCCACGAGCTTCGACGGCAAGGTCCGCGAGTCGCTGAAGAAGCAAGCCGCCGACGTCGATCTGCGCCTTTAGACGCCCGCGCCGCCGTGCGGCCCCCGCGTTGCCGGCCCGCTCCCCGCTCGGCTCAATAGTTCATAAGAATCTGCGACAGCGGAACCGCGTGCTGGCGCAGCAGGGCAGTGACCTCGCTCACCATCGCCGATTGACCGCACAGGAGCGCCACCGTATTTTCTCCTAGCCACGGCGGCGGCCGCAGCCGGAGATGGTGCTGCACATAGCCGCTGCCGCCCGTCCAGCCGATCGGCGGGCGGCTCAGCACCGGCTCTACGTCGACTCCGGCATCGCGCAGCCCTTCGAGTTCGTGGCGGTAGGCGAGGTCGGACTCGGTGCGCTCGCCATAGTAAAGGGCGACGCGGCCAAACTGCTGCCGCTGTGAACGGAGCAGCTGCAGCACCGCCCGCAGCGGCGCGATCCCCGAGCCGGCTGCCACGAGCAAAAGATCACGCCCGCTGAGTTGGCTGAACGCAAACCCGCGGCCGCGCACCCCCGGCGTGCGCAGCATCAGCACGGGCGACGCCGGTGCGGCGGCGGCCGGCGGGGTCGCGGGCGGCGGCGCGTCGTAGGTCTCGTGCGCTCGTTCCGCCGGCTGCAGCGCGGCGAGTACCCCAGCCAGCCCCGGACCGTGCCGGATCAGCAGCTCAAGCTCAGACAGCGGCGCCGCGGCTACGCCTTGCGCCTCGCGCGGCGCCGCAGCGAGGGCGAAAAAGCCGCTCCCGGCGTCGGCGTGAACGAGCTCCAGGTACTGCCCGGGGGTGCGGTATTGCTGCAAAAGCTCCGCCGGACCCCGCAGGCGCAGCCCGCGCAGCGTTGGCGTCTCATCCCAGGCCGCATGCACGTGCAGCGGAAAATAGCCGGCGTTCTGCTCCGCCGCGGACGCGCCGGCGGTCGGCTCCGGCGCCTGGGCTGGGGCCTCTGCGGCCAGCGCCTCGCCGGTCGCGCTCGGTGCTCCTTGTCCTTGTCGCGGAGCGGAATCTGCTGGGCTCACCTTGGACCTGCCAATCTTGTAGACATTAAGCGCCCCCTGCGTCGCGGTCCAGCCCCTATGATATGGTCGAGCGCGTGGCGCAGCGCCTGTTTCTCTTTCTCGCCTTCGCGTTTCTCCTTTTGACCAGCCGGGAGCCGCCATGGGCCGACGCGCATGTCGTCTACGACACGACGCGCTCGCTGGTCGAGCACCGCGCGCTTGACGTACATCTGGGCGGCCCGCCGTGGTTTTACTCCTACCGCAACGGCAAGCAGTACGGCGCCTTCCCGCTCGGCAACGTCGTGGCGATGGTGCCAAGCTACCTGATCTGGGGCGCGCTCTCAGCGACCAAGCGCTTTCCGGCCGAGCCGCTATACGCCCTGTGCAGCCACTTCTCACCGGCGCTGCTCATGGCCGGGGCGGCGGCGCTGTTTTTCCGCATGTGCCGGCGGCGCGGAGCCAGCGAGCGCCTGTCCGCGAGCCTGTCGCTCGGGCTCGGGCTGGCGACGATCTGCTTCTGTTACGCCCGCAGCTCCTACTCCGAAGCGCTGCAGACGCTGGCGCTGCTCCTGTGGGTCGATTGCACGCTGCGGCAAGGCGAGCGCCTGACCCGCGCCGGCATGCTCGCCTTGGGGGCGTACAGCGGAATCCTGTTTAACACCAAGCTGGTCTACGCCCTGCTGCTGCCGCTGGCGGGAATCTTCGTCATCGCCCGATTCTTGGCGGAGCGGCGGCGCGCCCAGGCAACGCCCGGCGGCGCTCCGGCGGGCATCGCGGCTCTGGCGAAAGGCTGCCTGCTGGCGGTGGCGGCGTTCCTGCCGTTTCTGATGCTCGCGCTGTGGCATAACTGGCTGAAGACCGGCTCGCCTTGGCGCACCGGATATCAGATCCAGCAGGGCGTGTTTTCCGGCGACCTGTGGCCGGCGCTGTTTGGCTATACGCTATCGCCGGGGAAGAGCGTGTTTTTGTACTCGCCGCCGCTTGTGCTGGCGCTGCTTGGGGCCAAGACGGCGCTGCGCCGCCACCGCGCCGAGACGCTGTTCATCCTGGCGGTGATCGCTGTGGTCATGGCCTTCAACGCCAAGTTCCGCGCCTGGCACGGCGACTACTGCTGGGGGCCGCGCTACCTGGTGCCGCTCACCCCGCTCGCGCTGCTGCTGGCGCTGCCTTGGCTGTCCGAGGCGCTGTCAGGCGGTCGCGTGCGGCTGCGGCAGGCGGCGCTCGGGCTGCTTTTCGCCGTCGGTTTTTGCGTCCAGCTCCTCGGCAGCGCCTTTTACTGGGATCTTTACATCCGCATCCTCATCAGCATGAAGGACAAGACCGGGGCCGCCGGCTGGTTCACGGAGCAGCTCGGCCACGGCCACTACATTCCGCAGTTCTCGCCGCTGCGCGGGCACGTCTGGATGCTGTCGCACTTTCTCCGCGGCGATCCGGATCTGGGGCGCGATGCGCCGTGGCAGCTGATCGTGCCGCAGCCGGTGGATCTGCGCGCGGAGGGGAGGGCGCTGCGGCTTGATCTGTGGGCGCTGGATTTCCGCGCCGGCGGACCGGCCAAGACCGCCCCCTGGGTGCTGCCGCTGTGGCTTGCGTTCTTTGGCGGCGGCGCGGTGATCTCCGGGGTGCGGCTCGGGCGGCGCCTGTACGCCGCGCCCGAGGCATTTGCGGAACGAAAAACGCGTTGACAAAGCCCGCGCGGACGCCATACCGCTAGGGCATGCCGAGTCCGACCTTCCTACGTGTCATCGCCACGGCGGGAACCCTGGGCGTCGCCGCCCTCTCGCTCCTTGCCGCACCTGCGCGGGCCGACAAAGCCGCGGCGGTGCAGGTCCTGCGGCCCGAAAAGGGCTTTGTCGACGACGCCTATGCGCTGACCGCGGACGGCCGCGTCTTTTTATACGTAAACACCGATGGGGCCAACTGGGCCGCCTTGCGCGCCGTCGGTCTGCCCGGACGCGAGGGCGCGGCCGCGGCGCCCGTCAGCCCGGCGGCGCCGGACGCCGCGGCCGATAAGAAATCGCCGGCGGCCGCGGGCAAAGGCAAGGCTGCGGCTGCGGCCAGCGCGCCGTTCACGGTGGCGCCCGGCAGCAGCGTGGAGCTCGTCGCCAACCTGCCGCTATCGACGTTCAAGATGTACCTTTTGCCCGACGACCGGGTGCTGGTAGTCAGCCGCGACACGGAGACCGGCGGCTCGGTCAACGGCACCGTATACAGCCTGCGCAGCCGCGGCGCGGTTCCGTTTTCCACCGGAGCGAGCTTGGGTCCGGCCACCGACATCACGGTGAGCGAGACCCCGAGCGGTCCGGCGATCGTCGCCATCACCCGACCGACCGAGCGGGCGAGCGAGTACCGCGTGCAAACGGTGAGCACCGCCACGCTCAAGCCGCTGGCGCAGAAAATTTACAAAGTGCGCGAGGGGGAGCCGCGGGTGGCGACCGAAAAGGGCAGCGCCATGCCGCTGTACTTTCTCGACGACTATCTGACCCTGGTCGCCAAGCACGACGGCTTTTACGACAAAAAGCGCGACGTGCGGCAGCCGGATTTCCTCGCGTTTATCGATGCGCCGACCGGCAAGCTCACGCGGTCGCGGCCGATCGCCGACCCGGCGGGCCTGCTGGAGCTGTCGCGCCTGCGCACCGGCCACGGCGAGTCGGTGATGGTCCTGCACGATCCCGAAGGGCAGCGCTTCGAGCTCCTGGCGGCGCAAGAGCGCGGGCAGGCCGACGGCCCGGCGGAAACCCGTACGCCGTTGACGCTGCCGCGGCCGGCCGGCATATACGATCCGCTGACGCTGCTTTACAAGGTCGCGCGGCCGGGTCTGCTCGTGCTGTCGTTGACCGTCGATCCAGTGAACGAAAAGGCGGTCGCGGCGCGGCGCACCGATCCGGATACGCTCGACCTGTGCTCCGTGGAGCTTACGGCCGCGGGCGCCGGTCCGGTGCAGCGCCTGCTGATGCTGCCCGGCAACCAGCGGCCGAGCAGCTGGACCGTGACCTCCGGCGGCCGATTGGCGCTCCTGCGCAAACACAAAGGCTTTTCCCGCGGCGGCACCGAGGTAGAGATCTACGACCTCGACCTTCCGCCGGCGAGCGGTAAGTAAGCCGCGCCGCGCGAAAATAGAGCTGGCGCGGCCCCGCTCGGGGCCTGACCGCCGCAGCAGAGCGGAGACGGGCGGCCGGGCTCTTTTCAGAGCTCGTATTTTTCGTTCTTGTCGGCGGCTTTTTCCGCCGGCTTGGCGGCGGGCGGCTTGTCTTTGTCCGGCGGGTTCTGCTTGAGCCAGGCCTTGGCGCGGCCGCGGGTGAGCGCGGTCTCCAGATCGTTGGTGCTGCGCTTGCTCAGCTCCTCCATCAGCGTGCGCGCCTTGGCGATGTCGATCTGCTCGCCGGGCTTGCCGCCGCCCAGGGCCAGCGCCAGGGCCAGCTTGGCGGTCGGCCGCTGGCTCTGCTCCAAGAGGTTCACCGCGCCTTGGCGGTCGCCGTCGCGCGCCGCGAGATCACCGCGCACCTCGCGG
>CALFML010000304.1 GCA_937879845.1 uncultured Myxococcales bacterium
TCCGATCTGGGTGCATCCCTTCAGGGGCGCCACCGACATGGCCATCATCATGCAGCACCTGACGGCGGTGGCGAAGCCGCTCGCGGAGCTGGTCCCAAGCACGCCGCGGCCCATATGCGAGCTTGTGGAGTCGATGCTCGCCAAGACCCCCGGTGACCGTCCGAGCGCCCGCGACGTGATAAATATCCTGACGCCGCTGCTCAAGGGGCCGCCGAGCTATAACGTGCTCCCGACGGTCGCTTCAGCACCGGCCACGTCCGCTATCCCGGTCGCACCCGCCGCGCCCGCCGCTCCAGTCGCGCCCGCCGTCCCAGCAGAGTCGGCCGAGCCGCCGGCCAGACCGCCATCGCAGGTCAGCGGAGGTCAAGCGGCCCCACTGCCGCTACTGTTCCCCAGCGCTGCCGCTGATTCGGGGTCGAGCAAAGCCGTCGAGCGCGAGCTCGGGATAAAGCTCCCCCAGATCATCCCGGCGGCGCCGCCGCGCGTCCAGCGCCACCCGCGGATTGATCCGGACTCGACCGCCAAGTCCGAGTCGGTGATCGGCGCCCTGGGCCACGCTGCGCTGCTCACCCGCGAGGCTGCGTCGGCGAGCCAAAAGCTACCGGCCGCCCAGCCGCAACCGACAGCCCTTGCGCCCGCGCCTGCGCCGGCAAGCTGGGTGCGGCCTGCTGCCATCTTCGTCATCCTGCTTTTGGTAGGCGGGCTGCTTTGGTGGCTCGTACTCCGAAATCGATAAGCGGCGCGCAGCACGCAGCTCCCGGCGTAGCGACCCGCGGCGGCTATTTGTTGCACAGAGTCGTTTCGGCGCGCAGTCCCCAGTGCGTCATAAGGCCGGTGCCGACCCCTAGGAGCGCACCGCCCGCTGCATAGGAGGTGATGGCCGCGGGGCTGGCCCCGTCGCTTGACCCGGCGTGAATCAGACCGCCTATGGAGACCGCGACCCCGCCCGCGACCAGCGCCGCGATGCCGGTGCCGAACCGCCAGTCCCGCACCCGGCACGGCTTCGGCGGCGGGGGACACGGCGGCTTCCCGGCGACCCCGCACGACGGCCCAGGCGGGCACCGCGGCGCCTGATTGCTCTGCGTGCAGTCAAATGCCACGCCGCAGCTCGGCGGCGGCAGAAACGGGTCGCAGGCATCCTCGGGAACGGCCGACCCTGCCGGTTCATGACAGTACTGCGGCAGCGCCGAACCGGTGCGCGTCCAGTCGGGCAGCAGGATGAGCGCCGCGGCATCGTGCGGCAGCTCCGCCGTAAGCTGCGCCATGTTGCGATAGTACGTATCGCGAACCGCGACCTGCGTGGTTCCGGCGTCCTTGAGCCACAGCCGGGCGCGCCACCAGTCGTTATCCAGGGGTTCGATATAGCCGCCGAACACCTGGAACGGCACGGCCGGGGTGAGGGTCGGATTCCCGGGGACCGCGGGGCTATGGCTGATGACTCGGCCGGTGAGCTGCTTGAGCTCCTCTTCCACCCGTACATCGAGCTCCGGGTTGCCGGTGCAGCTGCCCGGCGTCTGTTGGCTGATAGCCCGGAGCTGCAGCTTGGGCGCTTCAGCCCGCGCGGGCCCAGGCGAAAAGAGTCCGCAAAACACCGCGAGCACGCAGCCTGCCTTCACCGCAGACGATGAGCAACCGCCGTCAGCCATTTTTTTGCGGCAAGGACGCATGCGTAGGTGACGGAGTGGGATTTGCCAAGATCCGCTGCAGGGCGGTACGGGTCTTTTCGCCCACCTGGAATTCTTTAGGCGGCTCGATGCCGACGCGCTGCCAGAACTCGAGCACCTCGTTGCGCTCTTCGCTTGAGAGCGTGGCATCGGATTTTTGCTTTTCATCGATCGCCCGCAAGATGGCGCTCACCCGCTTCACGTTCTCTGCGAGCCGTGCCACCGCTTCGTCCTGCGTCTGATCCGCGACCACGCTCGGCCCCGATGCCGGCTTGCGCAAAAGGTGCTTGACGGTGTGGGTCAGCGCCGCGTCGCGGTTAAACAGCGTGCCGATGAATGCCTGGCGTATGACGCCGCTGCGATCGACCAGCAAGGTAGTCGGGAGGCTCGGCGGACCGTAGGGCTTCACATCGAGCTTTTCGCGGAAGCCGGCGTTGGCGTCGGCATACAGCGACACCCGGCTGCCGATGTCCGGCTCGGCGCGCATGAACTCACTTAGCACCTCCGGCAGGACCACCGGCTCTTCGTGAATCAGGATAAGCTTGATGTTGCGGCGGAGCGTAGTATCGGCAGCGAGCGCGCGCCAGGTCTTGAGCAGAAGCGGCAGCTCTTCTTTGCAGGGCTTGCACGCCGTACCCCAGAGGTTGACGATGTACAGCGGCACGGTCTCATCGGAAAACAGGGCATGGGTGGTCTGCTCCGCGAACTTGGGAATCGGTCCGGAGCGATCTTTGTCCATCCGTACGAAGAACTGCAGCTTGATCTGCTCGACAGGAATGCGCTGGCCGATCAGGTAGTTCTCCTGGCCGCGTTCCTTGAGTACCTCCGCCAGCTTGTCCTGCCGTGCGCCGAGACACCCATCGGCCGCCGGGGCAGCTAGGGCGCTGCCGGGCAGCGCGATGGCCGGCGCGAGAAACAGAGCAAATAACAGAGCCGCTCTCATGACGCGGTGGGGGCAGGGCCGTTGGCGGCGCCCGGTGCGCCGGCTCCAACGGGGGCGCCGGATGGGGCTGGGGCCGGTGGTGCATCCGGCGCACCGCCGGAGCCAGGAGCGATGGGGGCGCTGCCGGTACCCGGAGAGAAGCAGTCCAGGCGGAACAGGATGACCATCATGGACTCCTCCGGCCGCGGCTCCTTTTCTAGGGGGGTCTTGTTTTTTATCAGCTGCGCTGAGTAAAGAGCCGAAAACTGATAGAAGATCTTCTTCGTCTCCGCCGTGCAGCCCACCACGGTCGGGGTGGCCCAGCCGAAGTCGCGGCTGTGGGCGATCTTTTGGCGGATGCTGTCCCGCAGATCCGTGGCCAGCTGGCTCGCCTGCTGCGCCTGGCCCTGCGGGTCGCGTCCGTTGGCCGGAGGCATCACCAGAAGCAGCAGGCGCGTCGTCGGCCGCGCCGTCCGGCCGAGCAGCAGCTCCACGATCTGATTCTGATGACCGCGGGTGAGTCCATTTACCCCCTGATCCGGCCGCAGGCGCATGACGACATAGGAACCGGGAAGATCTTTTAGCTTGCTGAGCGCGCTGGTGGTATTTCCCGGATCGCACCGACCCTGCTCGCAGCTGTCTTTGAGCCGCTGGCCGTACTCGCGGTATTTGCACGCCGGGGTCTGCTCCGCCAGCCAATCGACTTCGAACTGGGCGCGTCGCAAGTCGAGGTCGAGCTGCTGCACGGCCTCGCGATCTTTTTCCCGCTGCGCTTGCAGCTCCGTAATCGTCTTTTGCAGCTGCCCTATCTCAGGAGGGAGGCCGCAGCTCAGAAGACCGAGTAGAGCCCCGATGCAGGCTCCCATTTTAGTTCGTGATAGAGACATCTTTATCTCACTTGGGGCGGCGCTAGACCGTTTGCAAGGCTCAACTTTGGAACACTATTACGGAAACGCAACTAGTATAGGGGATGGTCCGCGCCTGGTCAATCCGTCGGAGCCGCGGCTCTGCGGCAGAAGATAATCCCGGCCTTCCCGGCCCGGGGAAGTAGTATGGACGCAAGAACGTCAGGAGCATCCATGCGCATCGACCCGCAGCGCCGCTTATTCGATATCCCCGACGACGTCACTTATCTCAACTGCGCGTATATGTCGCCGCTTCTGCGCGCCTCGGTTGCCGCGGGGGAGGCCGGGATGCGGCGCAAGGCGCAGCCGTGGACGCTCAGCGCGCAGGATTTTTTCACCGAGTCGGAGACGGCGCGCAGCTTGTACGCCCAGCTCATCGGCGCGACGGCGGAGGAGATCGCGCTCATCCCCTCGGTAAGCTACGGGATCGCCATCGCCGCGAGCAACCTGCCGCTGTTACCGGACAAGCATGTCCTGCTGCTCGCGGAGGAGTTTCCCGCCGATGTGTATCCGTGGCGGGCGGCGACGCAAGACCGGCCGGATGCGGTGGTGACGGTGCCGCGGCCGGCGGATCACGACTTTACAGCGGCGCTGCTCCGCGCAATAAATGAGCGCACCGGGATTGTCGTCGCGCCCAACTGTCACTGGACCGATGGCAGCTATATTGATCTCTGCCGCGTCGGTGAGCGGGCGCGGGAGGTCGGCGCGGCGCTGGTCGTCGATGCCACGCAGTCGCTCGGCGCGGCACCGCTTGATGTCGCCGCCGTGCAGCCAGACTTTCTGATCGTCGCCAGCTATAAGTGGCTGCTGTGTCCTTACAGTACGGGCTTTATCTACATCGCGCCCAAGCATCATCACGGCAAAGCGCTGGAGCAGACCTGGCTCGGACGCGGCGGGAGCGAGAACTTCGCCACCCTGGTCAACTATCGCCAAGACTATCAGCCCGGGGCGCGCCGCTTCGATATGGGCGAGCGGGCAAACTTCGCCCTGATGCCCGCGGTGATCGCCGCGCTGCGGCAGCTTTTGGACTGGGGCGTGGCGAACATCTCTGAGACTCTGAGGGCGCGCACGACCCAGATTGCCGACCAAGCGGCGCAGCTGCGCTGCGAAGTCAGCCCGGCACCGCTGCGTGCAAGCCACATGCTCGGCCTGCGCTTCAAAGAGCCGATGCCGCCGGACCTTTCGGCCCGGTTGGCCGCATCCAAGGTCTATGTCAGCCTGCGCGGCAGCGCCATCCGCGTCTCCCCACACCTGTACAACACCGACTCTGATATCGAGCGCTTCATTGCCGTGCTGCGCCGGGCGCTTTAGGCAGCGAGGGGCAGCTTTTCGGGCTGCCTCGGGCTGCGTGCGCGTCACTTCACCGCTTGGCTGCGGACGTCCCGGCCGTGCTCTAGGAGGGCGATGACAGGCTGGATCGCTGATCCGACGATCGCGGCAGTTGTCGGCTGCGGCCGCGGCCTTGTCGCAAGCGCCAACAAGAACCTCCCCAGCCCTTCCGCGACTCTTTCAGCTCTCGCCCTTTTCGCCGCTGATCTGCATGCTCCAGAGCGCGTCTACCTCAGCGGCGATGAGGTACCCAAGCGGGGGATCGGCGCCGATCGGCAGCCGGAAGCCGTCCATCACGGCTCCGGCCACGGCGAGGAGCGTAGCCGACTCGGAGCTGGCATGGCGGCCGGCTTCTTTGGCCAGCTGCGCCGCTGCGACGCCGTCTGCGGCGAGCAGATTGGATGCGACATCGACGACGGCGACGACATCGGCACCCGCCTGACGGCAGGACGCGACAAGCGTGGTGAGCTGGCTGCGGTCGCCGCTTGCCAAGCCTTTGACGAGCGCTGGCTGGCGCACGAGGGCCAGATAGGCGGCTCCCCGGGCCGCGCGGCGGAGCTCGATCTGGCGCCGCACCCCTTGTTCGCCCAGTCGCAGCTCGGATTCGAGAAATGATTTCTCGGGTTTGGCCGCCAGAGAACCAAGCAGCCAGATTCCCAGGATACCCGACAGCACGGCTGCGCTGAGAGTCGATACCAGCAGCTGGGCGCGCATCCTCATCGGATCACCACCGCCTGTGTAGGCGGGACCGCGGTCGTGTGCGCGCCGCCTTCCCCCGGGTCAACCTCATATGTTTCCTCCCTCAGGCGATGGCCTCGTCGCTGTGGCCGCAGCCCTTAGCCGTATATTTTGGAGGATGTTGGAGAAAAGCACCACTGCTATGAAATAGGGGGCTCTGCCCGCCCCATCCGCCCGGCAGAGCCGGCCGGAGCCTCCCCCCACCGCGCGCTTCCCGCG
>CALFML010000305.1 GCA_937879845.1 uncultured Myxococcales bacterium
CCCGCAGCGCCCGGCGACCGTGTTCATGGACGGCGAGGAGCGCGGCCACATCGAGGCCGGCGGCGCCTTCCTGCTCAAAGAGCTGACCCGCGGGCCGCACCTGCTCCTGGTCCGCACCGATGACGGCGCGGCGCAGCTCACCCAGACCATCGACGTCGCCGCGGGCGAGCTCACCCCGGTGACGCTGCAGCTTAGCGCCAGCGGCGCGGCCGCCGCCAACCCCGGCGCCGCGAGCGGCAGCGACAGCCCGGGCGGCCAGGGCAGCGGCGTGCTGCGGCTGCGCTTGCCGCCGGACGGCGCCTTGGTCTCGGTCAACGGCCGCATGATCAATGAGAAGGACATTCAAAAGGGCTACCTGGTCCCGGCCGGCGTGCCGCAGGAAGTCACGGTCAAAAAGGCCGGCAAGCGCCCGGTGACCTTCAGCGAGACGCTAAAGCCGGGCGAAGAAAAAGAGCGCACCGTCGACCTCAAGGACGGCCGCGGGCGCCTGGTCATCAACACCCGGCCGTCCGGCGTCGACATCCAGGTCAACGGCCGCTCCTACGGCAAGTCCCCGGTCACGGTCGAGGATCTCGATCCGACCAAGGCGGCCAAAGTGGTGGCCAAAAAGCGCGGCGTCGGCTCGCTCATCAAGCTCGTGTCGTTTGGCGAGTCCTTTGATCAGACCCTCGATCTCGACCTCGGGTCCAGCGGCAGCAGCAGCGGCAGCGGCGGCAGCTCGGGCCACAGCGAAAAAGCGGCAAGCTCGGCCCCGAGCGCGACCGCCTCATCGCCGCCGCCTCCTCCGCCCGCGGCCCCCGGCAGCGACAAGGAAGGCTTCCTGATTGCCAACAGCCAGCCCTACGCCAAGGTGCTCGTCGATGGCAAGGACACCGGCAAGGTCACCCCGATCGCCCCGCGCGATCACATCCCCCTAAAACCCGGCAAGCACGTCATCACGTTCGTAACGAGCGACAAGCGCGTAAGCGCCGACGTCATCATCAAGTCGGGCGAAGAAGCCAAAGTCGTCCGCAACCTGACCGAGTAGACGCCGCGCCCGCCGGCGCAGTCTTCCCTCCCGGTTCGTCCTCACCCCGCTTTGCCATCGCGCTTTGTGAAACGCGGCGGCCCGTTCTTGGTCGTGACATTGGTCCGACAGGCACTGCGGCGCCCGGCCGCTTGCTGGCTGCGTTCCGGCAACTGCCGACAACTGATTGAGCCCGCAGCCTTTGGCGGCGGATAGTGGTATCATGCTGCGGTGAAGACCATAGTCGCTGCCTTCCACCCCGATCTTCCGCGCGGCTTGCAGCAAGGCTTGCTTCACAGGCACGATGTCCAGCTCTGCCACGTGCGCTCGCTCGGCGAGCTGCTCGAGCGACTCACCAAGGGGGCGGATCTATGTCTCCTCGGACCGCAGCTCGGCGAGCACAGCGCCGTGACCGTGGCGCAGCAGGTGCGGGCCGGGCGGGCGACGCGGAGCATCCCGCTCATCCTGCTGCATACGACGGCCGGCAACGCCGCCGTGCCGCAGACGACATCTTTTGACGAGGTCGTCGAGTGGCCGGCCCGCGCCGAGCTCCTGCCGCTCCTGCTCGCCCGCTACCTCACGCTGCCGGTGCGCAACAACGAGCGCTACCCGGTCCGCGTGCACGTCTTTGGCACCTACGGGCAGAGCAGCGAGGCCGTCCACCTTGGCACCTCGATAGACCTTAGCCTCGACGGTATGCTGCTGCGTACCGCCCGTCCCATCAACGCCGGGGATCGCGTCGTCGTCCGCTTCGCGCTGCCCGGCCGTCCCCTTGAGATCCAGATCTTCGGCCGGGCGGTTCGCGTCGAAAAAGGCGCGTACAGTCCGGACATCGGGGTCGCCATTCTCTTCGATGCTGCCTCGGCCCCAGAGCGCCAGCAGCTCAAGGAGCACTTCGCAGCCATGAGCGGTCGAACCTTCCGCTGGAACATCGTGCGCGAGGGCCAGCGTCTTCACATCCACCTCTCGGGAGTGCTTAACGCCGAAGTTGACTTGACCGCGCTCAAGCAGCTGCGCGGCGAGCTCGACTTCTACTTGCGTGACTTCCGCCGCATCAGCTCGGACAGCATCCAGACCTGGCTCGATCTGATGCGCGCGCTCACCGGAGTCGCCAAGATCCGTCTGCACGAGTGCCCGATCGCCTTTGTCCAGCAGGCCAACGCGATCAGCAACCTGCTCGACAACACCGACGTGGTGTCGTTCTTCGCTCCGTACCTGTGCACCCGCTGCGGCCTGGACCAGGAGCAGATGATCTGCGTCGACCGCGACCTGCGCGACGGCAGCGGCCAGATCGTGCGGCGGCCGCCGACCGTCAAGTGCGTCAGCTGCGCCGGCGACATGACCTTCGACGACATCCCCGAGCGCTACTTCATGTTCCTGTAGCTGCGCCGCCGCCGGCCGTCGCGCCGCTCCTCCTCTGTTTCATCCACCCGCGAGAAGTGGCTCCCCCAGCCTGTGCCGGGCTGCGCCGTACGGCGCGCAGCGCAGCGGCGCCAAGCCCAGACCTACGCCTGCACCGTCCGGCCCGGCCCGGCCCAGCGATGCTCGCGAATCTGTGAAGAGCTGTACTTGGCTTAGAGGGGCTTACTGCGCCACCACACGGAGCAGAATCGCGGTGGTGTTGTCGATGCCGCCGAAGCTCAGCGCGGCGCGGATGAGCGCATCGCACGCCTCATCGAGGTTGGACGCCACCGCGGCATCGGACATGACCTCGCGCAGGATCCAGTCGTCCACCATGTCGGTCAGCCCGTCGCAGCAGAGCAGATAGACATCGCCCGGCGACAGCGGCGCGCTCTGGTACTCGACCTCGACCCCTTCGTGCAGCCCGACGGCGCGGACGATGACGTTGTCGTTGGGCGGACCGTAGCGCTTGGCCAGCTCGGGGTTGTCCTCGTACAGGTTCACAAGCGAGTGGTCGCGCGTCACCTGCATAAGCTCGCCGCTGTGGTACGCTAGCCGGTAGATTCGGCTGTCCCCGACGTGGCAGATATGCAGAAGGTCGCCCTGCTGGCGGACGCCGACGACCGTGGTACCCATGTTATGGAGGCTCGGGTCCTGACGTGCCTGGGTGAAAATGGCGTAGTTGGCGCAGCGGATGGCCGTCACGAGCGGATCGCGATCCTCGGGCGCCGATGCGGGCTGGCCGGTGCGGACTACCTGATCGATCGTGCGCACCGCCAGCTGCGAGGCCACCTGCCCGCCGACGTGGCCCCCCATGCCGTCGCACACGACGAAGAGCCCCAGGTCGGGGGCAAGGAGCATGGAGTCCTCATTCTTCTCCCGCACATGGCCTACGTGGGTGCGGCCTGCTTGCTCTAGACGCATCATTCAGTATTTTCGACGATATTCCGATAAAAGGTGCCCTGTCAAATGCGACGACCCCGCTTCACGGTAAATGGCCTTTGTGACACCGATGTAGGCCAGGCACCGCAGGCAGCGACGGACTTTGGCGAAGGGTCAAAAGGCCTTGGCGACCTTAGGGACCTTGGCGGGTCGCAAGAGCCGGAGCAGGGCCTGAAGCGGAGTCCGGAGACCGGCCTTGGCGTCCTGTCGATTCACTTTGAGGGCGGACGGTGCCGGGTAAACTGCCCATTTTGCTACCTTGGCCGACGCACCGGGACGCCCGGCCCGCCGCCGCTTGCGGCAGAAGCCGGGCCCTTTGAAGACCTGCTCGCCGGCGCGATCTCCGAGCTGCCCTACCGCGAGGTCGCGATCGCGCTCAGCGAGCCGGTGGAACCGGTCCTCCCCGCCCTTTACCGCCTTTGTGCGGCAGCAAAGCGGCGCGGCAAGCCGGTCGCCCTGACCACGACGATCGCGGTGGCGATGGCGCTGCCGACGGAGCTTCTAGGACTTTTGGCGCGCCTCAACCTGTCGATCGATCCCTTCAAGGGCCAGCTGCATGAGCCCCCCGGACAGGTCGTCGCGGCCGAAGTCGAACAAGTTCTCACCGCCGTGCGAAAACGGGCGCGGCTTGAGCACGTGCTCATCGTCACGCTGTCCACCCCGCGCTTTGCCGAGCAGCTGTGGGCGGGCCTTCTGGCTGAGCTCCTGGCGCTGCCGAGCGTCGATCGGGTGGCGCTCAACGCGCTCAAGCCGCCGCCGCCCTTTTGCGACCGCCGGTTTTGGCTGCAGGCGCTGCAGCGCCTGGGACCGCTTCTGCGCGAGCACCTGGACCGCCGCCTGTTTCTCGACTGCTACGTCGCCGCCCGCATCCTCGGCCTCGGCGGCTGCCCCGCCCGTCCCGACCTGTCTCCCGCGAGCACGACGGAGTACACGCAGATCGGCCGCAAGCCCGCCGCCTCCCCCGGCGCCGCCGCCGAGTTCCGCTCCTGCGTCTACCAGCCCGCCGCCGACTTCGTAATCGACCGCAGCGACGAGCTATCCGCCCGCCTGCAGTCCTTCACCCCCCCCGCCGTCTGTCCGTTCCCCATCGACTGAGCCCCAGCCCCCCTCAAAGAGCTGCCCAGAATCCCACGGTCCGGGCCGGGGCTTATACATGCGGCACTGAGATTTGTCCGCTGTGTTTATCCGCGCGGGAAGCGCG
>CALFML010000306.1 GCA_937879845.1 uncultured Myxococcales bacterium
ACAGCGCCGCGCTGCCGAGCGCCCGCGGCAGCAACAGCTGCATGAGCAGCCCTGCCACCAAAAACCACAGCTTGGCCATCGGGATGAAGAGCACGCCGCGCCGGGTCGCCGCACCGACATCGTCGGCCGGGCTCGGTCCGGGCGCAGAGGCGGCGCCGGAGCTTGGCGCCTGGGAAGGGCTCACTTGTTGGGAAAGTGTCGACATATCTGCTTGTTGCAGGCTGCCCGAGGTGACGGCAACGGGTCAAGAGGTCCAAGACCCGCGGCCGCCGCGGACCGGCGCCGGAGAGCTCAGCGCTTCGGTTTGCGGCCGGCGGTCGCGATGGACTGAAGGAGCAGCTTGTCCTGCGGCGTACCGAGCAGCCGCAGGCAGTCCTGCAGGCGCTGGCGCTGCGGCAGCGGCTGATCGGCGGCGGACAGGGCTCGCACTTGCGCCGCCAGCTCTGGGGCCAGCGAGGGGCTTGGCGGGGCCGGAGGGCGGACCGGCTTGCGCGGCAGCGGCAGGCACAGCTCGGCCAGGGCGGCGCTGGCCAGCTCCCCGACGGTCGGCGGCAGAGCCAGCGCGACCAGCTCTTGCTCCAGGTGGTGCTGCGCCAGCAGTCCGAGCGCCGCCAGCGCCGCGTCACGGACCGGCTCCGGCCCGTGCTCGGCGCCCTGGGCCAGCATGACCAGCCGCGGCGCCTGCGTCCGCCACACCGGCACCGGCAGCGCCCGCACGGCATGGACGAGCTGCCCGCGCACGGCCGGCGGCAGCGTCGGCTGCGCCGCAAGCTGGAGAAGGTACTTGGGCAGCGGGCCCAGATCCTCGCCGCAGCCGCGATCGTCCGGCTCGGCGCAGACCGTGGCGTCCTGCAGACCCTCGCACAGCCGCAGCAGCGCTTCGACCGCGGCGTTTAGCAGCTTATCGTCATGGAGCTGGCCGATGAGCTCGGCCAGCGGCAGCAGCCCCTGGGCCGCCGCTTCCGGATGCAAGCTGCCGGAGAGCCCCAGACCGCGCAGCGCCGCTACGGCAGCCCGCGGCTGTCCGCCCGCGGCCGCGCTGCTTGCCAGCTTGATGAGCCGCGCCGGACCTAGGCGCGTCGCCAGCCGCTCCAGCTCGACCTGGTCGGAGCCCGCGGACGACAGCTCCAGGGGTCGCGGCATCACGACCTCGGGCGCCAGAAGGAGCAGCGCCCACATCGCCCACGTCATGCGCCAGACTCCACCGGCGACACCGCGTCAAAAGGATTCCCGGCCGGCCTCATACCTTTGCCATCGTAGTTGAAAACGCAGGGTTTTGGTGGAGCAGCACAGAGCCGCCGGGCCGTTTCGCGGACGCCGCGGCAGCACGCCCCGCGGCGCCGGCTCCAGCGCATCGACCGGGCTGCGTCCGGCTTCGCAGATCCCCTGCAGACCTCCCCAAAGAGCCGGCCGAAGTTGCCATCGCAGCGACGGTAACTCTGCTCCCCGCACACATGCCGAGAGTTAGTCACACCCGGCGCGGCGGACTTATAGTTAAATTAATTAAGAGAGGTAAATTACATGAAAAAATATTCCCATATTACTAATGCGGGACCGACCGCAGCTGCGGCCGGCGCTGGAGCGAGGCGCCGCTTGTCGTCACTAGCGGCCGTGGGTCTGTGCGCCCTGGGCATCTCTGCCCTCACAAGCTGCGTTGCGGATGTACCGCAGACGACCTCCGACCAGGGCGTCGTCGCCCTGTTCAATCCCGGCGCCACCCCACCGGTTGTCCCGGCCCCGACCGACCTTGTGCGGGTAGGCGGCAAGCTGCAGATCCCGGCCGATCCGGCCGAGGCTTCCAACGGAGCGCTCGCGGCATTTAATGACTATCTGCGCGGGCTCGATGGATTTCCCCCCGACTCCACCGCGACCACGACTTTTTCCGGGGCGATCGATCCCGCCTCGATCGCCGAAGGGGTGGTGATCTTCGACGCCACGACCGGCACGGCGCTGACCGCCCCGGCGGCGGCGGCGAGCCTGGACCCGAGCTCGGGCGGCACCGAGCTTGTCATCTCCACCCAGAACCGCTGGCGCAACGGCCACACCTACTTCGTCGGCGTCTTCAGCTGGCAGGAGAGCGGCGCGGTGCGCGGCGTCCGCACCGCCGACGCAAGGCCGGTGCTCACCGATGCCGCGTTCGCGCTTTTGCGCAGCACGACGCCGCTTTACGCCCTGTGCCAGGACGCGACCAACCCGGCTTGCGAGTGCAAAGACTTGGCCAACAGCGCCTGCCATGCCGTGGTCGACGGACTCACCGACACCCAAGCGCAGCAGCTGGAGGCGACGCGCCTGGGCATCCGGCCGATCATTCAGAAGGTGCTCGACCTCAAGGGGCGGACGCTCGGCGATCTGGTGATGGCGTGGAGCTTTACCATCAGCAACCGCTCGTTTGCGATCTTCGACTCGGGGCGCGGCCAGATTCCGTTCCCGTCGAACCTTTTGCTCTCGAACATGGGCATGGGCAGCCCGACCGCAGACGCCACGGTCAAGGTGCCGATCCTGCCCACCGACGACGCCCGCACCCAGGCGCTCAAGGCCGGTCTGAACACGCTGGATGGGTTCTCGACCACCGGCTCGGTGCAGTTCCCGATCGACAGCGAGATCAAGGGCGGGCTGCCGGTGGACATCGACGCCGCCTCGGTGGTCCCCGGCAAGACCGCGTTTTTGGTCAACCTGAGCGTGCCGACCAGCCAGCCGAGCTTCACGGCCAAACCGCTGCGGGCACTGCTTGATGTGCCAAACAATGTCTCGGGCTTTGCCGGCCAGATCTGGGTGACGCCGCGCAGCCCGCTGCTCAGCGACCGCATGACCTACGCCGGCGTGCTGACGACCAACATCAAGGATGCCAACGGCCAGAAGCTGGCCCCCAATCCGGTGACGCTGCTCATCACCCAGTCGGCGCCGCTTGTGATCGACGGCAAGTCGGCGATTTCGACCATTCCGCTGGCCCAAGCGCAGCAGCTGGAGCAGCTGCGCCTGGCGCTGGAGCCGCTGGTCACCGAGCTCAGCTCCCTGGGCGTTTCGCCCTCGACCATCGCGGCGATCACCGCGTACCGCACGCAGTCGATCATAAAGCCGCTGCAGCAGCTCATCGGGGCGACGACGCAGCTGGCGCCGGTGATCCCCAGCACCGTGTCGATTACGACGGTGGTGCCGGCGACGGCGCCGCTTGGGGCGATCATCCACGGCACCATGACCGTGCGCCGGGTGGTGGATCTGCGCGGAGCGTTCAACACCACCGGGCGGCTGGCGCCGTCTCCGACCTACAATGACGTGATCCCGTTCCTCATGACCCTGCCGACGCCGGCTCTGGCGCCGCCGGGCGGGGCGCCGGTGGTCATCGTCCAGCACGGCCTGACGCGCTGGCGCGGCGACGCGATAGCCATCGCCGGTACCCTGGCGAGCAAGGGCCTGGCGATGTTCGCCATCGACGCCATTTATCACGGCGGCCGCGTCGTCTGCCTGAGCAACGCCGACTGCGCCGCCGGCGTGACCTGCACCCAGCCGCCGCCGGTCAACGGCCAGCCGCAGGCCGGCTCGTGCGCCGGGGCGTACCTGGCCGCGCCCGGCGCCACCGCGCTGCCCGGCAGCCCGGATCTGCTGCCGGATCCGACCCTGCCGACGCGCGACTTCACAAACCTCGCCAACCCCTTCGCGCAGCGCGACAACTACCGCCAGCACACCCTGGATCTGTTCCAGGTCGTGCGCGTCCTGCGCGACGCCACGGCGGGCGGCCTCACCATGCAGATCGCCGCCAACGCCACCCTGGCGCCGATAAACGGCGCCAAGATCGGCTTCCTCGGCCAGTCGCTCGGCTCCCTCATGGGGGCGAACTTCCTCGCCTTCTCGCCGAGCGTCAACCTCGGCGTGCTCAACGTCGGCGGCGGCGATCTGGTGGGCATCTTCACCGATCCCAACTCGACGTTGTCCGCCGGCATCGCCCCGCAGCTCGGGGTGACGCCGGGGACGCCGGCCTACTTCGGGCTCCTTGAGAACTTCCGCTGGATCGTCGATCCGGCCGATCCGATTAACCTCGCCCGCTACGTGCGCAATCCCGATCCGACGTATATGCCGACGCGCACCGCGGCGCAGGTAATCCTGCAGGAGGCGGGGATGGACAAGGTGATCACCAACCCCTTCACCTACGCGCTCGGCCGCGAGCTCGGCCTGCCCGTCGATGCCATGCAGCACCTTTTGGGCATCGATCAGGAGGGCACCGCGACCCCGAACAACGTGTCGACCTTCTTCGCCGCCGCCGATCACGGCGCCATCTTCAACTTCACCAACATGGCGCTGACCCTGCAGATCCAGAACCAGGCCGCGACCTACCTCGCCACCGGCCTTAGCGGCGCACCACCCTCTGTCGTCCCCTAGCGCGGAGATCCCACTTCCCCTTTAGCCCTTTTTCATGGAGCGCAGTATGCGAGCTATTTTGTCTTCCTCCCAGGCCCCCGGTCAGGCGGGCCGCGCCGGCTCGAGTCGGCTGTTGCCGCTGGGGCTGGCCCTTCTGCTCGGGCTTGTTCCCAGCGCCGCCGGAGCGGCCGGGTACGTAAACTCCGAGCAGTCCCCGGCCGGCGTCGGTCTGGCCGGCGCCCTGACCGCGCGGGCCGACGACGCCTCAGCAATTTTCTACAACCCGGCGGGCCTAGGCTTCCAGAGCGGGCTCTCCGTGATCGCCGGCATCACCCTGGCCAGCCCGACCGTGAGCGCCACCGATCCGAGCGGCGGCGTCTTCCCGGCCCAGGCCGCCAACTTCATCCTGCCGACGATCTTCGTCGCGGCGCGCGTGACCGACCAGCTGGCGCTGGGCCTTGGCGTCTTTGTCCACCACGGCGGCGGGGCCAACTTTGAGAACCCGGATGACTCGCGGCCCTTCCCCGGACGCTTTCTCACCCTGCGTTCGAGCATCCAGACCGTCACCTTCAACCCCACCCTGAGCATCCGCATCGTCCCCGAGGTGTCGGTCGGCGGCGGTCTGGACATCGAGATCGGCTCGCTGGAGCTAGTCCGCTCGCTGGCGCTCGGCAGCGCGGAGGGGCGCATCGCCCTGGCCGGCAGCGCCAGCCCGGCGATCGGCGGCAACATCGGCGCGCTCGTGCGGCTGCTCGATGGGCGGCTGAACTTCGGCCTGACGTTCCGCTCCTCCCTGAACCTGCGCTTCAACGAGCTGAACGTAGGGGCGACCGGGCCGTCGGGGATCTCTTTCCAGTTCCCGTATAACCGCGGCGCGACCAACTTGCCGACGCCGCACACCGTGACCCTGGGCGTGGCCGGCAAGCCGGCGCGCTGGCTGACGCTCAGCCTGGATGTCGTAAGCTCGCTGTGGTCGACCGTGCACGACCAGCGCATCACCCTGTCCGACGACGCCGGCGAGACCCAGACGACGACGGTGCCGCGCAACTGGCACGACGCCTACAGCGTCCGCGGCGGCGTCGAGGTAGATCTGGGACCGGTGCTGGAGGCCAAGACCAAGTTCTGGCCCAAGCTGCGCGTCGGCTTCGGCTACGACCCGACGCCGGTGCCGGCGCAGACCTTGGATCCGGCGGTGCCCGATGCCGACCGCTATTTCCCGGCGTTCGGCGTGTCGCTCGGCTACCGCGGCCTGGGCAGCATCGAGCTGAGCTACACCCCGATCCTGCTCGGCTCGCGGACCTCCGAGAACCCCAACCTGGCGCTCACCTACGAGACGACGATCCACGTATTCGGCGCCGCCATCAACCTGCAGCTGGAGCGGGTGTTCGGCAAGCGCAGCCCCGCCTTCGCCGCCCGCCTGCTCAGCCGCTCGCCCGAGCTTCCCGCCGAAGAAGCCGCGCCGACCGCGCGGTAGCGACTCCCGCCCTGCGCCGCATCCGACTTTCCGGGTGCGGCCGCTCCGCCGGTGTTTCACCGACGCTCCTCCGGCCTCCCTCGGCGCCGTCCGCGCCACCGCAGGCTACGCCTCAGCGGCACCGCGCTGCCGCGGGCCGGCGGCAATCTCTGCGGCGGTCAGTCGCGGAAGATCAGGATCGCCACCAGCACCAGAGCCAGGACGGCGAGAGCGGCGATGAGCTTGACCCAGATCTCGACCTGCTTGTCGAAAAACGCCGGCGTAGCGGCAGCCGCTTTCGTTGGCGGCTGCGGCGCGGGGAGTCGCGGAGCGGCAGGTTCAATAATGGGAACGATCGGGTTTTCGACCGATGCGGAGCGCGGCGCCGCGGCGGGGAAAAATCCCGCGTTGGGGGGAGCATCGGGGCCGGTCTCTATCTTGGCGTATCCGGCCAGCGGCGTCGGCTGCGGCGCGCGCATGGGGCGGGATTCGGGGGCAGGACCTTTGGCCGGCGGTGCGGCGGCGCTGCTCGGGCTCGCGCTGCTCTTGGCGGGGCTGTCGGGCGGCGCGCTGCCGGCGGCCGGAGCGATGCTCCCGGAGTCGGGCGGCATCTGATTGGGTCCGGAGACTCTGCCGCTGCCAGTCGGCGGCGTAAGCTTGCCGGCGACGAGCGGCTGCGGCGGCGGGGTCCGATTTCCGGCGACCGGCGGCTGCGGCGGCGGGGTCCGATTCCCGGCGACCGGCGGCTGCGGCGGCGGGGTCGGACGCGACTTGGCCGCGGCGGTCGGCGTCGCCGCCGGTGCCGCAGCCGCGGCCGGCCGCACCCCGGAGCGATTGACCCCGGGTAACGCCACCCCGAGCGCATCGGCCGCCGAGCTGCCGAGCAGCGCCTGGGCGCTCACCGGCGCCAGCGAAGGCCGACTCGTCGCCTTGTTCAGCATGTCCGGCCGCAGGGTCTTAAGACCCATGGTCACCGCGGCGCGCACCCCGGGATCGATGGGCCCCGACAGGTCGGTCTTCATCAGATCGTCGGCCGTCAGCTCGATGATGCCGTCGTCGGAGCCCTCGACCCGGCGCATCGCGTCGGCGACGTCGACATCGACGTGGACGCCGCTCTCTTCCTCGCTCCAGTTGGAGGAGATCTTCTGCCCTTCGGCGATGACGTGCTTGACCCACGCCTTGACCGTGGACTCGGTGGTGCCCTTTATCGCCGGCAGCTTGGCCATCGCCCGCGTGAGCGCGTCGGCCAGGGCGTTGCCGTCGACGTAGCGGACCTTCAAGTCGCGCGACAAGGCGGTCATCACCACCTCATCGAGCTCGCTCGGGATGCTGGCGATGAGCTGGCTGGGCCGCGGGATCTCCGCCTTGAGGACGCGGCTGATGACGATGAAGTCGTTGCTGCCGCCGAACAGCCGCCGCCCGGTCAGCATCTCGTGCAGGACGATGCCGACGCCGAACACGTCGGTCGCCGGCACGACCTTCTGCGCCACCTGCTCGGGCGCCATGTAGGCCAGCTTGCCCTTGATGATGCCGGTGCGGGTCTGCGGGCCGAAGCCGCCGAGCGCCTTGGCGACACCGAAGTCGATGACCTTGATGCTGCCCTCGGTGGACACCATCACGTTTTCGGGCGAGATGTCGCGGTGGATGATCGGCTGCAGCTTGCCGGTCGCCGCGTCCTTGTGGCTGTGGGCGTGGCCCAGGCCCCGCGCCATCTCGCGGGCGACGAACGACGCGATGCCGGCCGGTACGCCGACGCCGGTGAAGCCGCGCGTGGCGATGCGCAGGAGTTCCCACAGCTGGTGGCCGCGGACAAACTCCTGAACGATAAACGGGATCTTCTTCTGCAGATCCGGGTCCACCGCCTCCAGCAGCGCATACACGCGCGCCAGGTTCGGGTGCTGCAGCGATCGCACGAGCTTGGCCTCGTTGAGGAACATCTCGCGGAAGATCGGAAACTCGGGCTTGTTGAAAAGCTCCGGCTTTATGCGCTTGACGACGACGACGCTCATCGGTCCGACCGAGTGCTCATCGCCTGAGTACTGGGCGCGGAAGACCTCGGCCATGCCGCCTTCGCCGACGCGTTCAATCAGAAGGTAGTCACCCAAGCGCGGGAGACTTTGCCCGGACATCGTCTGTAAGATTACAATAGTCACCCGGATCTTTTCATCCGGATTGTCGCCAGCCTAGAAGATAAGCGCCGCGTAGGCCGCTGCGGACAGGGGCAGCGCGGGTTAAAGCGCGATGCCGGAGCGGCGCGCGAGCTCGTTGTCGATGATCTCTTGCAGGGCGCCTTCGACCATGTAGCGGCAGCGGCGCAGGGTCTCCGGATCTTCGGACTGTTCCGGGCGGGCCGGCAGGACGAGCTTCGGCCCTATGACATAGCGCAGGTGGACGCGGCGCGGAATCGGCCACAGCCCAGCCGGCCGCGGAATCGGCACCGCCCAGCGTCCGAGCCAGCGCCGGCCGCGCGCATAGGCGTCGCCGACGAAGTCAAACAGCTCATCGGAGCCGATGGCGGCCAGCGGACAGATCGGCACGCTGTTGCGGATTGCCGCGCGGATGAAGCCGTAGCGGTGACCCCAAAGCAGGCGGTAGCGCAGCTCGCGCGGCTTTAGCGCCTCGCGCAGGCCGCCGGGCAGGACCAGCACCAGCTGCTCGGCGGCGAGCAGGCGGTCCAGGTTCTCCGGCGTGCCATCGACCGTCCCCGCCGCGGCGGCCAGGCGGCGCACGATCGGCACCTTCCACCACGCATGTTCGCCCAGCCCCCACACCGTGCGCCCGGTCGTGGCGCGGATCTCCCCCATCGGGAACGCGATGTCCCAGCCGAACGCATGATTGGCGACAAGCAGTCCGCGCCCGGCGGGTAGGTTCTCCACCCCGGCAAACTCCACCTTGAGCAGACGCGCCAAGCCGCCGATGACGGCGAAGATGCGATCGGCGGCGCTCTCGGAAAAACCGATGAATGCCTGCTTATCGTCCGGGGAAAAGCCATCGATGCTCATCACGTAGCCTCAAGCTGAGCGCTAGCCCACTGCTACTTAGCTTAACGCGATTTGCCTCCGCCCACATCAGCCGGCACGCGCCGGCTTTCACACACGCCGCTGCCCGCGCCAGATCCAAATCCAGGCCGGCTTGGCCATCCTTGCAAGTCCTGGCTTGCCGGGCCGCGTTCTTCCAGCAGGCTCCAGGTCCATGGAACCCCGTCGAGACCGCGTGGTACGATGCCATAATGATGGATGATGTGACTACCCTGCTCATGAAGCGGGCGCCGGAGCTTGCAACCGCGGTGGAGCTGCAGCGGGTGCGCCTTGCGGTCGTCGATGGGCCGGATCCGGGTCTGTCGTGCGACAGCGATGACGAGATGGTGCTGCGGGTCGGCACGCGCGAGAACAACCACCTGGTTCTCAGCGACAAGAACGTCAGCGGCTATCATCTGGAGATCACCCGCACCGCGGTCGGCTGGCGGCTGCGCGACGTCGGCAGCACCAACGG